>JAAYLV010000096.1 GCA_012521755.1 Bacillota bacterium | reverse complement strand
GCCAAAGGCCTCAACTGCGAGAAAGGACCCACTCCAGAGCCATGTGGCCTTTGCGACAATTGCCGGTCCATCGGTGAGGGCTCTAGCGTTGACGTCATTGAAATCGACGGGGCATCGAACCGGGGCATCAATGAAGTGCGGGACTTGCGGGAGAACGTCAAGTTTGCCCCCACCCAAGGCTCCCATAAGATATACATCATCGACGAAGTCCATATGCTAACAACGGAGGCCTTCAACGCTCTGTTGAAAACCCTCGAGGAGCCGCCGCCCCACGTGGTTTTTGTGCTGGCCACCACCGAGGTCCATAAAGTTCCCATGACCATCCTGTCTCGGTGTCAGCGCTTCGATTTTCGACGCTTTTCCGTCAGGGAAATCGCGGAGCGGTTGCGTTATGTGACGGAAGAGGAAAAGATCGAGGCCGATGAAGGGGCCCTGATGGTGATTGCCCACCACGGCGACGGCAGCATGCGGGATGCCCTGGGGATCCTAGACCAGTGCATCGCCTATGCCGATGGACCCTTAACCGAAGAAGTGGTCGTTGAAGTCCTGGGAACGGTAACACGAGAAAAAGTCGCCCATTTTGCCTCCCTCGTTGCTGCGGGGAAGATAGGGGAAGCCCTAGAGGAAATCAAGGCTTTGGAAGAAGGAGGCAAAGACCTCGCCCAATTTCTCAAAGAACTGATGGGCCACTTCCGGGACGCCTTGATCGTCGCCGCAGGAGGTTCAACAGAACTGATTGACGCTTCCCCGGAGATCTTGCCCCTGATTGAAAGCCAAGGGAAAGAAGTGAAGCCCGAACGGCTGTTGAGGCTGCTCGCGATCTGTGGCGAGGCCTTGCAAGAGCTGCGCTGGGCCCAAAGAAGCAGGATCATCCTCGAGATGGCCGTCATCAAGGGGGCAATGACCCAAGACCAGGGAGCCATCGAAGAAAGACTGGCATACCTTGAAGAACAAGTAGCAAGGCTTGCCCAAGGACCGATCAGGGAGCAAGAAAGGCCCCGTGAGGTAGAGGCGCCCTTGCGGGAGGAAGCGACTCCCCCGCGGGAGGATGAGCCTCCGCCGGAGGATGGCCCGAGGCAAGAACCGGCTATCCTGGGGCAGTGGGATCAGCTCTTAGAATGTCTCCGGGCGGCCAAACGGGCAGACCTGCAGGCCTTCCTGCGGGAGGGAAGACCTGTCTCCTTTGCCGATGGCATCCTGCAGGTTGAGTTCCCCGAGGACCGGGGCTTTCACAAAGCAAGCCTCGAGCAGGAGAGCAACCGGGAAGCTGTTGAGAAGATCCTATCCCGGGCCTTGAAATGTACTGTCCGGCTCGAATGCTATTTCTGCGGCGAGAGGATCCCATCGGATAATCCCCAAAGGGAGCCGGAAGACCCTCTAGACGACCCGGTGGTGAAAGCCGCGATTGAGCTTTTCGGAGGACGGGTAATTAATGTAACTAGGGGCGATGTTGATTCTGGGGAGGGAGACAGAGATGAAGAATATGCGGCAGATGATGAAACAGGTCCAGAAGGCCCAGGCGCAGTTACTTAAAGTCCAGGAGGAGCTGGAGCAAAAAACCGTCGAGGCCACCGCCGGCGGCGGGGCCGTCGTCGCGGTGTTCAACGGTCAGCAAGAGATGATATCCATCACCATCGATGAAGAAGTAGTGGATGATCTGGAGATGCTCCAGGACTTGATCCTCGTTGCCGTCAATGATGGGCTGGCTAAAGCCCGGGAGATGGCCAACAAGGAAATGGAAAAAGTTGCTGGTTCCCTGAACTTGCCGGGCATCTTTTAGAGGTGAAGACATGCTCTATTATCCACGCCCTCTGTCCCGGTTGACGGAGGAATTGGCCAGGCTGCCGGGGATCGGTCCCAAGACCTCCCAGCGATTAGCTTTCCACATCATTTCCCTCGCCCGGGAGGATGTGCACAGCCTGGCCCAAGCCCTCATCGAAGCCAAAGAGAAAAGCTTCTACTGCTCCCGGTGCTTCAACATCACCGATACTGACCCTTGCCGGATTTGCACCGACCATGCCAGGGATCGGAGTCTACTTTGCGTGGTGGGGGACCCCCGGGACGTTTTTGCCATGGAGAAAACCCGGGAGTACCGAGGGCTTTACCATGTGCTCCACGGCGCCATATCGCCTATGGAGGGCATCGGTCCCGATGATATTAAACTCAAAGAACTCCTGGCCCGCCTCCAGCAGGAGGAGTTCAAGGAGATCATCCTGGCCACCGATCCGACGGTGGAAGGGGAAGCGACGGCAATGTACATTGCCAGGCTGCTAAAGCCCATGGGCTACCGGGTCAGCCGGCTAGCTAGCGGACTGCCCGTCGGCGGCAACTTGGAGTATGTCGATGAAGTCACCCTGGGCAAAGCCCTGGAAGGGCGCCGGGAACTGTAAGTTCTAACCAGAATAGCGCATTAATGCCCCTCGTTTCGGCCATACTCCTACCAAAGGAGGCTGACGAGGGGATGAGACAGCTTTGGACGAGCATACGCGATGTGCTGAATCGCCAGTTTCGCTTGTTCGAAGAAGAAACCGACGACCTAGAGGCAGACAATGAGGAGGTTGTGCGGGAAGCCCATCAAGAATGGGTGGGTGCTCGCAATTATTTTGACAACGTGACGGATCCGGCCCTGGTGGATTATGCTATCTACGCCATGCAAGCGGCCGAGAAGCGGTACATGTACTTGCTCAAGCGGGCACGGGAGCGGGACGGTGATGCCTGAGGCATACCCGGGCAGTTGAGGTAATATCATGATAGGGGACAGCCATACCCACGGGCGGAGGGGAACAGATGGAACTAACGGTGATCATTGCCTATCTATTCGGGCTGGTGCTCCTTTACATCCTAGCCCGCCTCTTGCTCATTCCCCTGCGGCTGGCCATCCGGCTGCTCATCAACGGGGTCATCGGCGGCTTTCTCCTCTGGCTGGTCAATCTCCTTGGCCTGTTCGTTGGGGTTTACTTGCCCATCAACCCGATAACCGCTTTAGTCGCAGGATTCCTGGGAATACCCGGGGTAATCCTATTGCTAGTCCTCAAGTACGTCGTGGGCGTATAGCAGCCGCGGCCCTTCCCCTTGACATTTTCCCCGATAAAGGCTAAGATGAACATGTCTTTCGGAGGGCTTATAGCTCAGGTGGCTAGAGCGCACGCCTGATAAGCGTGAGGTCGGTGGTTCGAGTCCACCTAGGCCCACCAGCGAAAATGCAGGGACTGGGTTTTGTTGGCCCAGTCCCTTTGACTTTAGCTTCCGCTGGTTGATCCGGCGAGTAGAAAAAGGTTTGGCACCATCTGGAAAAGCTCTGCTTGGTGCACCCGCTGCGGATCGAGGATGGCTTGCAGGCTGATGCCAACTAAAGCGCCCAGGAAGACCCGGGCCAGGTTGTGATGGGAGCGGTCCGGATCTTCTTCGCTTAGCAGTCGCTCTTCCACAGTAGCTGCCAGGTCGGCAAACAAGGCCCGCATTTGGGGCCGGAAGCTTTCATCCCACAAGCTCAAGTTGGCAAGGTCCAGGAACAGTCGCAAGCGGCCGGGCTCCCTGTCAAGCTTCCTTTGAAAGAAGGCGGTCACCCTTTGGAAAATCGACTGGGAGTCCTTAAGGCCCTCCAGTTCCGCTTCGATTTCAGTGATGTACCTCTCCGCAACAGACCGGAGCACCGCCAAAAACAACCCTTGTTTATTGTCGTAATGATAGTGCAGCTGGCTTAAAGCGACCCCTGCCTTTTGGGCGATCTCTCGGAGGGAGATTTCCGCATAACCCTTTTGGGCCAGGCAGTGGCAGGCTGCTTCCAGGATCGCATCCGACTGGGGGCGCTTCTCCGCTCTTTCTGTCATCCGGCGCAAACCTCACTTTGTTTCCTTGCTTTTCGCCGCGCCCAAATCGGCCCGCACACCTTTCGCCAGGCCTGGGAGTGATGGTCCAGGGCATCGGCCAGCTCCCCATCGAGGAGCCCCGCCGCATCGGGATAGCTCGGTTTTGCCCCCGACTCGAGAACGATCTGGCGCAGCTTCTCCGGCCGATCGATGATGGGACACGGCAATAACATATTATCATCTAACTGGTGTTTTCGATAGGCTTTGAACAAGGGTGAACCCAAGACCTCAACTAAGGACTTGTCCTTGATGTTCTCCATGGAGAAGTGGGCGAAGGCACAGGGCTCCACCTGCCCGTCCGCGGTGATGTGGAAGTACATGCGCCCGCCGGCAATGCACCCGCCTGTCATCTCCCCATCATTCCAAAAATCGATCAACGGGAAGGATTTCTCATCCCGGATGGCAGCTACCCGATCGACGAGCCAGCTTCGCTGCTCGGGGGTGATCATCAGGTCCATGTTGGGCTCCCGGCCAACGGGAACATAGTGGAAGGACCAAGCGTACATAGCTCCCTTAGCGATCATATGGTCGATGAATTCGTCGGCGAAAAGGGTAGCGACGTTATGGCGGGTGGCGGTGATGCTGCAGCCAAAGAGCACTCCCCGCTCCCGCAAAAGATCCATCGTCGTCATGACCTTGTCATAAACCCCCGCTCCCCGCCGGGCATCGGTCTCCTCCCGCCAGCCTTCCAAACTGATGACGGGGGACAGATTGCCCGTTGCCACTAGTCTGTCTGCGATCTCCTCATCGATGAGGGTCCCGTTGGTATAGGCCATGAAGGCAATATCCGGGTGTTCTTCAGCTGCCCGCAAAAGGTTCTTGTAGGCAAAAGGCTCGCCGCCGGACAGAACGATGAAGTGGATGCCCAGTTCTTGCGCTTCCTTGAGGATCCGGTCAAAGGTTTCGTAGGGCAGGGTATGCACCTGATACTTGCCGGCCCAGCAGCCGACGCAGCGCAAGTTGCAGGCCTCCGTCGGGTCGATCAGGATCGTATAAGGCACCTTAACCCCAAGTTCCTCCGTCATAGCCGCCTGCTTGGGAATCCCCCACAACGAAGCCTTGACGATCAGGTTCATCAAGAACCCTTTCCGGTAATTGGGATGGACTTGCGTCAGGAGCCGGCGGAGATAGTCGTTGGTGCTGGGAACCGCATCCAGCCGGGTCTCGAAATTAGCGATGACCTCTTTATGATTGGGGGCGACAGCCAACGCCTTGCCGATGGACAGTAGGCTTCGAATCCTTTTTTCCGGATCCTTGACCAGATAGTCAAGGGCGAGATTGAAGAGCCTCTCCGTGCCTTTGACCTTCCATCCATTAGATCCTGGCAATGACGACAACCCCTTTCATTATAATTCGGACGTCCGTCCGATCCGATTATAACATATTCTCCCTCCAAGATATAAATTCACCTTCGGCTGCTGGGTCCGGTGCCAGGGCAGACTTCTAGTCTTATCGTATGATTTTAGCGCCTCTTTCCCTTGGCGGGGCCCAGGCCGGGAGTATTGACGGGGATTTCCGGGGGGTGCTAAACTGGGCTTAGCTGACTTGAGTGGGGTGGGATCATGGGCTGGATCCTAGCTGTCCTGATCGGTGGAGGCCTGTTGTCGGTTTTGCTCCCAGCCTTTGCTGGAGGTGCATGGAGCCCTACGAAAGCTGCCGTCATGCACTCAATGCTGGAGCTGGCCCGCCTTCAGCCGGGGGAGACCCTGTGGGATCTGGGGGCTGGCGACGGCCGGTTCTTGGTGGCTGCCCTCGAGCGGGGAGCCAAGGTGGTAGGCGTTGAGATCGACCCGGTCCGCTGGCTCATTTGCCGCCTGCGCTGCCGGAGGTTCAAAGATCGGGCCCAGGTCATCCGGGGGAACATGTTCAACATGTCCCTGGAAGGTGCCGATGTAGTCACCTTTTACCTCTCCCAGGCGGCCGCGGATAAGCTCCGGGATAAGCTGGAGCGGGAACTCAAAGAAGGCGCCCGGGTCGTTTCCAACCGGCGTCCCATTCCCGGGTGGCGGCCAAGCCGGATTGACGAGGAAAACCAGGTCTTTGTCTACGTGATCGGAGAGCATCAGCGGGAGGAAGGCCTTGAAGGAGTTTGATTGGCGGCGCATCGGCAAACAAGCCCTGGGAGCGATCCTGGTCACCTTTCTGACCCTGGGCCTCATCCTCGCCAAGACTTGGCGGCAGCCGTCCCGGCAGGTCCTTGCCTCCTTCAGCTGGGGCCATCTAGGATTGGCCATTTGCCTGTTGATCCTATCCTCCGCCGTGGATGCCCTCCGGGTGATGATGATGGCCCGGGCTGGAGGGGAGCGGATCTCCTTCTCCGTTGGGCTGCGAACGGTCCTGGCCGGCTACTTCATCGCCGCGGTCACTCCCTTCGTTGCGGGCGGGGCCCCCGTCCAGGCCTACTCCCTCTACCGCGGGGGAATCCCCCTCGGCAAGGCTAGCGGCATCGTCCTCCTCAGCGGCTTTCTTGCCCAGTGGCTCCTGACCATCATGTCTGGGATCTTCGTCTTTGCCTTGGGGCTGCAGGTAGGGCCAACGCCCCTGTTGCAAGGGATCATTCGATTTGGGATTTTGGCTTACGCCCTGGGCTGGGCGATCGTTTTCTACTTAACTTGGAACCTGGATAAGGCCGCTCCCATTGTGGAGCGGTGTCTGCATCTTTTGGTGCGGATGAGGATAGTATCCCAAGCTCGGGCCGAGGGGGCCGCCGCCAAGATAGTGGCGTTCCTGAGGGAAGCAGCCGAGGGCTTCCAGGGCGTTTTCACCGGAGGTTTTTACATGCTCCTGGGGGGCCTTGCTTACTTGGTTATGTTCGCGCTGAACTTCGCCGTTGCCCCGGTCCTGATGGCGGGGCTGGGGAGGGAAGTCAACTACCCTCTGTTGCTGGCCTTGCAGGTCCCCGTCTATCTACTTATCTCCCTCATTCCCACCCCCGGCGGCAGCGGCGGTCTTGAGGGGGGCATGGCCATGATCATGTCCCGCTTTCTAGGAGGTCATGAGCTGGGACTGCTAGTTGCCGGATGGCGACTCCTCACCTTGTACTTCCATTTGATTGGCGGGGGAATGGGCCTTTTGGCCCTGTTTTATCCCAGGCGTGAAAAGGGGGGCAACTAGCCCCCCGCAAGTTACCAGATTGTGTAGCCCCCATCGATGAGGACGACGTGGCCGGTGATGAAGCTTGATGCGGGCGATGCTAGGAAGACTGCCAGGGGGCCGATCTCTTCCGGTTCGGCAAACCGCCCCATGGGCGTTAGAGACAAGGCCTCCGGACCCTGTTCAGTGGCCATCCAAGGGAAGTTGAGGGGCGTTTTGAAATAGCCGGGGGCGATGGCGTTGACCCGGACGCCGCTCTTGGCCCATTCTGCGGCAAAGCCTTTGGTGAGGAGATTCACCCCCGCCTTCGAAGCGCAGTAGGCGCCCACGGGCCGGTCCTTGTTGATGATGAAAGCGGACATGGAGGAGACGTTGATGATCGATCCCGAACCTTTGGCGACCATGATCCTCCCTGCCTCCTGGCAGCAAAGGAAGGTGCCCCGCAGGTTCACGTCCATAATCGCATCGTAGTCCTCGACGGCCAGATCAATTAGCTTGTTGCGGCGGTTGATCCCCGCGCTGTTGATGAGGATGTCCACCGTACCCCACGCCTCGACTACTTTGGCCACCATGGCCTTGACCTGCTCCTCATTACTTACATCCACCTGCACAGCCATGGACTGGCGGCCGAGGCCCTCGAGCTCCTTAGCGACGGCTGCGGCGGAATCAGCGTTCAGATCGGCGATGGCCACATCGGCGCCAGCTTCGGCCAAGGCGGTCGCCATAGCTTTTCCTAATCCCTGCCCACCTCCTGTGACGATAGCTTTCTTCCCGTCAAGTCGAAATGCATCTAGTACGCTCACCCGTCGTACTCCTTTCGTGTAGTGATCTAATTAAAAATTTCTCATCTGACACGCAAAAAGCCTTCTCCGATGTCAACTTCCACGGCCTTTTCGTCAATATTGTTTCGCATCGTCCCGGCAGGTATTTGGCCGAGGAGGGAGAAGCACAATTTGATTTGTCTAGACTAAGGGGGTCGAAGAATGCTTGCCATTGTCAATGGCCGTGTGCTGACCATCACCCGGGGCGTATTGGATCCGGGGGTGGTCTTGATTGAAGGGAAGAGGATCAAAGCCGTCGGGCAGGATTTGCCCATCCCTCCCGAGGCTAAAGTGATCGATGCCTCGGGCTGGTATGTCATGCCGGGGATGATCGATGCCCACAGCCATCTTGGAGTCTTGGGGGAGCCTTGGATTTGGAGCCACGATGATGTCAACGAACTCGTCGATCCCGTCACTCCCCACCTGCGGGCCGTCGACTCGCTGAACCCCGATGATGTCGCGATTAAAGAGGTGGTTGCCGCGGGGATCACTACCGTTTACACCGGGCCGGGGAGCGGCAACGTGATTGGCGGTACAGGCATGGCCATCAAATTGCGGGGCGCGACTGCCGATGAGATGGTCATCCCCAACACCGAGGGGATGAAGATGGCCCTGGGGGAAAACCCAAAACGGGTTTACGGGCGGGATCAGAAAAAAGCTCCAGCAACCCGCATGGGCAATGCCGGGCTCATCAGGGAGTCTTTGGTCAAGGCGGAGAACTACCTGCAAAAGAAGTCCGAGGGCGAACGGGACATCAGGCTTGAGGCCCTATCCCGGGTCCTGGCCCGCGAGCTCAAAGCCCGCATCCATGCCCACCGGGCCGATGACATCCTGACGGCTTTGCGGATCGGGGAAGAGTTCAATCTGGACGTGGTGATCGAACATGCCACCGAGGGCTACAAGGTGGCGGAGGTCCTGGCGGAAAAGCAGGTGCCGTGCGTTGTGGGGCCGCTGTTGATGGGTCGGTCCAAGGCGGAGCTGCAAGAGGTGAATATCCGGAATGCCGCGCTGCTGGCCGAGGCTGGGGTGAAGATCGCCATCCAGACCGATGCCACCTCGGAGACCCGCTGGCTGCCCATCGAAGTGGGCGTGGCCGTCCGGGAGGGCCTGCCGGAAGAAGAAGGCTTCCGGGCGGTGACCATCAATGCCGCCGCCATAATTGGCCTGGAGGACCGGCTAGGCAGCATTGAACCGGGCAAAGACGCGGATCTTGCCCTTTTTGACGGCCATCCCTTTGAGACCCGCAGCCGCTGCCGGATGGTCCTCATCGACGGTGAGATCGTCCATTCTACCTGAAGGACCGGTAAAGTTCGACGGACCTGGCGAGGTACTGATTAGCCTTTTCCACATCGCCAAGCTCCTGGTAAAACAGCCCTAAGTCCGAATAGAGCTCCGCCAGGTCCTTTTCCCCCTTCCCCGGGGGGATTTCCTCTAGGGCCGAGCTTGCCTCCCCCAAGTGCCAAGTCGCCTTCTCCCGGTCGCCAAGGCCTTGGTGGGCAGCGGCCAAGGCCAAATGGAGCTTAGCCCGCCTGGCCGGCTCCCCTTGATGGACCAGGGCCTCCTCGTAAGCGGTGATGGCCCGGCGATGGTCTCCCGCCGCGGCCAGCAGCCGGCCGTACTCCTCGTGGATGTTGGCCCGGTTCTTGTCGGAGCCGTGCTCTTCGGCCAGCGCCTCCGCCTCTTGGAGGCAGTCCAATCCCTTCTCCACGTCCCCTGGTTGACTCCGGGCCCGGTAGATGACGGCCAGGTTCACATAAACATCGATCAGCCGCGCCGGGGGTCCAACGGCCCGGAAGAAGTTGGCCGCCTTGATGGTGGCCTTGAGGGCTTCCTCCAGCTCGCCCCGGAGCTTGTGGATGTAGCCAAGGGCCATCTGCAGGTCGCCGAACTTGTAGTAATCGGTATTCTCATCGGACAGCTCAAGGGCTCGGTGGAGCTGCTCCATGCTCTCCTCATACCGGCCGAGGGAGCAAAGGCCCAGGCCCAGGTTGGTCAAGATCCTAAGGCGCAGATAAACATCCGTCGCCTCCAGTTTGTCGATGAGCTCTAGGGCCTGCTCCAGGTATTCGACGGAGCGGCCTAGCTGGCCCCGCTGGGCGTGGATGACCCCGAGGAGGTTGTAGGTGTTGACCAGGCCGGTGCCGTCGCCGGCCATTTGAAACTCCCCGGCCGCCTCCTCCAAACGTCCGATGGCCGCCGCAGCGCTGCCGCTTTGCCATAGCGCGCCCCCAAGGTTGTACAAACACGTAGCTCGCCGTTGGAAATCGGTGGCTGAGCAAAGGGAGAGGGCTTCTTCAAAGCAGTTGATGGCTTGGGTCCAATTCCTCTCCCGGACGAAGCTTTGGCCCATCAGGTTCAACTGGTCTATCTTAGGGGAACTTTCCAGATCTTCGACCCCCATGGTCTCATCGAGGAAAAAGCTGACGGGTTTATTCAACCGTTCGGCAATGATGTACAGGCTTTTCAAGGAGGGGTTCGCTTCATTCTTCTCTATTTGACTGATGAAGCTCTTGGTGAAATCATCACCAGCCAACTCCTGTTGAGTAAGGTTTAATCTCTTGCGTAGATACCTTACCTTTTCGCCGAGGGTCATCCCCGTTTTCATTTGTGACTCTCCTTTGGCATTGGCGTTAGGGCTAGCGGCAGAGTAAATCCCATCTTTCTTTAAATTATCACAGCCTTCCTATCCCGTCAAACGAAAAGAGACTAAGGCGAGAAGTAATCTCACACTTGACACAAGTTCATCGTGAGAGTAATATGGGAGTATAACGCAATAATAGGAAGAAAGGAGAAGCATAATGAGGTTCTTATCGGGTAGAGGAATCTTATGTTACATAATCCATGTAATTGGCCGCTCACGACCCGTAGGCAGGAACAAGGATCGTCGCCGCATCGACAGATGCTCCCTCAGTTTGCCGCCCCTCGACCCGGGACCTTATTGCCTCCTCCCGCCGCGGCGGGGCTTGCGCCGGCGTTAGAGCAGGAAGATGGCCGCAGTTGTGTAAGTATAGTAACATGTCACCATGGGAGCGTCCTGGGCATAGGCTGGTAAGCGGGTGGTGAAAAGGATGGCTGATGGAAAACATTGTTTCGTGTGCGGCCGCTTGGCGAAGGCGCCCCTGATCATCCGGGGCCACTACCTGTGCAGCGCCTGTGAGGAGCAGATAGCCCGCGCCCAGGTGACGGATCCTCATTATGGAACCTTGATCGAGAAAATCAAGACGATTTGGTCCTATCGAGGTGATGAACCTTGCTTCGAGGGGGGAGGATCCCCTACCTAGAAGGCGTCCTCGCATACATCAACGGCGCCGCGGCCGCCTTTCATACTCCCGGGCACAAGCAGGGCAAGGGGGCATATGCTCCCTTGTCTTTACTTCTAGGGGAGAGGTGCTTCCAGGCCGATGTGGGCGATGAAGTTGGCGGCGGGGAGGACAGGGACGCTTTGCTTCGCCGCGCGGAAGACTTGGCCGCTCAGCTTTACGGGGTGGACAGGACCTACTTCCTCGTCAACGGCACCACCTCCGCCCTCCACGGGATGATGCTCGGCGCCTTTGCCCCCGGAGATGAACTATTGATTTCCCGCAACATGCACCTTTCCGCCGCGGCGGGGCTGATCCTGGCCGGGGTTGAGCCTGTTTTCATCCCGGTCAAATGGTGCAAGAATCTGGGCCTGCCCCTCGGCTGGGACCTGGGGGACTGGCAAAGGGCCGGGGAAGAGCACCCGAAGGCCAAGGGGGCCTTCCTCGTCTATCCCACCTATCACGGTTTTTGCCCCGATCTGGCTTCCCTCATCGAATTGGTGAAAGCCCGGGGGATGCTCGTCTTGGTGGATGAGGCCCATGGGCCCCATCTTGCCCTAAACTCGCTCCTCCCTCCCTCGGCCCTGGAGCTTGGGGCCGATTTGGTGGCCCACAGCGCCCACAAGATCCTTGGCGCCCTTACCCAAAGCTCCCTCTTGCACGTTAAAGGGGAGATCCCTCCGCGTTTGCGGGGGGCCCTTGAGCTCCTCCTGAGCACCAGCCCCTCGCCCCTTCTGATGGCCAGCCTCGATGGGGCCAGGGCCCAGATGGAGGATGGCGGTGCCCTTTGGGACAGGGCCCTCACCCTCGCCCACAGGGCGAGGGAGCGGATCGAAAGCCTTCCGGGTCTTTCCATCTGCGGCCCAGAGTACGTTGAGGAAGGCATGATCGCCGCCTGGGATCCGACGAAGCTGGTTGTCTCCGTCAAGGAGCTAGGCTACACCGGCTGGGAGGCCGCAGACTTTTTGCGAAGGTGCGGCATCGGGGTGGAAATGGCCGACTGGTGGACGGTCCTTTGCCTTTTGACCTATGCCGACGGTCCCGAAGAGGTGGATGCGCTAGCCGCGGGCTTGGCAAAACTGGCGGCAACTCCCCCTCCCGATGGGGGAGCCGGGGCAAGGAGGCTGGCAGGTCTGGACATCACCCCTCCGGCCATCCCGCCCCGGAGTCTTTCTCCCCGGGAGGCCTTCTTCCGGCCGCGGAGCAAGGTGCCCCTCCATCGGGCCCTGGGAAGGATCGCCGCGGAAATAATCGCCCCTTATCCTCCGGGAAGCCCGGTCATCATCCCCGGGGAAATCTTCACCGAAGAGGTCCTAGAGTACCTTGAGCTCCTGAAGATGTGCCAAGTCAAGGTGCGGGGGGTTGATGACCCTGCTTTGGCGGAGGTTGCGGTAGTTGCTTAGCCGATTTCCGGTATAATACTAGCAGAGGGAATGGGGGCGAAAACAGATGACGCGCAGGGAAATCGTTGATGACTTGGACCGGCTCCTCGAGGTTCTCCCTTCCCCTGTCCGCCAGGAAGTGGTGAAAATGGGAGATCGGCAGGAGCTCCTTGAGATAGTGCTCGATTTAGGTCGGCACCCGGAGGTGCGGTTGCCAACCGGTTTTCGCACTTTGGACCTTGACCCGGTCACCCGGGAGGACATCGATTACGTCCTGAAGCGGGTGGGCCATTTTGGCCCGGACAACCGGGCCGGCATTGAAAGGACCCTCCACCGGATCTCCGCCATCCGCAATCGGCGGGGGGATGTGGTGGGTTTGACGTGCCGGATTGGACGGGCTGTGTTCGGGACCATCGACATCATCCGGGATGTGGTGGAAGAAGGGCGCAGCTTCCTTCTCCTGGGCAGGCCCGGGGTGGGGAAAACGACGATGCTGCGGGAAGTGGCCCGGGTCTTGGCCGATGAACTGGACAAACGGGTGATTATTGTGGACACTTCCAATGAGATTGCCGGGGACGGGGACATCCCTCACCCGGCCATCGGGCGGGCCCGCAGGATGCAGGTGGCCCATCCCGATCAGCAGGCGGCCGTCATGATCGAAGCTGTGGAGAACCATATGCCCGAGGTGATCGTCATCGACGAGATCGGGACGGAAAAAGAAGCCGCCGCGGCCAGGACCATCGCGGAGCGGGGAGTGCAGCTAGTCGGCACCGCCCACGGCAGCACCTTGGAGAACTTGCTGGCCAATCCCACCTTGGTGGATCTCCTTGGGGGAATCCAGGCGGTCACCTTGGGAGATGAAGAAGCCCGCAAGCGGGGCACCCAAAAGACTGTTCTGGAGCGAAAGGCGCCGCCCACTTTTGAGGTGGTGGTGGAGATCCGCAGCCGCGACATGTTGATGGTCCATCGGGATGTGGCGGCCACCGTTGATGCCCTGTTGCGGGGGGCCATGGCCCTGCCCGAGGTGCGCATGCGCGACCAGCAGGGCAAGATCACCATCACTCCGGAGAGGGCTCCTTCCCCTCCGCCGCCGCCCCGCAAGACAACCTACCGCCTGTTCCCCTACGGGGTGAGCCGCAGCCGCATCGAGAAGGCTATCAGCAATACGGGGGCGGCGGTGACTTTGACCGGGGACTTGAGGGATGCAGATCTAGTCCTCACCTTGAAGGGACAGTATCGCAAGATGCCGAAAGGGCTAAAGAAGGCTGAACAGCGCGGACTGCCCATCGAAGTCATCCGGAGCAACACGGTGACCCAAATCGAGGGCTTTCTCGCGGAGCTAATGGGAAGGGATTAGGAGAGGCATCATGAAAGGTTTTTTCATCACCTTGGAAGGGCCCGACGGCACGGGCAAGACGACCCAGGCCAAGCTCCTCCTCCAATATTTGGAGGAGCAGGGACGGCCGGGCCTCCATACCTTCGAGCCTGGGGGGACGGAGATCGGCCGGGCCATCCGGGAGCTGGTCCTGAGCACCCGCTGGGGGAGCATGGCCAGTAGAACGGAGCTGTTATTAATGGCTGCGGACCGGGCCCAGCATGTGGAGGAAGTGATCCGGCCCGCCTTGGCAAAGGGTTTAGTCGTCGTTTGTGAGCGTTATGTAGATTCAACCCTGGCCTATCAAGGTTATGGGCTCGGCGAGGACTTAAGGCTCATCGATCAGGCCAATGAACTGGCTACGGGGGGACTCCTCCCTGACCTCACCATCGTCTTGGATGTGGACCCGGCGACCGCGGCATCCCGCACTGCCAGCCGCACCCAGGATCGGATCGAAGGCCGGGGCGCTGCCTTTCAGGCCCGGGTGCGGGAGGGCTACCAACAGCTTTGTGCCGCCTTCCCGGAGCGGATGCACCTCGTCTCCACCGAAGGAGATGTAGAGGCTGTCCACCGGCGGATTGTGGATCTAGTTGCCAGGTGCATAGGGGGCGGGGAGAAATGAAAATCGAGCCCTCCAAGAGACGTCCAACGACCAAGGAGTCCAGGTCTCCGGGGAGGAAGGCCGCTATCCGGCCCGCTCCCTTCGCCCAGGAGCTGCGGGAAGCATCCCGGGAGGAAGGGGAGGACCTAGACGAACTGTTGGCTAAGGTGGATGAGCTGGCGGAAAGGCTCATCCAGGCCCCATCCCTCGAACTTTTGGAAGAGTACAAGACCGCGGTGGGAAGTTTCCTCCAAAGGGTCTTGGCCCGGGCCCACAGGCTGGAAGAGCGGGGCTTCATCGACGTTCGGGGGCGAAGGCGCATCTTCATGCTCCTGCGCTGCGTCGATGAAAGACTGGCCGACCTGGCTGAGAGCTTCGTCCGTAGGCAAGGGAAGGGATTAGCCCTCGTTGCCATGTTGGATGAGATCCGGGGCCTCCTCCTCGACCTTTATTTTTAGCGGGGTGTAATGAATGCTCAGTTGGGAGCCGGTGCTGGGACAGGAGCATGTTCAAGAAATGCTGCAGCAGGCTTTAGCCAAGGGCCGGCTAAGTCACGCCTACTTGTTCTCAGGCCCCGAAGGCCTGGGACAGGAGAAGGTGCTACAGGATCTTGTGGAATCGCTGAGCTGCAGTGGAAACATCCTTGCGCCCTGCGGAGAGTGTCCTGGTTGTCGCGCTCATGCTGGGGGGAGCCATCCGGATCTGCATCTGATTGCTCCCGACGGTGGTTCCATCAAACTGGAGCAGATCCGGGCCCTCCAGCATGTCTTATCCTTGCAGCCTTATCTTGGGAGCTACCGGGTTTGCGTAGTCCAGGGGGCGGAGTTCATGACGATCCAAGCGGCCAATAGTTTCTTGAAGATGCTGGAAGAGCCGGGGGAGCGGGTGGTTTTCATCCTCCTTTGCCGCAGCCCCGAATCGCTGCCAAAGACCATAGTATCCCGCTGTCAGGTCCTGCCCTTCCGGCCCCTGGCCCCCGGGATCCTGCAGGATCGACTGGAGGAGGAGGGAGTCCCTCCCGAGAGGGCCAAGGCGGCAGCTTCCTTGGCGGGGGGGAGGCCCGGTGAGGCCAGGCGCCTCCTGGAAGATGAAAACTGGGCGGAGCGGGAGCGGATTAGCAAGGAGCTTGCCTCTTTTCCGGAAATGGACGGGATCCGGGTCCTGGCCCTGGCGGAAGAGTGGTCGCAGGATCGGGAAAAGGCGGACATATTTTTAGATATGGCTTTACTATGGTACCGGGATCTGTTAGTGTTGGCCACAACAGAACGGCGAGATTTGGTGATCAACTGCGATCACCTGCCGGAGCTGGCTGCCCAAGCCAAGAGATACACCCCCGGGGAGCTTCTCCGGGCCCTCGGGATTATCGAGGGCTGTCGGTCCAAGCTCGCCGGCAATGTTAATCTTCGCCTTCTCCTGGAAGATGTATTCTTTACCTTGACAAAAGAGGTGGTGTAATGGTCAAAGTTGTTGGCGTGCGCTTTAAAAAAGCCGGGAAAATCTACTACTTCGACCCGGATGAGATAGAACTGGAGACAGGCGTCAACGTCATTGTCGAAACGGCCCGGGGGCTGGAATTTGGCGAAGTGGTCGTCGGTCCCAAAATGGTGCCGGAGGAAGAAGTAGTCCAACCCTTGAAAAAAGTTATCCGCCGGGCCACGGAGGAAGACTTTGAACACCTGCAGGAAAACCGGGAAAAGGAAGAGAGGGCCTTTGAAATTGGTCTGGCCAAGATCGCCAAGCACGGCCTGCCTATGAAGCTGGTGGATGTGGAGTATACCTTCGATAATGCGAAGATCATATTTTACTTCACCGCGGATGGCCGGGTGGACTTCCGGGAGCTGGTTAAGGACTTAGCTGGGGTTTTCAAGACCAGGATCGAACTGCGGCAAATCGGGGTGCGGGATGAGGCGAAAATGATCGGGGGGCTGGGTCCCTGCGGCAGGAGCCTGTGCTGTGTCACCTTCTTGGGGGATTTTGAGCCCGTCTGCATCAAGATGGCCAAGGAGCAGAACCTTTCCCTGAACCCCACCAAGATTTCCGGCATTTGCGGCCGGCTTATGTGCTGCCTCAAATTCGAATCGGAGCTTTACCGGGAGGAGCAGGCCCAGGAGGAAGAGGAGCAGGAGCAGCCGGAAGAGGAGGTCCTGGTGGAGGAAGAAGCCAACGAATCCGCGGCGGCCGAAGAGGAGCCGAAGCCGAAGAAGAAGTCCCGGCGGCGGCGCCGGTCCCGCAAGAAGAAAAAGAAGCCGGCGAAGAAGGAGTCTTAGGGAAGTGGCTGGGGAGCTTTATGTATGTGCCACGCCCATCGGCAATCTGGAAGACATTACCTTCAGGGCGCTGAGGGCCTTGCGGGAGGCGGACCTCATCGCCGCGGAGGATACGAAGCGGACGAGGGCCCTCCTTTCCCACTACGATATTTCCGTTCCCCTCCTCAGCTACAATGCCCATAATCGCAAGCAGCGAGTGCCGGCCATCATGGCGAAGCTGAAGGAAGGGGCCAAGGTGGTGCTGGTCAGCGATGCCGGCACTCCCGGCATCAGCGATCCGGGGCCGCTCCTTGTGGCCGAGGCCCGCAAAGAGGGGATTCCGGTGATCCCCCTCCCTGGGCCGAGCGCCCTGAGCGCGGCCCTCTCCATCTGCGGCTTCGATATGCCCCAGTTCACCTTCACCGGATTCTTGCCCCGCCGGGAGGGCGAGCGGGAGAAGCTCCTCCTGGAGCTTCGGGAATCGGGGCGGGGCGTTGTCTGCTACGAGGCGCCCCACCGGATCGAGGATGCCTTAGCCAGCCTGGCTAAGGTGTGGCCCGAGGCAAAGGTGGCCCTCATGCGGGAGCTGACCAAGATCTACGAAGAGGTCCTGGTCGGCTCTCCCGCCGAGCTCGCAGCTGAGCTGGCGAGGAACCCCAGGCGGGGCGAAATGGTCCTGGTCATTGCCGGTGACAAGGAGGGCGGGCGAGAAAAGGCCCCCAGTCAGGATCAGATCCAAGAAACAGTGCTCGCCTTGATGGAAAGGATGGACAAGAAAGGGGCCATCAAAGAAGCGGCAGCTGAACTAGGCATACCAAAGCGATTAGTCTATCAGGCGGTCATCGATCTGCCTGGACGGGGGGAGATGGACTAGGAACTGGACTTGAGCTCGTTGAGACAGTCAAGACAGATGTTCCGGTCGCGAAACATGGTCGTGTTTTCGCTGTTTCCGCAGAAAACACAGGCGGGCTCATATTTCCTCAAGACGATATTGCCTTCATCGACGTAGATCTCGAGCGGGTCCTTTTCCTTGATCCGCAAAGTGCGGCGCAGTTCGATGGGGATGACAACCCGGCCGAGCTCATCGACTTTTCGGACGATGCCTGTCGACTTCAACCTAATCCCCCCTTTGGTTATACCATCTTTTGGGTAAATTATACTAGGATTTCCAAACCTAGTCAACGAAAATGAGGTGTCAGATATTGGAAATAGTTATCATCGGCAATTCATCGCCCTTCCCCGGGCCGAAAGGGGCCTGCCCCGGCTATCTAGTCCGGACCGATGGTGCTAACATCCTCTTTGATTGCGGTCCCGGGACCGTCGCGGGGCTCCAGGAGTTTTGCCCCGTGGAAAAACTGACCGGGGTGGTCCTATCCCACCTTCACCCCGACCACGCAGCGGACCTCTTCGTCTTGGGTTTTGCCATGGGCCTCGCCCGCCGGGAAGGAGGGCTTCAAGGACCAATCCCCCTCTACCTTCCCCCGGGCAACACCAAGCGGTTCGCAAGTCTCTGCGATGCCTTCGGCAATTTACTGGGCTTCTACCAGGAGGGCTTCACCATCGGGGAATATGGGGAAGGAAGCCTCAAAATCGGTCCCTTTACCTTCAGCTTCACGCCCGCCAAACACAACATGGAGGCCCACCTGGTGAAGATAAGCTCCGGCGATGGGGTCCTGACCTACTCGGGGGATACAGGCTTTGACCTGGAGCTGGTAGATTTTCTCGCCGGCAGCAACCTTTTCCTCTGTGAGGCCACCTTAGATCCTGAAGAGGATCACCCCTCCCATTTGACCGCCGAGGAGGCGGGCATCCTGGCCGCCAAAGCCGGCGTCGATCGTTTGCTTCTCACCCACTTTCGCCCCGGAGCCGATCTCGAGAGGAAAAGGAGGGATGCGGCCCGCGTTTTCCCAGGACCCGTCGCTATTGCCCTGCCGGGGCAGCGCTACCGGGTGGCGAAGTGAGGTGGGGGTGCCTTTTCCGTCCCCCCTGGGCCCGTCATCTAAGGACAAATCGTCCCGCCGATTTAGATCCCCATCCCCTGGGGATTCTGTTTTTTGAGCCCCGAGGGCTGGTCGATCTTTCCTTGCGATGGGGCAAATTCTGGGTTATGATATTAGTAACAAACAAATCTATATAATTCCCATTAGTTATAACCCCTCAAGGAAGCCACGGCTTCTGGTCCAACTTGGGTCCAAAGAAGGCTCCTTCGGGCCGGTACTAAAGAAGTCCAGGGGACAGTAACATATAATACCGGCGGAGGGAATCGTACATAATTTGAAGGGAGGTGGCTGATGTGGGTTGGATCGCCATCCTGATCGTCGGTGCGATTCTCGGTTGGATTACGGAAGCGTATCTAATGAGACGGGAGTATCCAGGTCACTTGTGGGGTGCTATTATCGCCGGTATTGTTGGCGCCTGGATCGGCGGCAAGTATCTTGGCGTTTGGGGCTGGATGCTCGATGGAGTCAACGTGATCGGCAGTGCCATTGTCGCCTTGATCCTTAGCTATGTAGTTGGTTTGTTTGGGGAAGAGGTTGTGGAGCAGAAGCGCAACGCTCCTTGACAGGGGGCGGATGATCGGCTATATTTGGGGTGGAAAAACGCATCGAGAGGAAAGCGATGCGGGGGAGGAGTAGGCAGACTGGAAGGTCCTAGAGAGCCGGGGAAGGTGGGAGCCGGTACCAAAGGTCTGTTGAAGATGGCCCCCAAGCTGCAGGCTGAAAGGTCAAGTAGGCCGTGCCGGGAGACCCTTGGGTCGTGCACCCGTTATCGTGCTAGGGTATTGAACAAGTACCTGAAGAGGCCATCGCCGCGAGGTGATGGCAAAGCAGGGTGGTACCGCGTATAACCCTTCGCCCCTGTCATGGGGCGGAGGGTTTATTTTACTTGGAGGAGGCTTTTGCAGTGGGCAAGGAAACCTTTTACATCACCACACCCATCTACTATCCCAGCGACAAGCTGCATATCGGCCATGCCTACACTACCGTGGCCGCCGATGCCATCGCCCGCTACCATCGGCTATGCGGCAAAGACGTCTTTTTTCTGACGGGCTCCGATGAACATGGTCAGAAGATCGAACGGATCGCCAAAGAGCGGGGCAAGACCCCCAAGGAGTATGTGGATGGGATCGTCAAGGGCTTTAAGGAGCTTTGGCAAAGGCTAGACATTGCCTACGATGATTTCATCCGCACCACGGAGGAGCGCCACCACCGGGTGGTCCAGGAGCTCTTCCGCAAGATCTACGAGCAGGGGGACATCTACAAAGGGGAGTACAAAGGTTGGTACTGCACCCCTTGCGAAACCTTCTTCCCGGAAAGCCGCCTGGTGGACGGCAACTGTCCTGACTGCGGCCGGCCGGTGGAGCTTCTCCAGGAGGAAAGCTATTTCTTCCGGATGTCCAAGTACGCGGACCGGCTCCTGGCGCACATCGAAGCCAATCCGGATTTCATCCAGCCGACCAGCAGGCGCAACGAGATGGTCCAGTTCATCAAGAGCGGCCTTGAGGATCTGTGTGTCTCCCGCACATCCTTCAGCTGGGGCATCCCTGTCCCCATCGACGAAGGCCACGTCATCTACGTTTGGTTCGATGCTTTGACCAACTACCTGACGGGCATCGGCTACCTAGACGATCCAGAGACGTTCCAGAAGTACTGGCCGGCCGATGTGCACCTGGTCGGCAAGGAGATCGTCCGCTTCCACAGCATCATCTGGCCCATCATCTTGATGGCCGCGGGATTGGAGCTGCCCAAGAAGGTCTACGGCCACGGCTGGCTCCTCTTCGACAGCGACAAGATGTCCAAATCCAAAGGCAACGTGGTCGATCCCCACGTCCTCATCGACCAGTTCGGGGCTGATGCCATCCGCTATTTCCTCCTGCGGGAGATCTCCTTTGGCTCCGACGGCAACTTCTCTTGGGAGGCGCTAGTGGGCAGGATCAATGCGGACTTGGCCAATGACCTTGGCAACTTGGTCCACCGCAGCTCCGCGATGATGAAGAAGTATTACAAGGGAGTCGTCCCCGCGCCGGGTCCGGAGCGCCCCCTCGATGCGGCCCTCAGGGAAGAGGCGGCAAGCACTAGGGCGAAGCTGGTCGCGTTGATGGAGGAGCTGGATTTGAGCACTGCCTTGGCCACCATCTGGCGGTTCATCGGGGCAGTGAACAAGTACATCGACGAGGCTGCCCCTTGGGCCCTGGCTAAGGATGAGTCGAAGGGGGACGAGCTGGCTAGAGTCATGTACAATCTGGTCGAGTCCCTCCGGTGGATCGCGCTCTTCATCTACCCCTCCATGCCCTCCACCGCGACGGAAATCTGGCACCGATTGGGCTTGGATGATGAGCTGACGGATCACTTGCTGGGCGATATCCGGTGGGGCGAGATGCCGTCAGGGACCGTCATCCGCCCGGGCAACCCCTTGTTCCCCCGCATTGAAGATGAAGACGGCGAGCCTGAGGCCAAGAAGTCTGAGCCTAAGGCCCCTGAAAAGTCAACGGTCGAGATCAGCATTGAGGAGTTTGCCCGGCTGGACATCCGCCTTGTCCGGGTCATCGCGGCGGAAAGGATCGCCGGCGCCGACAAGCTGCTCAAGCTCAAGGTGGACTTAGGGGGCGAAGAAAGACAGATCGTCGCCGGAATTGCCCAGCATTACAAGCCGGAGGAGCTGGTGGGGAAAAATGTGGCTTTGCTGGCCAACCTCAAACCCACCAAGATCCGCGGCGAACTCTCCCAGGGGATGGTCTTGGCCGCAGTGGCCGAAGATGGACGGGTGCGGGTCTTGACGGTGGATGAAGAGATGCCGGCGGGGTCGAAGATAAGATGATCAGGCTGATCGACACCCACACCCACCTGACCCATGAAGACTATCAAGGGGAGCTGGATCGGATCCTGGCCCGCGCCTGTGAGGCGGGGGTAGATCGGATCATCACCGTTGGCTACGATCTGCCCTCGTCCATCGAGGGATTGAGGCTGGCCGATCAGTATTCGGAGGTTTATGCGGCCGTTGGCATCCATCCCCACGACGCCACGACCACCACCCCCGACGCCCTCGAGGATCTAGCCCAGCTTTGCCGGTCGCCCCGGGTGGTTGCCATCGGGGAGACGGGCCTTGATTACTACTACGACAACTCTCCCCGGGAGGTCCAGATGGAGTCCTTCCGGGAGCACATTCGCCTGGCGCGGCGTCTCAATCTGCCCGTGATCATCCACAGCCGGGACGCCCACGGGGATACTCTGCGGATCCTGCGGGAAGAAAGGATCGAGCAAGTCGGCGGCGTGCTCCACTGTTTCTCCGGAAGCTGGGAGATGGCCAGGGAGGCGATGGAGATGGGGCTTTTCATCTCCTTTGCCGGTCCTTTGACCTTCACCAACGCCCGGCGTCTAGCCGCTATTGCCGAGGAGATTCCCCTCGATCGGCTGTTAGTTGAGACCGACTGTCCGTACCTTACCCCCGTTCCCCATCGGGGCAAGCGCAATGAGCCGGCCTATGTGGCCTTGGTGGCCGCGCGCTTGGCGGAGCTAAAGGGCATGGCTCTAGATGAGCTCGCGCCCATCCTGTGGGAGAACTCTGAGGCTGCTTTTTCTTGGGAAAGGGATGATGCCCATGGCTAGGATCAGGCTGGTTGCCATGGACATGGACGGGACGCTCTTGAACAGCGAGAAGGAAGTGTCCCCGGCGACGAGGCAGGCGATCAAAGAGGCCAAAGCCCGGGGGGTGCAGGTCACCTTTGCCACGGGCAGGATGTTTTCCGCGGTTGTCTATTACGCGCGGCAGCTGGGGATTGACATTCCTATGATTAACTATAACGGGGCATTGATCAAGGACCTTAACCGGAAGACTTGGTGCTCTTGCCCCTTGGATGTGGATGCGGCCACCAAGGTGTTAGCGGTCGCGGCCCGGCACGATGTCTACGCCAAGGCTTATGTGCGGGACGTCCTCTATTGCGACCGTGGATGGGAAAAGTCCAAAGCCTTTGCCCGGCGCTTCCGGGTGGCGGCGGAGCTTGTCGATGATGTGGTTCGCATCCCCGCTAAGGTCGGCCCCCCGAGCATGATCGTGATCATTGAAGAGCCAAAGGTCCTGGCCCGGGTGGAATCATCCCTCCGGGAGGAGCTTGGGGAGGCCATTGGCATCACCCGCTCCCGGGCCGATTCCCTGGAGATAATCCACCCCCAGGCATCGAAGGGCAGGGCCCTCCTGTGGCTCGCCCGGCAAATGGGCATCGCCCCCGAGGAGATCCTGGCCATTGGGGACAGCCATAATGACCTGGATCTCCTCAAGGTCGCCGGCGTTGCCGTTGCCATGGGGAATGCTGAACAGGTGGTGAAAGACAGGGCCGATTTCATCACCGCGGACTGCGACCGGGACGGCGTGGCCGTGGCCCTGCGGAAATACGTCCTAGATGACCATCTCGATGCTGGATGAATCGCCGATGTTAAGCACGGTGTGGACCCCGCTCGCCAGGGCCCGTTCGCCGATTAAGGAGGCGTCCAGGAGCATGTTTTCCACCCGGGCCCCTTTGTTGATAATGGTGTTGCGGATAATGGAGCTTTCGACGTGGGCCCCTTCAGCGATGGAGACATAAGGACCAATAATGGAGCTTTCGATGTGGGCCGCAGGGTCGATCCAGACCGGGGGAATGATAATTGACCCGGGGATCTGAACCTCCCGGCCCAATCGCTCAAGGAGGACCTTGTTGGTGCTGAGCAGCGCCGTCGGGGAGCCGCAATCGAACCAGTCGCCGACGGGGAAGGTTTTCATAACCTCTCCTTCCTCCAGCATCAGCTGGAGGGCGTCCGTCAGCTGGTATTCCCCTTTGGAGCGAATATCCTCCCGGATGATCCTCTCCAGACATTCCATCAGCAAAGGCGGGTGCTGGATGTAGTAGACCCCCACAACCGCCAGGTTGCTCGGGGGATCGACGGGTTTTTCCACCAGCCGGCTAATGTTTCCGTTCTTGACTTCAACGACGCCGAAGTTTTGGGGGTTGGCCACTTCTTTGACGCCGATGGCCGTCGTTTGGGCCGCGATTACCCCCTGCAAGTCTCCAGAAAAGATCGTATCCCCCAACACGATGAGGAAGGGTGCATCGGTCGGACCGATGGAGCGGAGGGCCAGATAGATGGCGTGGCCTAGGCCCCTTCGTTCTTCTTGTTCGACGAAATGGACTTGGAAGGAGTAGTTTTCCCGTACGTAGTCGATGATTTGATCGCCCAGATAGCCCACGACGAGGACGACTTCCGTCACCCCGACAGGCTCCAGAGAGTCGAGGATATGGCCGAGGATCGGTTTTCCGGCCACATGGACCAGGGCTTTCGGTACAGTATGGGTGTGGGGCCGAAGGCGCGTCCCAACGCCGGCCACTGGGATGATGACTTTCAATTGGGCAATACCTCCCCGCAATAGCACATCACAGTGGTTTTCGCTTTGCGGGGCCTTCTTTCCTCCACAAAAGGAGGCTGACGAAAGAGGTCGAGTGGTTGGACAAGTTGCTCGGCAACCTACAGCAGTACCTTTTGGCGAAGGATCCTGCTGTTCGAACCTACCGGTTCGGGTCCAGACCAAAGGACGTTTGTCAGCCTCCAAGGTGAGTATGTGTCGGGGAGGCATCCTTCATACAGGTAGTTTTTGTCACCCAAGGCCTCAGCGCCTTGGAGAACACGTGTTCACGCTATCGGCCTTGACAGGGGGGAAGCCTTCATGTATACTGTGTTTTGCTGACGAGTCATTAGCTCAGGTGGTAGAGCACCGGACTTTTAATCCGGGTGTC
>JAAYLV010000095.1 GCA_012521755.1 Bacillota bacterium | reverse complement strand
GGGGCCTCGGCCTGGCCCAGGCCAACGCCCATCCGGGCCAATTCTTTGAGGAGCTCCTGATTCTTGGGCTCGGCAGCAAACTCCCGGATGCTCTCCGCAATCTTCTCCCCCACCCCGGGCACCCCGAGGAGCTCCCCATGGGACGCCCCCATCAGGGCAAAAAGATCCGGGAAATGGTTCATCAGCTGCCGGGCAACCTCCGCTCCCACATGGCGTATCCCCAAGGCATAAAGGAGCCGGTGAGCCGGTCGGCTCTTGCTCCCCGCGATGGCTGCCAGGATGTTGCGGGCCGATTTTTCTTTAACAAGCTCCAACGTCAACAGATCATCCATGGCCAGACGGTAGAGGTCCGCCGGATTTTGAACTAAACCTTTCTCCACCAGCTGCTCGATCCTGGCAGGACCTAGATGCTCGATGTCCATGGCATCCCGGGAGACGAAATGGATCAGCCGCTCCACCAGCTGGGCCCGGCAGGATGTGTTGACGCAGCGGTGGGCCGCCTCCCCCGGCGCCCGGACGACGATGCCGCCACAGGAAGGGCAAGCCTCGGGCATCTGAAAAGGCTCCTCCTCCCCGGATCGCCGCTCCTTGACCACTTTCACGATTTCCGGAATCACATCCCCCGCCTTCCGGATGATGACCACATCCCCCACCCGCACATCCTTCTGGGCGACGATATCCGCATTGTGGAGACTGGCCCGGCCCACGATGGAGCCGGCTACCTCCACGGGGGTCAAGATGGCGAGGGGGGTCAGGACCCCAGTGCGGCCAACTTGCACGATGATGTCTTCTACGGTCGTGGTCGCTTCCTGGGCTGGGAACTTGTAGGCGATGGCCCACCTGGGATTCTTAGCCGTCGCCCCCAGCTTTTCCTGCATAGCCAGGGAGTTCACCTTCAGCACCACCCCGTCGATGTCGTAGGAAAGATCCTCCCTGGCCGCCGCCCAATGCCGGCAGAAGGCGATGGCCTCTTCGATGGATGGGCAAAGCTGAAGGTGGGGATTGACCCGGAGGCCCAAGTCTTCAAACAAAGACAAGACCTCCATGTGGCTTTGGGGGGCAGCCCCCTCCACATAGCCAAGACCATAAAAGAAGATGCCCAGCCGCCGCGCGGCCGTTATCCTCGGGTCCAGCTGCCGCAAAGATCCTGCCGCGGCATTGCGGGGGTTGGCAAAGGGGGCCTCCCCTGCCCAGAGGCGCTCTTCATTCAGGCGCTCAAACTCCCGCCGGTCCATGTAAACCTCGCCCCGCACCTCGAGGCTCCGGGGGCCGCCCTCAGGCAGCCGCAGGGGAATGCTGGGGATGGTCCTGAGGTTCAAGGTGATGTCCTCGCCCTGCTCCCCGTCCCCCCGGGTTGCCCCCCGGAGGAAGCGCCCCCCTTCATACAAGAGGGAAACGGCCAGGCCATCTATCTTCAGCTCCGCCACATACTCCGGCTCCGCTCCTAAAAGGCGCCGGACCCGCGCATCCCACGCCCGCAGTTCTTCTTCATCGAAGGCATTGGCCAGGCTGAGCAGCGGCGTCCGGTGAAGGACCACGGCAAAACCTTCCTGGGGCTCGCCCGCAACCCGTTGGGTGGGTGAATCAACCGTAATGAGCTCTGGGTGGGCCGCCTCGAGCTCTTCCAGCTCCCTCATCAAGGCATCGTATTCACCATCGCTGATTTCCGGATCCGCCAGGACGTAATAACGATAGTCGTGGTGGCGGATCAGCCGGCGAAGCTCCTCAATCCGCTCTTTGATCGCCATAGTCCATCCCCCTATCCCCTCCGCACCATGGGCGCGATGGCCGGATCGAACTCTCGCAAACCTCCATTTAAGAAGGCCACAGTGACCACCATCTTGGCCCCGCTTTCCCGAACGCTAACTACCAGCCCCTCGCCGAACTTTTGATGCTGCACCCGGTCCCCCGGGCGAAACTTCCCATCGGGCTGGACCATCTTCGGCCTTCGATGGGCCTCAGCCAAGAGCTCTTGGGGGATCTCATCGATGAACTGGGAGCGGCGGGCGGGCAGAGTCTGCCCATACAAAGTCCTAGTCATGGTGTAGGTCAAATAGAGCCGCTCCTCGGCCCTAGTGATCCCCACATAGCACAATCTTCTTTCCTCTTCCAGCTGGTTTGGGTCATCGAGGGAGCGGGCATGGGGAAAGATGCCATCCTCCATGCCCACCAGGAAGACGACAGGAAACTCAAGCCCTTTGGCGGCGTGGAGGGTCATCATGGTCACCGCTTCCGCGTCCTCATCGTAAGTGTCCACATCGGACATGAGGGCCAGGTTTTCGAGGAAGGCAAAAAGCCCCTCCCCCGGGTTGTCCCGTTCGAACTGGGTGGTCACCGACAAAAACTCCTCCAGGTTCTCCAGGCGCGCCAAGTCTTCCGGGTTGTCCCGGCCTTCCCATTGGGCCAAGATCCCCGTGCGGAGGAGGACCTCCCGGGTAAAGGCGGTCAAGCTCAGATCATCCCGCAATGATATGAGCTCTTCCATCAGCTCCCTGAAGGATGCAACTGCATCCCGGGATCGGCCCCTGATGGCAGGAATCTCATCGACCCGCCTGACGGCTTCCCACAAGGTCCACCCCGCATACTCGGCGTGCTCCACAAGCCGGCCCAAAGTGACATCGCCGATGCCCCGGGT
>JAAYLV010000094.1 GCA_012521755.1 Bacillota bacterium | reverse complement strand
TAGAGTACACCCTGGAAGTTGTGGCCTGCATCGGCGCCTGCGGCCTTGCGCCGACGATCATGATCGATGATGAGACTTATGGCCGCCTCACCCCAAGGGATGTGCGCAAGCTCCTCCGGCAAAAGAAGAGAGCCGCCAAGGCTCAGTAAACACTGAGGGGCAGCTCTCAAAGCTGCCCCTCCTGCCATTCTATTACACCGATTACTTCAAGAGGCCCAGTTCACGATAGGCCCGCTCAGCACCCGGATGAAGGGGAAAACCTGTATCAAGGGGGGCCTCAGCAGCGCTAAACGTTGACAACGCCGGCACTGCCTTCCCTACTCGCTCGGGATCGGAGATGACCACTTTAGTGAGTTGATAAGCCAGCTCCTCATCCATGTCCTCGTGGACGAACACCAAGTGGTCGAAGGCGACCGACGGGATATCCTTGCCGAGGGTCGTATAGTCCGCCCCGGGGTGGTATCCCCTGATATACCCATATTCCTCCACTAACCTATCGATAGTCTCCGGCTCAAGAGCGAGCCACTTCATGCCTTTGATCGAAGCGTCCATGTCCAATACGTACGATGCGGGGACCCGGACGATGGCGATTGTGACATCGGCATGTCCATCGATCATCAGGCCGGAGATATCCGCGGGGTTGTTGAAGGAGACAGAACCACCCCACGAATTGATATCATCGTAAGTTAGACCATAGCATTCTAAGAGCCGGCGGGCAAAGATCTCATCGCCGCTCCCCCGGATCTTGAGAGCTAGCTTGATGTTAGGCTTGGTTGCCAAGAACTCGCCGAAGGTTTCTATTCCCTCGGGAACAACCCCTGGCCTGGCAAGGATGTGGCCCCAGCTCTTGACGTTGAATCGCCACAAGGCCCGCAGATTCTTAATTCCCTGGGGAACACGGCCCGCGTACTCACCGACGCCCAGTTGCACTTCCCGGGCCGATAGGGTATCGGTGATCCCAACAGCCTCGTTTGGTGGCGATTCTGCCACAACCAATGGATTGGTGAAGCCGCCGCCAAGGATGACCGAGGCTTCAACATCGGGCAAGTTCTTGTGCCATTGATCCGCCCAGATGGCCGCAGGCTCCATGTACAGCCCCCCCACGGCACCTGTATGGAAAGTGAGCGAATACTTTTTCGCACTGGCAACCTGCACAGACATCAATAGAAGACTGACCAAAAGAATTGCTGCTAGTTTTCTCTTCATCTTTGTTGCCTCCTCTCTATCTACGCAGTCTTTACTGTCTCCGCTGCCGTAACCTGCTCCTATTACGCCATTAGTGCCAGCCACCACCCCTTCCATTATCGGCCATCACGCGGCCGCCGCCCCTTTATGTTTGATTCGCTGTGAATAAAACACCAGGGCTACCCCCACCAAACCAATAATGTCGCTCACCGTTTCCGGCCATAAGAGTCCAAAGGCGATAACAAAGAGGATTATCCGCTGCAACAGGTTTAGTTTGCCCTTCATCCACCCCTCGGTGGCACTCACAAGAGCAACAATCCCAAGCATTGCAGTGATAAAGGATTGGATGCCAAACCATACACCCGACCCAAATAGGTTCAGCAGCGTCGGATTGTAGGCCACCATGAACGGGATGATGTATGCCGGGATGCCAAGGATGAACCCCCTAATCCCCGTCCGAATGAATGAAGTCTCAGCGATTGACGCCGCCGCGAAGCTGGATAAGCATACAGGAGGCGTTATCGGTGCCAGCATGCCGTACATGAAGATGAACATATAGGTCACAAAGGGGTCGATGCCAAACTCCATCAGCGCCGAAGCCCCGAAAACCGATGCAATCAGGAAGGCACCGGTGACTGGCAGCCCCATGCCAAGGATGATGACCGTCAGCGCCACCAGGAAGAGCACACCAAACAAGTTGCCCTGAGCCAACTGGATGATGACGGCCGTCAATCGATAGGGTGTACCGGTCGTCTGGAGGGCCGCAACTGCCACACCAGCGGACAGCAAAGTCGAAGCAATGGTGATCACCCGCCAGATGGCAGTCTCAATGGCGTCAGATAGTTTGGCCCAAGTCATTCGCGTGGTGGGCCGCAGATAGCTGACCAGAATCGCACACAAGGTGGCCATCGTCGAAGAATAATAGGCCGTTCGTCGCTGGGCCAACAGGACAACCAACACAACGACAGGAATTAGGATATGTCCATAGTCCCTGAAGGTTTCCCAAATCCCAGGCTCTTCCTCATCGCTCTGATAGACCCCGATGCCCGCCTTTTCCGCCTGATAGTGGACTGCAAGGTATATGGCAAAGACGTAAAGGATCGAAGGGACCACCGCTGCAGCCGCTACTTCCATGTACGGTCGCCGACTGAATTCCGCGATCAGGAAGGCCGCCGCGCCCATGACCGGTGGAATCAACTGTCCGAGGGAAGATGCCACAGCTTCAACTGCGCCTGCAAACTCTGGGTCAAAGCCAGTCCTCTTCATCAAGGGGATGGTTACTGAGCCTGTTGCGAAGACATTAGCAGTGCCGCTTCCGCTTATACAGCCAAACAGGGCGCTTCCCAACACCGCAGCTTTCGCCGGCCCTCCTTTCGCGTTGCCTGTGAGAGCAACCGCCACCCTCGTGAAAAACTCGCTGCCACCAGCCTCTTGGATGAGGGCCCCGAAGAAGATGAACATGAAGATTTCGGCGAGGGACAAAGATGCCAGCGAGCCATAGAGACCATTAGTAGTCAGAAACAAATGCTCCAAGAGATTCTTGGCCGGAATGCCAGGGTGTCTGAGAAGCCCGGGAAAATACTTGCCATACAGTGTATAAATGATCAAGAAAAGGACAATAGCAACCAACGTCTTCCCCACGGTCCGGCGAGTAAGCTCCAACACCAAAGCTATAGTTACGATGCCGAAAATCCAATCACCAACTGTCAGTGGATCGAAGAACGGCAACCGCCAGACAATGCGCTGATAGTCAAACAAGATATAGACTGCACTTAATACCCCGGCTATCGCGAACAACCAGTCATACCAGGGTATTGTTGTCTGTTTTTTCCCTCCCCTATACTTAAGAAAACCTAAGAAGAGAACAAATGCAATGTGGATGGGCCGCACAACCATCGGCTCTGGCATGCCAGTGAGGGCCACATAGAAATGGTACGCTGCCATCATTAGCACTACTGCCTTGAGCAACTTCTGAGTCCTTTCTTCCATAACAGTAGTCATTTTGGAGCTCCCCTCATTTTCGGCTTGTTGCATCAGGCCCAAGTCCTGGGCTTTACCTTGGACTTGGGCCTGTTTGTTGTTAAATCTCTACTTGGCGAGCGTCAATGGGCATGCCGGTCGCCAAGACCAGCTCTTGGACTGATTTTACATCTACTTCCCGGACGAGCCGCCCAGTCTTCACAGCAACAGCTGCGGCAAAGCCGGCTGCTTGACCGGTCGACATGCATGCCGGGATATTCCGTGTTCGACCGTGGGCAACGTGATCGTTCGATATGCAGCGGCCTGCAACTAGCACCTGGTCTATTTCTTGCGGGACCAAACACCTATAGGGGATTTCATAAGGCGGGTAGCTCTCGAATCGAACCAGCGACCCTCTGACATCGTGGATGTCCATCGCCGCCAAGTCAACGGCAATCGAATCGTCAAAGTGCTTACCGCTCATCACATCCTGGCCGGTCAAGACATATTCCCCAAGGATATGACGGGTTTCCCGAACACCCAGCATCGAAGAAATACCGTTGATATAAGCGTTTTCAAATCCGGGGACGTTCTCCCGCAAGAATCGGGCATTGGCTTCGATCTGACGGTATAGTTCCATAATGGCATTACTGATATCCAAAACGGATAGACCAGAAGCCCCGATCACTCGCGTCGAGTTGCAGAACACTTCCGTCTTCCCATAGGCCGTCTTAAGAGTGATGTTTTCCCGCTGAAGCTTGATCCCCGTCTCGGCTTGGAACTTCTTTAGCATTCGCTCAAATCCGGTGGCCCAAATACCATACTCGGGCTTATCAGGGGAGATATAACGCTCGGTGACATCTTCCGGATGGTTTCTTGCCCATTCGGCAAACTTCTCGATATCTACCTCATTCATCTTGAAGTACATAGATACCGGCTGCATTGCCCCCTCTTCAGAGCCCACAATAAACGGTGCTCCGGCAGACGCGGCAACGTCCCCATCAGCTGTGCAATCAATGACGACCTTCGCCAGGATGGCCCGCCGCCCATCTTTACATTCGATGATGACGCCTTTCACTTGATTCTCCTCAACGATGGGAGCAACCACCATGGCTTCAAACAAGATCTGAACACCGGCCTCAGTGCACATTCTGGCCAGGAGGACTTTGGCCATCTCCGGATCGCATGGTGCAGTCAAGCCAATGTTGCCTTCCCCGATATCGGCGACGTACCGGGTGCCCGCGGCCCCAATCGCTTGCGCCCTCTCCCAAAACTCTAAAGGAATCCCGCCAGGAAGCAACCCCGAAGGCTTCGAGTTCATGCCCACTGTCAGGTTTCCTCCCAAAGCCCCGAAACGTTCAATCAGAACTACTTTAACCCCCTGTCTGGCCGCCGCGATGGCTGCCATGGGGCCGGCCGAACCAGCACCCGCGACGACTACATCCACATCTAGCAAGACTGGTACTTCCCTTGCAGGTTCCACAATTACTCTAGGCCTCGAAGTCATTTGCCTCCGTTCCCCTTTCATCATGTACTTCTCCACTAGTACTCTCGGCTAGTTCTTTTAGGTAATACTGCTTGCCGCGAATGATGTGCCTACTCATCTCCTCTACTGCCCGTTCGCAATCCCTCTCTCCCAATGCCTCAACAATACGCCTATGCTCTTCAAGACCTGGATAATCTCTTATCCCTCTTACCCGAAAGAGACGGATTTGCTTTCGCAGGATCTGAATCATGCGTATCAGCCGTCGATTACCCGAAAGTGCACACAGGGCGTTGTGGAATTCCTCATTGTAATGAACCAATCCATTTAGGTCTCCCTGTTCTAATGCCTCCTCGCCCTTCATCACCAACTCTTTCAATCGCGCTAAGCCTTCAGGGGTGATCCTCTCATGGACTCGCCTAACGGACAGTGTTTCAAGGGCTAAACGCAGATCATAGATTTCCTCGATATCTTGTTGCGAGAGTTTGGGAACCATTGTGAACCGGTGGGGTGATTTGACAACAAGACCATCCTGTTCCAACTTAGCCAGGGCTTCCCTGACGGTTGTTCCACTAACACCCAATTGTCTAACCAGCTCATCCTCAAAGAGCCTAGTACCGGGGCAGATTTCGTGGTTAATGATCGCGCTAAGAAGCACTTGATAAACCTGTTCGCTCAGGCGTCTCTTTTTTCCGACAGGAGGCAGCTTCATAAGCACGTCCACTCCACCTCTCTTTTCGGCACCCCGAGTCTCGAATCTCGATTCTCGAGAATCTACTTCGCTAAATTCTCTCACCCGACCATTTCTCCTGCAAGCAAATCAAAAAACTTAGGAGTTCGGACCCTTTTCCCCTTAGTTCAGTAGGGAGCTTGCAAGATGGATTGGTTGGCAATGGTCCCGTTTCCATAGACTCTTTCGGATGATCATTGATAGAGACAAGCGGCAACAGGAAGCAGAAGGCCCCGGAAATCAGACTTGAAGTTCCCAAAGCCTATCCGGGGCTTTTTCCCATACTTGAGAGACACCGCTCAAGAGTAATCAGGTGATGTCGCTGATTTTTCCTCACCGGAAGAATCACAGAGCCTAGCAAGAAAGCTACATTCTCGTTCAATAACTCCAGCAGACCTCCGCTAAGGAGGCTCAGGCCACCTCTTACTGATTTCGCCTAGGGGCTTTCCCATCACTTCGGCGCATTCTTGCGGGGTAAATCCCCATTGATGCAATGTGCGCAACCGCCCGGCATCCCTGCTCGCCCATTTCCTGCCTCGCCAGCTGAGCAGCCTATCGATGCGCTGGGTATCGCCTATCACCGTGATCACCGCGGGCCACTCGCCTTCACCACGGCCCACAACAACGGTGATATGTCGACCGGCAAAGGGTACCCGGTAAAGCAGCGATGCCATCGCCACGTCGACTTCGTCGGGCAGCCGCTGAAGGCGGGCAAGCAGAAAGTCTATGACTGCACCAGCCGGCCAAGGGGCCACCCGACGCTGAAACTGCTTCACAGCATGGGGAGTGACGAAAACCGGATTTTTCACCATGACCTTTATGCCATGACCCACCTCCCCATTATCCCTTGCCTCTCCCTACAGCCATACTCCCAACACCCCGCTCACCATTAACCACGAACCAACCGCGGCAGCCACAGTAGAAGCTGCGGAAAGTTGGAGATGAGCAAACAGAAGGCAACTTCGACCGCGAGGAGGGGAAGAATTGGCTTCGTTATCTCCTCGATTTTCAGATTCGCGATTCCACAGGCTACGAAAAGGTTGACAGCCATCGGCGGCGTTATCATTCCAATCGATGTGTTGACGACCATGATGATGCCAAGGGCCAAGGGATCCAATCCGATCCGGGTTGCCAAGGGGATGAGGATCGGGGCAACCAGGAGGATGATGGCCTGGGTCTCGAGGAACGTTCCTAGGAACAGAAGCAGTATGTTAATGAGGAAAATCAACACATACCTGTTGCTGGAAATAGCCATCATGGCCTTGGTAACAGAGTCGGCAATGCGCCCGGCAGTAATCAGCCAGCTAAAGGAAGAGGATGCGGCGATTACAAAAAACACAACTGACGTGCTTATCCCGGCGTTGATGATGATCTGGGGCAAGTCTTTCCACGTGAATTCCCGGTAGACAAACAGACCGATGATGAGGGCGTAGATCACGGCCACCGCCGCCGCCTCCGTGGGTGTAAAGACGCCGCCATAGATGCCGCCCAAGACGAGCACAGGCATTAACAAGGCAAAGGCAGCGTCCTTCGCAGCTGCGATCATCTCGCGAAAGGTGTAGTTGCGATCGCCCTTGAGCCCTAGCTTCTTGGCATTAGTCCAGATGCTGAAGGACAGAAGCAGGGCAATACAAATGCCAGGCAGCAAACCGGCAATGAACAGATCACCAATGGAGCAGCCAGACACTACACCATAGGTGATCATCGGAATGCTTGGAGGAATAATGACGCCCAAGGTGCCGGCGGCAGCCGCAACCGCCGCGGCATAGTCCTTCGGGTATCCGGCCTCATGCATGGCAGGGATCATGATGCCGCCAATGGAGGCCACTGTCGCCGGGTTGGAGCCGGAGATGGCGCCAAAGAAGGCGGAAGAGACTACGGTGATGATGCCAAGTCCCCCGGGCATAGAACCAATGAGGGTTTTGGCGAAGTTTACCAGTCGCTTGGAGATGCCGCCTCCCTCCATCAGACCGCCGGCCAGCATGAAGAAGGGAATGGCCATGAATGGAAAGGAATCCACCGATGTGAACATGCGCTGTACGACTACCAGCGGCGGCACGGCCATGGGTCCGAAGACCAGGGCGATCATCGAAGCCAAACCTAAGGCCACCGCGATGGGGATATTAAACAGCATTAATATCAGGAATGAACCAAATAGCAGTACTCCCAACCTCTACCCCTCCTGACCCTTGGCCGCCACTATGTCTTGATTCCTAGTGGCTACGACTGCAATTAGTTTCTGCACCGCCCTGATGGTCATCAGCCCGATTCCAAAGGGAACGGCGGCGTAAGCATAATAGATGGGGATCTCAAGAGCGGGTGAAATCTGTCCCGTTGCTTTTTGGTTTCGAAGTATCTGAAGAGCAAAAATGACCACCAGCACGTTGAAGACGATGATGATCAGATATCTGACGACGTCGAGGACCCAGTGCCACTTCTTTGGCAATGACTGGACAAAGACCTCAACGCCGAGGTGAGAGCCCCTCTTCAATCCGGCCGAGGCGCCTATATAGGCCAGCCACACCATCATGTACCTGGCGGCCTCCTCCCCCCAGGGGATTGGATAGAAGAACACGTAGCGCGCCATCGTGGTTACGAAAACGAGGATGCTCATCGCGCTTAGAAGGATGATGATGACATAGTTTTCGAAGCGATCCAATAACCGCATGGGACACCTCCTCGATTCAATGGGGTCTCGCCTTGCCGGCGAGACCCCACAAACTGCGACAACTAGTAGCCCCGCAGCGCCCTGATGACGTCGGCGCCAATCTCCGCTTCGAACTCCTCATAGACCGGCTGCACTGCTTTTTCGAAGGCATCCAGATCGGGATAGGTTACCTCCATGCCGGCTGCCTTAAGCTCTGCCACAAGGCTGGCTTCTAGGTCGATACAATACTGGCGCTCCCAGTCGCGGGCTTCGACGGCCGCCTCCTCGATTGCCCGCTGCTGCTCTGGGGTCAAGCTGTCAAAGAACCTCTGACCGATCAGAAGCGCCGCTGGTGAATAGAAGTGCCCCGTCATCGCGAGATGCTTCTGGACCTCGTAGAATTTGGAGGTCTGGATGATGACCAGCGGGTTCTCCTGGCCGTCTACCGTCCTTTGCTGAAGGGCGGTGAAGAGCTCACCGAAGGGCATGGGCACGGGAGCAGCTCCAAGGACTCGGAAGGTGGCCATATGCACAGGGTTTTCCATGAGTCGGATCTTAAGGCCCGCCACGTCCTCCGGTTGGTTGATGGGCCGCCGGCTGTTGGTCAGCATCCGGAAGCCGTTCTCCCAGAAAGCCAGAGTCTTGATGCCCTTATCCTCTAGGGACTTGGCCATCATTTCCCCTAGTTCGCCGTCGAGGGCGGCGTAGGCGGTGTCCCTGTCTTTCACGATGAAGGGCAGGTCAAACACCAGGAACTGCTTGGAGAAGTTGGCCAAGGGAGCAGTGGAAACCAAGGTCGCTTCCAAGGTGCCAAGGATGACGCCTTCGATGGCATCCCGCTCACTGCCTAGCTGGGAGCTGTGGAAGATCTGAACCTCTATCTCACCGTTGGTTTTCTCAGCGATTAGTTCGGCAAAATACTCGAGGCCCTTATGATAATGGGAATCAGGGGCTAGAGTATGATTCAGGCGAATAATCTTAGGTGCACCCAAGACCGGTGCAATGGTCAACGCAAGAATACAGACAACCAAAGTCAACACAAGGCTAAGTCTCTTCATTATTATTGGATTCCCTCCCCAGTGATATAGTAGACCCTGCAGGTCCTCAGTCTTAGCAGGCACCACCTCCTCCGGAGCTTCAATGCCAGTGGCCCGCACCGCTGTCCCATGACGGCGCTGCTGCCACCTTGTGAAAACCATATCAATATGTCTGTCTCTTTTATTAAAATCCCCTACATTATACATTTGACTTTCAGCCGCTAATTCCTCCCCCATTTCCTCACCTGGGCATCATTGGAACCTCCACAGAGGAAATAGCCCCGGGTCGAAGAACTTCTCGTCTAGGTGATGCAGCAATGAAAACTAGAGTCGTCTTCATCGGTGATTCCATCACCGAATCGGGCAGGTTCTTTGATGAGGAAGGCTTGGGAACAGGATACGTCCGCTTGATCCGCGATCTTTGCGCGGCAAGACACCCCCACTTGGATTTCGAATGGATAAACCGAGGGGTAAGCGGTGATGCCATCGTCCACCTTGAGTCGCGCTGGGACAGGGATGCCATCGCAACACGGCCCGATTGGCTGTCGATCTCCATCGGCATCAATGACGTATGGAATCAGCTTGATGGTAGGGAACCCATAATTTCGGCGGGAATGTATGAAGAGATCTATCGAAGGCTCCTCGATCGGGTCGCCCAGGTGAAGTTGATTCTAATGGAGCCCTCTCTCCTGGGAGAAGATCCAGCGAGCATAGGAAACCGGATGCTTAGACCCTACGTCGACTGCGTGGGGCGTTTGGCGCGGGAATATGGAGCGGTCCTCGTACCCATCCATGCCGCCTGTCTCAACTACCTCAAGCACCGCCGCAGTCCTGCCCTGACCGTCGATGGCGTTCATCTAGCCGGTCCGGGCAATGCCCTCTTTGCTGCGGAGTGGCTGAGGGCCGTGAATCTTTGGGACTAGGAAGCAGTTTGCGCGGGGTCCGACGTTCAAGAACAGTTGTTGCTGGCGGCATGCCTAGATGGGCGGGCCGTCCGTCTGCAACGTCGAATTCCTCCTACACCTGCCGGCAAAGGACGAACCGGCTGATTGCATGAAGGTGCCTATGGTCCTTGCCAGAGAGGCAGTCAAGGCAGCCTAGGGCAGAGAGAGCGTAGTCGCGGGCAGTGTCCCAGGAGCGATCGATGGCCCCGCTTTCCCTTGCCCAATCGGCAAGGAGGTTGGGCTCCCGCAGGTGTTCTTGGACAAGTGGGCCCCAGTGGGGATCGTTGAGGAGGTAAAGGACGGGCAGGGTCAACACGCCGGCCGCAAGGTCCTGCCCCGTTGCTTTGCCAAGGAGGCGGCCCTCTCCTTGCAAGTCGAGAAGGTCATCAACTAACTGAAATGCCATCCCAATATTCAGCCCGTAGCAGGCCATAGCTTCCGCCTCGGAAGAAGAAGCGCCCCCAAGCAAAGCTCCGGCCCGACAGCAGGCGGAAAAAAAGCGGGCCGTTTTTAGCTCAACCCGTTTGAGGTAGGCGGCTAGAGCCTGGTTGGGATCGAACCGGCTGCACAGCTGATCCAGCTCCCCCGTACACATGTCTGCCACCACGGCGGCCATGATGCCGATCATCTCCAGATCGGTGTCCAGCAACAGATGAAGGGCCTCGGCAAGGAGATAATCGCCCACCAAGACCGCCGCCTTATCACCCCACAGGTGATTGACTGTGGGGCCGCTGCGGCGGGTGTTGGCCTCATCCACCACATCATCATGGAGCAAAGCGGCGGTATGGATGAGCTCGGCGGCTCCCGCAACCAAGATTGCCTGGGGGGGAATAGAGCCAAAAAGGGAGGAAGAGATGATGACAAGCAAAGGCCGGAGCCGCTTGCCGGACCGATGATTAAGGTAGGCCAAGATCTCCTTCACGGGGCTCTGGGCCCTCTCCTCCACTCGGCGAATTACTTCCTCCACCTTCTCCATTGCAGGAGCGTAAGGGGCGATGACCTCCTCCAAATCCATGGCTAACTCCCTTTCCTTCCCAGGTGAATCACGGCCAGACCGCCATAGAGTTGATGGCAATCCACGGCAGCCAGCCCCGCTTCCTTCCCCAGCCGGGCGATTTCCTCCGGAGGCGGATGGTTGAAAATGGAGGAAGCCAAATACTCATAGGCCGGTGGATGGGACGAAAACCGGCGGCCAAGCCAGGGGATCCCCCGCATCAGATAGGACTGGAGCCAGGAAGGCTGGGGTACGGACAGCTCCAGGGACAACAGCTTCCCCCCCGGTTTTAGAATCCGCACCATCTCCCCCAGCCCTCTAGCGATGTCTGTCAAGTTGCGCAGACCGAAGGCGATCGTTACACAGTCAGCATAGTCATCGGGCAGATCCAGCCCCAGGGCATTCCCTTCGATGAAGGAGCAGATGTGTCCTTGGGGATGGGAAGAGGCCTTTCGGCGAGCTATGGCCAACATTTCCGGACAAAAGTCAACCCCCACCACTCCGCCTTCAGGTCCTACGCGGCCAGCAAGCAGAAGGGCCATGTCCCCCGTCCCCGTAGCCACATCAACGACTAAATCCCCCGGCCTTGGCCGGAGCATGTTCACCGCGGCCTGGCGCCACCGCTTGTGGGCGCCGAGGCTCATCAGGTTGTTCAACAGATCATATCTGGAGGCAACCCGGGTGAACATACTTTGGATCGAACCTTCTCCTTCGATCAAGTGCATCACCTGCAGAGGAAATCAAACTAGGTTGATAAGTAATAAGCTAGTCGCTGAAGCTCTAGACTCACATCGGCGTTGGCCACATGGACTCCTTCGGGAACGGTCAGCTGAACAGGAGCAAAGTTCAGAATCGCCTTCACTCCAGCAGCAACCAGTTGATCCGCCACCATCTGGGCTGAACTGGAGGGAACGGTCACAATCGCAATTTTAATTCCCTTCTCCGCCACTTGTTCCTTAAGGGCCTCCATAGGCCAAATGGGGATTCCATCCACATTGCCCCCGATCTTGTTCGGGGATGAGTCGAACAAGGCGACTATATGCAGATTGAAGGACGCTTCTTCTTCATAGCGCTGGCCGGCGTAGCGCACCAATGCAGAGCCGAGGCTCCCCACACCTACCAAGGCTACCGGAATCTCCTTGTCCAAGTTGAGGATCCGGCGAAGTTCACTGGCTAGATAAGCAATCTCATAACCAACGCCCTGCTTGCCAAACTCCCCAAACCAGCCTAAGTCCTTGCGCACCAATGCTGGACTGACTCCCGCCTGGTCTCCCAACTCTTGGGAGGAAATCAGCTTGACGTCAGGATCCCGGCCCACCTCTTCCAAGACCCGCAGGTAGAGGGGCAAACGCCTGATCACCGCGTCAGAAATCTTGCTCCACCGCATTGCTAGCCTCCTTTCGACAAGTGATTGCTCCACTCCAGGGGACTGCCCCGCGCGGGGCGGATCTGTCGATGCCCATTGCAAGGATTATTCTCGTCAATCGCTTCAACTCCTTCTTTATTTACAGCGATCCTTTAACGATGATAGGGCTCCCCCCGCAAAATGGTAGCCGCCCGATAAAGCTGCTCAACGAGCATGAGGCGAAACAGCTGATGGGGAAAAGTAAGGGGAGAAAAGGAAAGGCGAAGATCCGCCCGGTTCAGGACCTCAGGACTAAGACCTAAGGAGCCGCCGATGAGGAAAGCAAACCTGCTTTGTCCCCGGATTATTAAATCACCCATCAGCTTGGCTAGTTCCGGCGAAGAATACAGCCGTCCCTCAGGGGTCAAGGCGACAACAAAGGAATCAGGAGGAACCGCGGCCAACAGCCGCTCTCCCTCCGCCTGCAGCACCTGCTCCATCTGTCCCGTAGTCAGAGGGTCGCGGTAGCTTTCCTCCTTGATCTCCCTGATGGCAAAGCGCCCGTAGGCCCGAAGCCGCTTCATGTACTGGTGGATGCCGGTCGCAATATAGGCTTCGCGAATCTTGCCTACGGCGATGATATCTACCTGCAAAGACGCCTCACTCCAAGACTACTTCTATTCCTATCGGCTCGGCATCCCGGATCAGCACCAACCGCAGTGAAGCGCCAAATCCGGCCCGTTGCGCCAAGTCCGCCATCTCCTCAATGGAGTCGATCTTCTGTCCGTTCACCTCCACGATCACATCTCCGGGCTGGATGCCCCCCTTGTCCGCAGGGGTCTCTGGCATCACCCGCAGCACATAGGCCCCCCGGGTCGTCCCCAGGGAAATGCCCTGCTGCTCCTCTAGGGCCGCGGCGATCTGGGGAGTCAAGGTCCCCCCTACAACCCCCAGTCTGATTACCTTGCCATGTTCGAGAAGTTGGTCGATGATCCCTTTCGCCAAATCGATAGGGATGGCGAAGCCAATCCCTTGGGCGGGACGAAACACGGCGGTATTGATCCCCACCACCTTTCCTTCCCGATCGAGGAGGGGCCCGCCGGAATTGCCCGGATTAATGGCCGCATCCGTTTGGATCATCCCTGTCAGATCAAAGTCCCGCTCGGGATGAACGCTGATGTCCCGCCCAAGCGCGCTGACAACGCCGGTAGTCACCGAGTTGTCAAAGCGGAAAGGATTGCCAATGGCCACCACGTTCTGACCCACTTTGAGCTCGCCCGAGCTTCCCAGCTCCGCAACGGGCAAGTCGTTGCCCTCGACTTTGACCACGGCCAAATCAGTGTAGGGATCCCGCCCAACTAATTCCCCGGCCATTTCCCTGCCATCGGGGAGAAAGACGGTGATCTCCCGGGCATCGGCCACCACATGATTGTTCGTCACAATGTAGCCGTCGGGATGGAAGATGACCCCTGACCCCACCCCTTCTTCCTCCTGGCGCACCTGGAAGAAAAACTGGTCCAGGAACACCTCCCGGGTGGTAACCAGCTTCACCACCGCCGGCCCCACCCTTTGGACGATGTCAACCACCGTTTCCTCCCAGGTGGGCGGGGCCACCGCCGCCTCGAAGGGCTGTTCGGTCCGCAATGATGCCGACAGATTACCCGCCAGGACCCCCGCAGCCAGGCAGACTATCGCGAGCAGCACCCAACGTCCGTTCGCCACGCAAGTTTCGCCACCTTTCATAGGGCATCAACAAAGGCTAGTGCATCCTTTTTCAACCCCTCCAGGGCCTCCTGGTCGGCCCCTTCCAGGTAAATGCGCACCAACGGTTCCGTACCCGAAGGCCGGATCAAACACCAGGAATCATCGGCGAAAATCCATTTGATGCCATCCACGTCAATGCGGCGAAGGATCCTGCGCCCTTGCCAGCTGCCCTCCACATCCCGGGCTGCCGCCATGAGCTCTTCCTTCTTGTTCCCCGGCAGATGCATGTCCAGCCGGGCGCTGTAGGAACCACCCACTTCCTCCATGATATCCCCCAGAATGGCGGTTAGGGACTTGCCCTCCACCGCCCGCAGCTCGGCGAGGAGCAGACAAGCAAGCAAGCCGTCCTTCTCGGGAATATGGGGTCCAATGCTGAGGCCCCCGCTCTCCTCGCCGCCGATCAAGACCTCGCCTTTCAACATCAGCTGGCAGATATGCTTAAAGCCCACAGGGGTCTCGTGAAGGGTGAGACCGTAATGGGCGGCTTGCCGGTCTAGCATGTGGGTGGTGGCCACCGTCCGGACCACATCGCCCCGCCACCCCTTGTTTTCCACCAGATGGGCCAGGAGAAGGACCAGCACCTGATTGGGACTGAGGAAATCGCCTGTTGTGTCGATGACGCCGAAGCGGTCCGCATCGCCGTCGTTGGCCAGCCCCAAATGGGCGTTATTCTCCCTGACCAGCCGGATCAGGTCCTGAAGCTGGGCCTCGGTAGGTTCCGGGCTGAGCCCTCCAAAGAGGGGATCCCGGTCGGCGTGGATCAGATCCACCACACAACCCGCCTCTTCAAGGAGCCGGGGCAAGAGCTTCCGGCCTGTCCCGTACATGGGATCAACGACCACCCTCAGGCCCGCCCGGGCGATGCCGTCAAAATCGACGATGGTCCGGACCGAATCCACATACTCGTCCCCCAGTTCGACCCAAGTGAGCAAGTCCTCCCCCTTGGCTAACGGCTTACGCTTAACGTCCTCATGGGTCAGGCGGGCCAAGTTGGCCTCGATGGACCGGGTGATGGAGTCGTCGGCCGGCCCCCCGTAATGGGGGATGAACTTGATCCCGTTGTATTTGGGCGGATTGTGGCTTGCAGTGAACATGACCCCGCCCTGACAGCCCCGCTGCAGGACGGCGTGGGCCAGGACGGGAGTGGGGACATCCCCCTTGACGATCTCGACGGGAATGCCGTTGCCAATGAGGACCTCTGCCGCCTGGGCGGCGAAGTCTTCGGCAAGGAAGCGGGTATCGTGTCCCACCAGGATCGTCCCCCGCCCCCCCACATGGTCCGCTATGGCCTGGGTGACCAGACGAACATTGGCAAAGGTGAACTCATCACACATGACTGCCCGCCAGCCGTCGGTGCCGAACTTGATCTTGTTCATGCAAGCCCCTCCCTGGATTGTCGCTCTTTACTTACTTTACCACCAATTGGTCCAGCCCATACGTCAAAACTCGATCCCGCGCCGGGCAGGCACCCCTTGATCGTACGGGTGTTTCACCGGGACCATTTCCGTGACTAGATCGGCCGCGTCGATAATCGCCGGCGGCATATCCCTCCCCGTCAGCACCACCTCAACCTGGGGGCTTCGCTCCCGCAGCGCCCCAAGGACCTCTTCCACAGAGAGGAGCCCTTTGTTCAGCACATGGCTAATCTCATCGAGGATCACCAGATCGTAGTCTCCCTGGAGACTTTCCCGGGCGGCCTCCCAGCCGGCCGCAGCCTTCTCCCTGTCGGCAGGCCCTGGCTCCCCTTTAACGAAGCGCCCCGTCCCAAACTGCTCCAAGGAAAAGCCCGGCAATTGCCCGGCCATTTTCACTTCCCCCGAACCTTGAACATTCTTGACGAACTGGATCATGCGAACTTGCATGCCCTGACCCACGGCTCGCAAGGCCAGTCCCAAAGCCGCGGTAGTCTTTCCTTTGCCCTTGCCTGTATACACCTGGATTAATCCTTTCAACTCTCTCCCTGACCTCTTTTCCGCAAGTAGTCGAGGACGTCATCGATACTGGCGACGGGGACCGCTCCCCCCCGGATGACTTCCTCTAAACGTCGCCATGCTTCATTGTCGGTGAAATCCCGCCCGCGGATGCCGTCGACACCAAGGACGATCACTTCTTTGCCCAGCCGCAGGGCCTCCTCGACTGCAGCCAGGTTCAACAGATTCCCCGGACCCCAAGGGACAGGACCCAAGATCACCAGATCGGCCCCTTCGATCATGGCCAAATTCTGCCGGTGGGCCTCAGGACCGATGTGACTGAAGGGCTTCTCCTCGATGCAGGTCATCCCCAGGGTTTGGGCCGTCTGCCAGTCGCTGTCCCCGATGTTGATGACCCCAATTGAGGGATGGAGGCCGCTGCGGTACAGCTCTTCCAAGAGTTGCCCGACGGTCCCTCCACCGCCGATGACATGAATCTTGAGCTCCATGGCTACAGGCTCCCGCCGAGGTTTAATCAGCACCCAGGGACGGTTGGTGGCCGGATTAAGATCAACAAGCACCTCCGTGCCGTAAACGGCCGCCACGTTTTCCGGAGTGAGGACCCTGGCCGGGCTGCCCAGGGCAAAGACCCGGCCTTCGCTGAGCAGAATCAGGTAGTCACAATACTGGGCGGCCAAGTTGAGATCGTGGAGGACGGCGATGACTGTTACCTGCTCCTTTTGGCTGAGAGCCCGGAGGAGCTCAAAAATCTCCACCTGATGGTTGATGTCCAAGTGGCTCGTCGGCTCATCCAAGAGGAGGACCCGCGGCTGTTGGGCCAGGGCCTGGGCGATGATGGCCCGCTGCCGCTCCCCGCCGCTCAAAGTAGTGATGGGCCGGTCGGCCAAAGGCAGGATCCCCGTTGCTTCCATGGCCTTCCTGGCGACTTGCCGATCTTCCGGACCTTCCCATTGAAATCGACCCAGATGGGGCGTCCGGCCCATGAGGACAACTTCCTCAACGGTGAAGGCGAAATTGACCATCGTTTCCTGGGGAACGACGGCCACTTTTCGGGCCAGCTGGCTCCTAGGCATCTTCTCCAGGTCCTCCCTGCCCAAATAGATGGCTCCCCCTTGGGGGACCAGGACCCGGCTCATATTCTTCAGCAGGGTCGACTTGCCCGACCCGTTGGGGCCGATGATCCCCACAAAGTCCCCTCCCTGGATATGGAAGGAAATGTTCTCCAGGATAGAACGGGACGCATAGGCGAAACTGACGTTGTCAACGACTAAGTCCAGCTTGGGACCGCCCTCCAACACACTTTCCCCTCCCAACGACTGCCAAGAATAACCAGCGATGCAGGACAGAATTAGGATATACTACAAGACGAAGGAGGATATCCATGGCCAACAAGAAGCCGCGCCAAAAGCTCGGTAAAGACACAGAGGAGCTGGGAGCCTACGGTCAGGCCGGCAAGCTCCTCATGGGGCAGCTGGGCCAGCGCCGGGGAACGACGTCGTCGCCGCCAAAGACGGCAGCCGCGAAAGAAGGGCCGAAAGATGTTTAAGGATGATTGGCGACCGTCCTTTAGTGCAGGGCTGCTGGCCGGGGAGGCCGTCGCCCTGCTCCTCCTGGGGCTGCTCCTGGCCAACCGGGCCCTCGCCCACAGAATCCAGGTCGATGCCCTGGCGTTCATGCCCGCCGGCCCCCGCCTCGCCTTGTTCGCCGTCCTCTGGGGCGGCCTGGTGGGGGCAGCTGCCCACTGGGCAGGGAAAGAGCATGGCCGATCCGTCGCCAGCGCCCTATGGATGTTCCCCCTCCTTGCGATCCATATCCAGACCCTGCTGCCCACAGCCCGGGGACTCCTGCGCCTGGCCGCGCAGGCGCTGCCGGCCGATGTCCAAGGCGCCCCGGGCCTTGCCGATCCCACTAAGGGACTGATGACCTTCACCGTGCCCACCATCATCACCCTGATGGCCTGGGGCACCTGGCGGACCTGGCTCTACTTCTTCGAGGGATCTTATCAGCAGAAAGGCGGCGAATCCCCCTTTTCCCCGGAGGAAGTCGATGAGCCCTCCCCCGCGGCCCAGCATCTCCTTTATCGCTTTTACCGGACAGGGTTCTTCCTAATCGTCCTGTCCCTCATTCTTCTCATCCACCGCGCCTGGCAGAGCTAAACGCCCCTTCAGCTCAAGCAGAAACTGCCGACAATCCCCCACGATGCCGTAGGTGGCCAGATCGAAGATGGGGGCTTTCGGGTCTTTGTTGACGGCCACGATCACCTCGGCCCTTTGCATCCCCACCACATGCTGGGTGGCGCCAGAGATGCCGCAAGCGATGTAGAGGCGGGGCCGCACGATGGCCCCCGTCTGGCCGATGAGCCCTTCCGGGTCCATCCAGCCTGCATCCACGGCCCCCCGGGAGGCGCCAACGGCCGCCCCCAAAAGGCGAGCAACCTCCTCCAAAAGAGCGAAGTTCGCGCGGGAGCCCAGCCCCCGCCCGCCGGCAATGACGATCTCTGCCCCCCGCAAGGGACGTGAATCCACGGGCAAAGGTTCTTGCCCCAAGACCTTCATGGTCCCGGGCCCAGGAATCGCCCATGGACAGTCAATAATCTCGCCGCCTGCCCCCTTTGGACCTGGGGCAAAGGCCCCGAGGGCAAGGGTTGCCATCTGGGGCCGATGGCTTGGGCAGGCGATAGTGGTAAGCAACCGTCCCCCAAAGGTGGGCAGCTCAGCCAGGAGCAGTCCGTCCTCATCGATCCTAAGGGATGTGCAGTCGGCGATCAAGCCCGTCCCCAGCCGCGCCGCAACCCTGGGGGCGAGGGACTTGCCCCGGCGGGTGCCCCCAAAGAGGAGGATTTCGGGTCGCCGATCTTCGATCAACCGGATGAGGGCCTGGCTTTGCCATTCATCGGTATAGGGGCGGGGATCCTGAACAACATAGACTCGATCCGCGAACAAGGCCAGCTCCTCGGCCAAGGAACCATGGGGACTTGCCAGCACGGCCCCCAGGGATCCACCAAGACGCTCGGCTAAACGGCGCCCCTCCCCCAAGAGTTCACCCACGACTGGATGGAGTCTTTCCCCTTCCGACTCCGCGTAGATCCATACCTCCCTCATCGCCGGCCACCTGCCTTTCCGGGCAGCATATCCGCCAAGTGATCAAGGAGGGCGTCGACCTGATGGGCCATGCTGCCCTCCAGCATCTTGGAGCCGGACTTCCTCTCCGGGAGAGCTGTTTCCAGCATGCGGGTGGGCGAGCCCGCAAGTCCGATTCGATCCGGTTCAGCCTTGATCTCCTGAGGCCCCCAGATGGGAATCGTCTGCTTCTTGGCCCGCATCTTTCCCCTGAGGGAGGGCAGCCGGGGCTCATTCATCCCCTTGGCTACGGTGAGGAGAGCCGGCAAGGGCATTTGCAGCAGCTCCTGGCCGTAGTCCGTTTGATGCCAGGCCAAGAGGTGATCCCCCTCAACTTCAATGGGACGGATAAGTTCGGTCAGATGGGGAATCCCGAGGAGCTCCGCGATCTGGGGACCGACTTGGCCCGTCTCGCCGTCAGTCGAGCGGCTGCCGGTCAGGATGAGGTCATAGCCGCCCAAGGACTCGATTCCCCGGGCTAAGGCATAAGCCGTCGCCAGAGTGTCCGCTCCGGCAAAGGCCCGATGGCAAAGGAGCACCCCGTCATCGACGCCCAGGCTGATGGCCTCCCGCAAGACGGCTTCGGCGGTGGGGGGACCCATGGTGATGGCCACAACCTCCCCGCCCATCGCCTCCTTCAGACGCAGGGCCTCTTCGATGGTAAAATAGTCATTGGGATTGAGGACCATGGGCACCCCTTCCCGAATGACGAGTCCCGTCGCGGGGTCCACCTTGGCCTCATCGGGGTGGGGCACTTGTTTGATGCAGACTATAATCCGCAAGGCCCTCACCTTCCCTTGGCCGCCCTCTTGATTAGTTCTTGGGCGATGATATTCCGTTGGATTTCGTTGGTGCCCTCATAGATCTGGGTCACCTTCGCATCCCGCATCATTTTCTCCACCGGGTAGTCCCGCATGTAGCCATAGCCCCCCATGATCTGCACAGCCTCTACGGCAACTTCCATAGCCACATCCGAGGCGAAGGTCTTAGCCATCGCCGCCGCCATGGCGATGTCCTTCTCGCCAGCATCGATCATGCGGGCAACAGCATAGACTAGCGCCCGAGCCGCTTCTAGGCGGGTGGCCATGTCGGCCAGTTTATGCTGGATGGCCTGGAAGGAGGCGACGGGCTGGCCGAACTGACGCCGCTCCCGGGCAAACTGGAGGGCCGCTTCCAATGCCCCGGTCCCGATGCCCACCGCCTGGGCGCCAATGCCGGGCCTTGTCCGATCCAGGGTGGCCATGGCCACCAAAAAGCCTTGTCCCGGCCTGCCCAATAGGTTTTCCCGCGGGACGGGGCAGTCCTGGAGAATGACTTCCGTGGTGGCGGAGGAGCGGATCCCCAATTTTCGCTCCTTCGGCCCAAAACTCAGTCCCGGCGTATCCTTCTCCACGATGAAGGCGCTTGTTCCCCTGATTCCTTTGCTCTCATCGGTGACGGCGAAGACGGTGTAGAGATCGGCTTCGCCCCCGTTGGTGATCCACTGTTTGACGCCGTTTAATATGTAAACATCGCCCTCAAGGCGAGCGGTGGTCCGCAGGCCCCCTGCATCGCTGCCGGCCTCCGATTCCGTCAAGGCAAAGGCCGCAAGCAGCTCCCCGGAAGCGACCCGGGGCAGGTATGTCTGTTTTTGCTCCTCATTGCCAAAGAGCAAGATGGGGACCGAACCGAGGGCGCTGGCCGCATAGCTCACAGCTACGCCGCCGCAGGCCTTGCTCAGCTCCTCCACCACCAGGCACTGCTCAAAGATTCCCCCTCCTAGGCCCCCGTATTCCTCCGGTATCCACACCCCGAAAAGATCCGACTGGGCCAGGACCTTGAGGATCTCCCGAGGGAACTCCTCCCGCTCATCCAACTCTGCAGCTGCGGGACGGACTTTCTCCCTGGCGATCTGGGCCGCCAGCTCCTTAATCATTTGCTGTTCTTCACTGAGAAAGTAGTTCAATACTCTTATCCCTCCCCACATCACCTAAGGTTGGCCTTTCCAGGCCAACGGCCAGCCCCCGCCAGGGTCTCCCCGCTACAATGACCCTAGGCCCTTCCATCGCGTCTATAGCCTGCCCAGCAGGCAATTGTTCCATCTGCAAGGGGCCCTTGCCCTCAGGACCTCTGGCCAGAAAGCAGCGTTCTTCCCGAAATTCCCTAGGCGAGGGCCGTGCACCTTGATATTAGCCATTTCTAGCCCCTTTGGCAACACGATGGATAATAAGCGGTGGTCCCGGGGCCTACTGAACCGGTGTTTCTCCACCGCCGCCGGCAAGGGCCCACTAAAGAGCAAGCTTTCAGGATGGCGCCAATAAGTCCGCCACCGATGCAAAAAAGGCCCGGCCGCAGGAACCGTTGGCGAGCCATGGTCAACAAGGCAATTGTCGGGCAGAGGCAGACTTTTGGCAAGGCCCCAAGCAATCCTCCAGGATAGGGCCGAAGATCTGGCGCCTGGCCGATTTGTCTTCTTTTTGGTTTTGCCAAGTATTCGACCTGGAAGGAATGAAGTCCTTGCAGGACAGAAAAAGGGGAGGAACGCCGCAGCTTCCTCCCCGGTTGCGCAATTATACGATTACGCTGCTCCGATCAGCTTCTTGGCCACGTCGACCGCGGTGCTGGCATCGGGAGCGTAGCCGTCCGCACCGATCTCGTCCGCATAGTTCTGGGTGACGGGGGCGCCGCCGACCATAACCTTCACCTTGTCCTTGAACTCGGATGCCTTGATGGCCTCGAGGGTATCCTTCATGGCCACCATGGTGGTGGTGAGCAAAGCAGACAGTCCGACGATGCTTGGCTTATGCTCTCTGATGGCCTCAACGAACTTCTCCGGAGGTACATCGACGCCCAGGTCCACAACCCGGAAGCCGGCGCCTTCCATCATCATGGCCACCAGGTTCTTGCCGATGTCATGCAGGTCGCCCTTAACGGTGCCGATGAGGAATACCTCGGCAGCCTCCGTCTCGCTCTCGGTCAGCAGGGGCTTGAGTACGCCCAAGCCAGCGTGCATCGCCCGGGCGGCAATAAGTACCTCGGGAACGTAGATCTCGTTCTTCTTGAAGCGCTCGGCGATGACGGACATGCCGGCGATGAGCCCTTGCTGGATAATCTCGCCCGGAGCAATACCTTCGGCCACTGCTTGTTCCGTCAGTTCCTTAACCGTCTTGGCATCGCCCTTAATCAAAGCTTCGCTAATCTTGGTGAAATCCGCCATGTACAGCTAGACCTCCTCTGTGTTTATTGTGTTACACTTCCAGCTTGCCCTCTCTTTGTGCAGTGATATATTCTGCACAAAAATCATCTTGGCCCAACACAGCACGGGCAGCGTACAAGTGGGCCATAATTACCTTGTCTAATGGATCCATGATGGCGCTGTCCATCCCCGCGGCCATGGCCATGGCCAGGAAGGTTCGATTGAGGAGCCTGCGGTTAGGAAGTCCGAAGGAAATGTTGCTAAGTCCGCAGGTGATGTGCACCGTGGGGTATTTTTCCTTGATCGCGCTGACTGTGTCAATGAACATGCGGCCGTAATGGGAGCCGGTGCCCACCGAACGAACCAAGGGGTCCAGGTAAATCCGGTCTGGATCGATGCCCTCTGCGCCCAGGCTGTCAACCAATCGGCTGGCATACTCCAGACCCTGCTCCACAGTCTCCGGCATCCCTTTATCATCCATGCAGAGCGCCACTACGGAGCAGTCAGTCTCCTTGAGAAGGGGCAGGATGGCATCATAGCGCTCCTTCTCCAGACTGATGGAGTTGATCATCGCCGTTCCCTTATGGGCGCCCAAAGCCCGCTCCAGGGCCGCCGGATCCGGGCTGTCGAGGCACAGGGGAACATCCACCACTTCTTGGACCAGCTTGACCAGCCATTCTAAGGTCTCCGGCTCTTTGCCGATCATGGTCCCGCAGTTGACATCGAGGTAATGGGCGCCTGCTTCCACTTGATCCTTTGCTACTTGCTGCAAGTAGGCAACATCGCCGGCCTCTACCGCTTCACCGATCTTCTTGCGGCTAGTGTTGATTAATTCGCCAATGATTACCATAGTTACCTCCTCCGGGGTTGGGCCGGAATTGGACAAAACCGCACCCCAGGCTTAATTCTCCATTACGGCATAACTTTGACGCTTGCTCCCTTATCCCTCGGTACGTTTTTGCTAATTCCGGTATAATATTGCTCTAAGCCGGTCATATTTTGTCCAAATGCCCGCCGGGACGGGGAAAGAGCATGGCGTCGGCAAACTCCATCTGGAAGTCAAGACGCCCGGAAAGCTCAACATACTGGGCCGCGGCCGCAGCGCGCAGGGCCCGGTCCCGCACCTCCTGGGACAACAGCGCCATCCTGGCCCCCATCCGGGCGGCATTACCCACCGAGACTATCTTGTCCTTTTCGGCGATGGGCAATAAGCCGATCGCGATGGCGCTTTCCTTGCGGACGTAGTTCCCGAAGGCGCCGGCAAGTATTACCTGACTAAGATCCTGGGGAGCAAGCCCCGCCTCATTCATCAGGATCTTGATCCCTGCGTAGATGGCCCCCTTGGCCAGCTGCAGCTCCCGTACGTCCCCTTGGGTGAGGACCACCGGGTTTTCTCCGTCCTCGGTCAGGATGAACTCCACGCCCCGCTCCCCGGCTACGACCCGCCGCCGCAAATCGGCGGGCACTTCGTCAGGCAGCTCATCGGGAGACAGCATCCTGCCTGTTTCGTCAATGATTCCCGCCTCAAGGAGCACGGCAATCAGGTCAATGAGTCCCGACCCACAGATGCCCCTCGCCGGCTCCCCATCGATGACCTGCAGCTTTAGCTCGCCATCGATCACGTCTGCCCCTTCGATGGCGCCTGCCGTTCCCCCCATGCCGCAAGTGATCTGGGCCCCTTCAAAGGCCGGCCCCGCGGCGGTGGAACAGGCCCAAAGCTGTCCATCCCGGGCCACGACTATCTCCCCATTGGTGCCGATGTCAACGGCCACCACAGGCTCTTTGACTTGGTCTAGTCCTGCGGCCATAATGACCGCGACAGTATCGGCCCCGACGAACCCGGCAATATTAGGCAGGACAAGGACCTTAGCCTGGGGATTCACCTGCAGACCCAGCTCGCCCGCCTCTACCACCAGGGGCGACTGGAAGACGGGTACATAGGGCGATGTTCCCAGGGGACTTGGGTCGATGGCCAGGAGCAGATGCTGCATACATGTATTGCCGACCACCGACAGACCATAGACTGACTCGGGCTTGACGTTGGCCTCTTGCAGCAGGTCCGCGATGATGGTGTTTAGGGTCTGGATGACCTTCTTTTGCATCTCTTGGAGGCCCTTCGGCACCGTCTGGGCAAACTGGATGCGGGCGATGACATCGGCCCCGTGGACGGCCTGGCCGTTTCTTGCAGCGGAAACGGCAAGCTCCCGGCCGGTCCGAAGATCCAGCAGACTGCCGACAACGGTGGTGGTCCCAATATCGAAGGCCATCCCGTATAACTCCCCGCTGACATCCCCCGGTTCGACGCTTAGGACCTGGTCCTTGAAAGAGGCCACCGTCACCTTCCCCTCACCCTGACGGAAAGCCGCGGCCAGCTGCCGCAAGATGGCAAGGGGCGGCTGGGACATCTCCACTTTCGCCCGGAGCCGCTCATAATCGCCCCGCACATCTTCGAGGGTGGCCGGATCGAGGATGACTACCTTTTTTGTGAAGCCAGAATCAACCGGCACCGCCGCGGCGGTGCCGGCCGTGAGGATCTTCGCTGGCCCTGCCGCAACTTTAGGCAGGATTACCTTCAGGTCCCCTTCAAGTCGCGCCTGGCAGGCCAAGCGGATCCCCCGGGCCCTCTCCCCGGGCGTTAAGATCCGCTGCTCCACTGGCGATGGCGGGGCAAGCTTTCCTTCAACCTGGACCCGGCAGTGGCCGCAGCGCCCCCGGCCCGCGCAGGTGGCCTGGATCTCCAGTCCACCGGCCCGGGCAGCCTCGAGGATGGTGATGCCCGAAGCAGACCGGGTCTCGACGACCCGGCCTTCGGGCAAGACAAAGCTGACTTGACAATGGTTCAATCCTACCCCTCCTAATTAGCGGTTAGCCAAGGAGCGGGCTGCCTCCACCGTGTTTTTCATGAGCATGGCGATGGTCATCGGTCCGACGCCTCCGGGCACCGGTGTAATATGGCCAGCCTTTTCTTTGGCGGAGTCGAACTCCACATCCCCCACCAATCCTTTTTCCACCCGGTTGATGCCCACATCGATGACAACTGCGCCAGGCTTGACCCAGTCCCCTGTAATCATTTCCGGCCGGCCCACAGCCGCTACCAGCACATCGGCCCGCCGGCATACCTCATCGATTCTCTCCGTCCGGGAATGGCAGATCGTCACCGTCGCATGGCGGGCGAGGAGAAGGAGGGCGACGGGTTTGCCGACGATGTTGCTCCTGCCGACAACGACGGCTTCTTTGCCCTTGAGCTCGATCCCCGTCCGGTCAATGAGCTCGATGATCCCCGCGGGGGTGCAGGGCTTCAGGCAAGGCTGGCCGGTGACCAAGCGTCCGACGTTGACCGGGTGGAAGCCGTCCACGTCCTTGGCGGGGCTGATTGTCTCCAGCACCTGACGTTCATCCAAATGGTCCGGCAAAGGCAGCTGAACCAGGATGCCGTGGATCTCAGGGTCCTGGTTGAGCTCCCTAATCAGGTTCAACAGCTCCTCTTGGGTAGTCTCCTTGGGCAGCGCGTATTCCCGGGAGTAAATGCCGACCTCCGCACAAGCCTTTTTCTTGTTGTTCACATAAACCCTGGATGCAGGGTCGTCCCCCACTAAGATCACAGCCAAACCAGGATTCAGACCCTCTTTTTTCAGACCCTCAATCTCCTTGGCCAGTTCAGCCCTGATCTCGGCCGCAATCTGCTTCCCATCGATAATCTTTGCTGCCATCGTGCAACCATCCCCCTCCTAGACGCGTGCTTTTTTCTGCAGATAGGCGCTGATGCCTCGGGCGGCCTTCTTGCCGTCGCCCATGGCTTCGATGACCGTTGTGCCGCCGCTGATGATGTCGCCGCCGGCAAAGATCCCTGGAATGCTCGTCTCCATCGTTTCCGGGTCCACAACCACAGTGCCCCACTTAGTCATCTCCAATCCCGGCAGACTCTTGGTGAGAATGGGGTTGGGACTTTGACCAACGGCAATGATGACTGAATCGCATTCCAGGACGAATTCCGACCCGGAAACGGGCACCGGCCGCCGCCTGCCGCTCTCATCTGGTTCGCCAAGTTCCATCCTGATGCACTCCATCGCCTTTACCCATCCATTCTCGCCGATGATCCTGGTCGGATTGGTAAGGAGCCTAAACTCAATGCCTTCTTCTTCGGCATGATGGATCTCCGCGAGCCGCGCCGGCATCTCCTGCCGGGACCGGCGGTAGACGATGGTGACTTCGGAACCCAGCCGCAAGGCATTGCGAGCGGCATCCATGGCCGTATTCCCCGCCCCGACGACGATTACCTTCTTCCCCAGCTTGACGGGGGTGTCGTAGACAGGAAACTCATAGGCTTTCATCAGGTTGACCCTGGTTAGGAACTCATTGGCGGAGAAGACTCCATTGAGGTTTTCCCCGGGGATGTTGAGGAAATGGGGAAGTCCCGCGCCAGCCCCGATGAAGATGGCATCATAGCCTTCATCGAAGAGCTGATCGACGGTGATGGTCCGCCCGATGACTACGTTGGTCAAAAGCTTTACCCCAAGGCTCTGGACATACTCGATCTCGTGGCGGACAATCTCCTTGGGCAGCCGAAACTCGGGGATCCCGTAGCTCAGTACGCCTCCGGGCACGTGGAGGGCCTCGAAGACGGTGACTTCATATCCCATCCGGGCCAGCTCCGCGGCGACGGTCAACCCGGCAGGCCCCGAGCCAACCACCGCAACCTTCCCTTCCTGCTTCGCTGGCTCCTGGACCTGTTGATCGGGGACATTGAGGCGCTCCCAGTCCGCGGCAAAGCGCTCCAGCGCGCCGATGGCGATGGCCTCTCCCCGCTTGCCCAGTGTACAGACGCCTTCGCACTGGTTTTCCTGGGGGCAAACCCGGCCGCAAATGGCAGGCAGGCTGTTTTTCTCTTTGATTTTGGCCGCGGCTTCACCAAACTTTTCTTCCGCGATCAGTTTAAGAAAGGCGGGAATGTCAATTTCCACCGGGCACCCGGCTACACAAGGCTGCTTGGGGCAGTGAATGCAGCGGCTTGCTTCCGCCACCGCATCTTCCGGGCCATAGCCAAGGGCGACCTCCTGAAAATTGCCTACGCGCTCCGCAGGCGCCTGGCTTGGCATGTCAATGCGCTTTTTTATCCGTGACACCGTCCGCCGCACCCCCTCTTCTCCTGATACATGGTATAAGACAAGCGCTCCTTGTCCACATACTGGCAGTTTCGCGCCGCAAGCTCCTCGAAGTCCACTTGGTGACCGTCGAACTCAGGCCCATCGGTGCAGCAGAACTTGGTCTCGCCCCCCACCGTCACGCGGCAGGCGCCGCACATGCCAGTACCATCCACCATCACCGGATTGAGGCTGACCACTGTCTTGATCCCATACTTCTTCGTCAGATTGCAGGTGGCTCTCATCATGGGGATGGGTCCAATGGCGACGACCTGGTCGATGGTCGTCCCCTCGTCGATGAGCTGCTGCAGCAGATCCGTTACAAAACCATGGTGCCCAAAACTGCCATCATCGGTGGCATACATGATTTGGTCGCTGACCTGGGCCAACTCATCGGTGAAGAACAACAAGGACTTGTTGCGCGCCCCCATCAGGGTGATCACCTTGTTGCCCGCCTCTTTGAAGGCTTTGGCCTCGGGATAGATGATGGCCGTGCCGACGCCGCCGGCAACACAAACGACCGTTCCCACCTTCTCGATGTGGGCGGGGGTGCCCAAAGGTCCTGCCACATCGGCCAGGGCATCACCTATCTCTTTGCTGCGCAGATGGGCCGTGGTCTTGCCCACCTCCTGCACAACGATAGTGATCTTGCCTCCTTCGGTGGATGCAATGGTTAAAGGAATCCGCTCTCCTTGCTCATCGACCCTTATGACGACGAATTGTCCCGGACGCGCATTGGCTGCGACAAGGGGCGCATCCAGGACAAACAAGGTGATTTTTTCTGCCAGTTCCCGTTTGTCAACGATTCGATACACACCCATCCCTCCTCGAGCCTAATTACAATTAACCCCTGGGTAGCGCGCAGCCAAGACCTGCGCCAACCTTCAGTAAACGACCAAGCCGCTCCCCCGTCGTCTCCAGATAGTAGACTGCCCTGGCCATGGCCGTGTCCAGAGAGGTCGGCCCCTCCAAAATCCCCACGACCACGTCAACTCCGTGCCCATAGACCGCCTCCGCACCGGCCCCTATGGTGCCGGCCACAGCTACCACCGGTTTATTGAAACTCTTGGCCACCCGGGCAACGCCAACGGGCGTCTTGCCATAGACAGTCTGTCCGTCCACCGACCCTTCGCCGGTGATGACCAGGTCCGCGGACTTCACCTTATCGGCTAGGCCCACAGCTTCAATGACCAGATCGACGCCCCGGTGGAGGGTGGCATCTAAAAAGGCCATCAGGCCAGCTCCCAACCCCCCCGCCGCGCCGCTGCCGGGCACATTGGCCACGTCCTTGTCCAGATCGCGTTTAATAACCTCGGCATACCGGGCCAGGGCCCTATCCAGCTCTTTGACCATCTGGGGGGTTGCGCCTTTTTGCGGACCGTAAACGGCGCTCGCCCCTCGTTCGCCCAACAAGGGGTTGTCCACGTCACAGGCAATGAGGAAGCGGGACTCTTTCAATCTGGGATCGAGAGCCGTCAAATCGATCCGCTCCAAGTGGGCAAGGTAAGCCCCACCCAAGGGAAGCTCCTTCCCTTCCTTATCGAGCAGGCGCCCGCCGAGGGCCTGGATCAGCCCTGCTCCTCCATCATTAGTGGCGCTGCCTCCGATGCCGATGATGAACCGCCTGCATCCTTGATCCAAAGCGGCGCGAATGAGCTCGCCGGTGCCAAAGCTCGTCGCCCGACGGGGATCCCGTTCTTCCCGCCGCACCAGAGTCAGTCCCGACGCAGCCGCCATTTCGATGACGGCTGTGGTCCCGTCGCCGGTTATGCCGTAGAAGGCCCGGACTTTACGTCCCAGGGGCCCACACACCTCCTCCTCAGCCAATCGCCCATTCGTGGCGGCAACTAGTGCGTGGACTGTCCCCTCCCCCCCATCGGCCATGGGCACCTTGATGAACTCACCATTTGGCAAGGCCCGGCTTAAGCCCCGGGCCAAGGCATCCGCAACTTCTGAAGCACTGGCACTCCCCTTAAAGGAATCAGGGGCCACCACGATGCGCATCCCAATTTCCCCTTCCAACCCGTGTTACTTCCTTTCGTCTGTTTCAACATTGGGGGACGAAACCCTTCCCACGCCTAAAAAAAGGAACCGCCGCAATCAACGCCTATCCCGCGAAAACTCGACGACAACACCGCTAGTGAACACTAACCGGGCTATGCGACCTCCCTGCCACACTATTTTCACATCAAGGGGCCAAGGCCCAGCCTTCACGGGGCGTACATTCAACTTCACCCCCACTATCGAACCCTCCCTCACCAGGGCTTTCGCCATCGTCTATGCAGGCCATAGGCTACAAGGAAAACAGCGGCCACCAAGACCGTGATCAGCTCAAAGTAGCTTTGGATGAACTGGAGAACCGGCTCGCCGAAGAGGGCGACAAATGCCGCTTCCAAGGCGAACCTCGCTCCCCGGCTGATAATAGAAACGAGGACGAATAGACGAAAATCCAATTGAAAGCAGCCGGCGCCAATAGCTGCGACCTTGTAAGGAATAGGGGTGAATCCAGCGATGGCCACAGCCCACACCTGATACCGAGAAAAAAGCTCCTGCAAGCGGCCGTAGGTCTCTTCCCCAACCCACCTGCGGAGGAAGGACTTCCCTCCGAAGGACCCTAAGGCGTACCCGATCATGGCCCCCAAAACTGAGCCTGACGTGGCCAGACCTGCATAAAAGAGGGCCAACCGAGGTTGGAAAAGGACCAGCGGCAGGAGAATGGTATCCGGTGGTACGGGGAAAAAGATGGCTTCGATGAAGGCTACAACAAAAAGGCTCGCCGGATTGACGGCAAGCAGCAGCGACTCTGTCAACCCACGATAGATACTGACCGGTCCATCCAAGACCTTTACCCCCAGCGATCGGCCTCGAACAGTATTCTATTCACCCGGGCATGTCCGAATTCCTGCCGTCATCAATACAAAGCCCCCGACCCGGGAGATCAAAAAAACAACCCTCACTTGGGTACAGTGGAAATCGGACGGGAGAAATAAAAATGGTGCGCCTAGCAGGAATCGAACCTGCGCTCCCGGCTCCGGAGGCCGGTGCTCTATCCGCTGAGCTATAGGCGCACTGACAAAGGTTCCGCAGAGATATTATATCAGAGGTGGGGGGCCCCCGCAAGTAAAATCACATCGAGGGGGCAAACTGGCTAGAGTTGCCTTCAGTAACCGCAAGGCTAAGTGGGTCTAGACTCAGGAAACACCAAGCAATCGATCCGCTCTGCCATTGCTCCAGCAGTTAAGAGACGGTCTCAGCTTTGCACCCCATTGTTGCTGAATAATCCCTTTGCCGCATTCGCGTCCCCTGTCTGCCGGCTGCGACCCTGGTCGGTGTTACGCTAGTTCTTGCTTCGATTCATGATGCTGCGGGCAGCTACCACCCCCGCGACGGAGGCTTGCATCAAGCCCCTGGTTATCCCGGCGCCGTCTCCGGCGGCGAAAAGATTGGCGATTTCGGTCTCTAGGGATGTGGAGAGGTTCAGCCTAGATGAATAGAACTTGACCTCCACCCCGTACAAAAGTGTATTCCGGGAGTAAACGCCGGGTGCTAGCTTGTCTAAAGCCTGGAGCATCTCGATGATCCCCACCAAGTAGCGGTAGGGAAGGACCAGACTGAGATCCCCGGGCGTCGCGCTTTTCAGGGTGGGGATGACGGTCCCCTTGGCCATCCGGGCGGGAGTTGAGCGGCGGCCGCTCAGCAAATCCCCCAGACGCTGGACCAATACGCCTCCCCCCAGCAGGTTGGCCAGCCGGGCAATGTGTTTGCCGTAGGCGATGGGCTCCCGGAAGGGCTCGGTGAAGTTCTTGCTGACCAGGAGGGCAAAGTTGGTGTTTTCCGTCTTGCGTTCGGCATGACTGTGGCCGTTGACGGTGAGCACCCCGCCGTTGTTCTCCAGGGTCACCTCACCTTGGGGACAAACGCAGAAGGTGCGGATCTTATCATTAAAGGTCCGGGAGTGATAGACCAGCTTCGACTCGTAAATATTATCCGTCAGCTCCCTCGTCACAACATAGGGCAGCTCCACCCGGACGCCGATGTCGACGGGATTGACCGCAGTTGACAGCCCCAATCGACGCATCTCCTGCATCAGCCATTCGGCCCCTTCCCTCCCCGGCGCAACAATCACATATCCCGCCTGGAAGGTGCCCCGGTCCGTTTCCACTCCGACAACCGATCCCTTGTCAACCAGTATCTTTTCCACCTTGCACTTGGTGATCAGCTCGACCCGCCGTCCGAGCAAATGCTCGCGCATGGCGGCCAGTATTGCCTGGGTGCGGCCGCTGCCCAAATGGCGGATGGCCGCGGGAACCAGCCGCAGCTCGGCTAGGAGCGCCTTTGCTCTTAAGTCATCGAGGGCATCGCCTTGCAGGCCGTACACCTTCTTTGGCGCCCCAAATTGACAGTAGATGCCATCGACGTAGGCGATCAGCTCTTCGAGCTCGCCAATATCCATGTATTCATTCAACCATCCGCCAACTTCCGTTGCCAAGGTGAGCTTGCCGTCACTGAAGGCTCCCGCGCCGCCCCAACCGCTGACGGTGGCGCAAGGCTGACACTCGATGCATTTTCCCTTGACCTTCATTGGACAACTGCGCCTGTCGATGTCGAGACCTTTCTCGAGCATCAACACCCGCAGGTTGTTTCGCGACAGCTCCAAAGCCGCAAAAATCCCTGCAGGACCTGCGCCTACAATGATTACGTCATACAAAGCCTTCTCCTCCGTTGGCGGGCCGTTCGCCCGTCTCATGATTGGTGTGCAGCAATGCCCCCGACGAAGTCATTCCCTATTACCTGCTCTGAGTCCTTCATACAGGTGAGCGGCCCCCGGGCTTAAGCTTCCCGCAAGAAAGACAGACTAATCGAGCAGGCCTTAGGCCATCCCATCTATAATTTATTACGGCAGCCATATCTCAACCAACCTTGCGGGAGGGGGAACGGCCTTGGCAAACCTAGGAGAATTGATTGGGGAACTGGTCGCTTGGCTGCGGGGCCAAGTTGACCAAACGGGCACTAAGGGGTTGATCGTAGGGGTCAGCGGGGGACTGGACTCGGCGGTCGTTGCCGCCTTGATTAAACGGGCTATGCCCGACGGGTCCATGGGTTTGATCCTCCCCTGCCACAGCGCCCCCGAGGATGTCTTAGACGCCCGCCTGGTCTGTGAGACTCTTGACTTGACTTATGGGGAGCTAGATTTGACCCCGGCCCATCAGGCAATCCTCGAGCCAACCTTAAGGCTCCTGCCTGAGGAGGGGGAAAGGCGTTCAGCCGACGCCAACCTGAGGGCGAGGCTGAGGATGTGCGCCCTCTACACCGCGGCTAACGCTCTAGGGTACTTGGTGGTGGGCACCGACAACGCGGCGGAGTACTGGACGGGCTACTTCACCAAGTACGGAGACGGCGGCTGCGACCTTCTGCCCCTGGCCCAATTCACCAAGGAGGAGGTCCGGGGGCTCGCAGGCCTCTTAGGAGTCCCTGACCGCATCATCCACAAGACGCCCTCCGCGGGGTTGTGGCCGGGGCAGACCGATGAAGGGGAGCTGGGGGTTTCCTACGCCGACATCGACGGCTACCTGCAGGGGAGGACAATCCCGGAAGAGGCGGCCGCGAAGCTCTTGCGCCTGCATCGCCAGACAGAACACAAGCGGCGGACTCCGACGATTTTCCAGCGGCCCTGGGGCAAGCCTCCTCGCCTTGGCCTAGCTTGAAGGGGAATCACCAACGGGCAGAGTCTGACAATGCCTTCACCCTTCGACATGACTGGAAGGGACCTAGCTTGCCGCCAGGTCCCAAGAGGAGGCGCACTTGGTGATGCCCCGACCAACATGCTGCTTTGAATGAGGGGGCGCCAATGGCCATTGGCGCCAAGACTTCACTGATCGTGCCAGAGGCGGCCGCAGCCGCCGAGCGAAGGCAAGGCCCCGTCTTTCGCCTTACTTCATCGCGAACAGTCTGTCCTTAATCGATGACAAAGTCGATCTTCACATCGTATTCGGCGGCTAGTTGCTGCAAGTCGCGGAAAACCGCCTCCGACACGGCAAATCCTTTGCGCCGGACTGTCTCTAGTTCGCTTTCGATTTCTCCCGGCACATAGATCCGGTCGACTCCTTCTGCTTTGGGACAGTTCACCAGTTCATTGCGCATCTGATCCATCCGGTCTTTGAAGTCATCTACGGAGATGTAATGGGCGATGTTGACGGCCGCCATGACATGGCCCGTATTAGTCGCTTTCGTCGGGTTAAAGAGCCAGTTTAGGACCTCGCTCAGGATGCCCGCACCGGTCATGACGCTGCAGAGGACCTCCCCCATCACAGCCAGCCCATATCCCTTGTAGCCCAAGGGCAATAGGGCCCCTTCCGGAAGGTCATTGGGATCTTCACTCGCCCGGCCGTATTT
>JAAYLV010000019.1 GCA_012521755.1 Bacillota bacterium | reverse complement strand
TCCTCCGTCCTCTTCCTTTGCGACTGAGACCCGCAGGCACCCTCAGCCCCATCCAAGGACGTGCGTAGTTGCACCGCTAAGTAGTATACCACAAAGGATCGGCCTTATCAACAGAATATGCCGGTTTTGCTGTTGGTCTGTGATATTGTCAGGGCCTGACTGATGGCCATCGGCAAGACGCTCCCTTGACTAAGTCAAGTAGAGGTTTGATCTTCCCCTATGAGCTCCTGCAAACCTAGAATCAGCGTTACCTCCCCTGTACCCAATCCCAATTCTTGGGCGATGGCCACAGGTTCAAGGCCTTGGTCAGCTAGGCGATGGACAGCCAGTGTCTTCTCGCTGGCCTTGATTTGCTGCTTATCCCCATCCAACGAGGCTGCCTGATGCACCAGTCGTGCTTGCTCGAGGAGAGCTTCCAGTTCCGCTGCCTTGCCGTCGAGACGGCTCTCAAGCTCCCGGTACTTGGTTTCCAACTCTTCAAGCATTTCATGAAGGGTAAGCTCCAGCGCTCCGAATTGGCCTTGGGGCTCTGGGCGCTGGCGCCAAAGGAGAATAAGGAGGCAAAGGATTGCCCCCAAAAGCACCCCGATATAAAACACTTCGTCACCACCTCAAACCCGGATGTCGATGCGGTTTCCCTTCCCCGGTTCACTAGCTTCCAAAGCGGCTTCCCCTTTTTTGGGGCGAGGGGACCTTTGCCTGGCCCTTCCTTCCCCTCGTCGGCGCCTGTCGGGGTCGACGTTTCCCGCCACTGACCGAGGAACCTGGGTTACTTGGCTTTGTCGCCTGGCTGCGTCTTGGAGCTCTTGGGCTTGCTGCTGGAGTTGGGCTTGCAGCTGGTGTTGATCCTGGATACGTTGAATACGGCCAGTTTCATCCGCTCGGCTCACTAGGACCTGTAGGTCGGGGGGCTTGATGTTCATCGTTGATTCCCCCTTCTCAGTCCACCATGGCAGCCCGATGGGGGTTAAGTCGACTGCGCAGGTGGATGATGGCTTGCCCGTGGATTTGACAAATGCGGGACTCGGATACGCCAAGGACTGCGCCGATTTCTTTGAGGGTCAAGCCTTCGTAATAGTATAAGGTAATGACTAGCCGTTCCCTCTCCCCTAGCTGATCGATAGCCTCTGCTAGCAGCATCTTCTTTTCCCTTATCTCCACCTCAGTGATGGGATCGACGCTCTTTGTGTCCTCGATGGTGTCCATGACCCTTAAGGAATCCTCGCTCCCTTCACTGAACCACAAATCATCAAGGGAAGTGAGGGTAGTAGCGCTTACTTCCTGCAAGGCGTCATGGAACTGCTGCATCGTCATGTTTAGTGATTCACTGAGTTCTTCGTCGGTAGGGGTTCGGTTGAGCTCTTTTTCTAATCTGCTGTAAGCCTCTTCGAGGCGCTTAGCCTTGGTGCGCACCGACCGGGGCACCCAATCGAAATTCCGCAGACCATCGATGATCGCCCCTCTGATGCGCACGATGGCATAGGTTTCAAACTTGACGCCGCGGTCGGGATCAAACCGTTCGATGGAATCGATGAGGCCAAAGATGCCGTAGCTGATCAGATCGTCTAGCTCCACCGTCGGGGGCAGACTGATCGCGACCCGGCCGGCGACGTACTTGACTAACGGCGCATACTCAACGATCAGCTGCTGCTGGGCGGCAGCATCATTTTCAGTTTTATACTTCCTCCATAAGGTGTTGATGTAATCCTCGCTCAACGGAGGCCCTCCCTGTCACAACAATCCCTTACGGCGCAAGCTCCTCTGCCTGGCGAAGACGAACTTGATGATCCTGTCCCTTTCCCGCTCGTCCAGATCGACAAATTTCACCGCCGTCGGAATCATCTTCCCTTGCTCCGGCAGATGTCGAACGACTTGGGCCGCAAGTTCCATCGGTTCATCTGGTGGCAGGGTAAACTGAAGGACAACTGTGCTGCCCGGTTTTACTTTGGCGGGCAGAAGAATGAGCATGCCGCCGCCGCTGATGTCCTGGGTGAGCCCTGAATAGGTCACGTCACCACTAACCACGCGGATTTCGAAAGTGCAAGGAACCCGAACGAATCTTCTGTCTTGCTTCCTTATCCATCGGTCGGGACGACTAACAGCAAGGAGGGGAATGCGACCCCGAGCTGCACCTCTTACTTGGGCCTTGGCCGTCCATCGGCATCCTCGCATCGGATCCTTGGACACATAACTGATGACTACCTCGGTGCCGGGCTCTATGTGTACTGGTAATTGCCGCTCCGTAGGTGCAGCCAGGTAGATCGTCTCGTCAGTCAAACCTTCGATGCGAGTATTGTAGCGTTTCCGATCCACTTGAATAGCCATCAACTGACCGATGCTCAAATTGCCCTGCAATGCTCCCCCTCCTACCTGGAAAAAAGCTGAACCATCCGAGCAAAAATTTCCCTAATCCCGCCGCTTGCGGGACGGGGCCGCTCACAAATGGCTGCCGCCATTTGCGCAATTGCTCTGGCCGCCGGACTGTAGGGGTAAGCTTGGAGGATTGGTTTTTGCTGTTGCACTGACCTTGCCACAGCATCATCAAAGGGCATGTACCCCAAATAGTCCAGCTGTGTGTGGAGGAATTTTTCCACCACCATGTTCAGCTTTCGGCAAACGCCCTCAGCTTCCCTTTGATTGCGGACCATGTTCACAACCAGTGAGACTTTGCAGTTGGGATTGCTTTGATTGAGCACCTTGATCAGGCCATATGTATCGGTAATGGATGTAGGTTCATTTGTGGTTATGACAATAACCTCCTGGACCGAGAGCAGAAAACTGAGGACATTGCGGGAAATGCCGGCGCCTGTATCGATCAAGAGAATATCCAGCTGATCATCTAGCTCCCCCAGGGCATTAGTCAGCCGCTGCAGCCGCCATTGGCTCAAGTTGGCCAGCTCATACAGCCCCGAACACCCGGCTAGGATCTTCATTGATTCCGGGCCTTCCACGAGGATGTCCTTCATCCTCTTCTGCCCATAGATGACATGGCTCAGGTTGAATTGGGGGACGACGCCCAGGACAATATCCACATTACCCATGCCCAAATCGGCATCGAGGACCCCTGTCCGTACACCCATCCTGGCCAGGGCCAGACCGACATTGACCGCCAGATTTGTCTTTCCAACTCCACCTTTACCACTAGTAATGGCAATGACCCGCGCCGGGGACGATTGAGGTGGTACGTTTGTCTGGGCGCTGAGTTGTCTGAGGGTCTCTGCCTGATCGTACATGCCTATCCCCCCAAGATAAGATCGGCGATCTTGTTCGGATCGGCTACCTCGATGTCTTCGGGGACGCTTTGTCCAGTGGTAACATATGCCAGCGGCTGGCCCAGGTGTCGACAGGCATTCAGGATCATTCCGTAGCTGCTTGTTTCATCAAGCTTAGTGATGATCAGACGGTTAAGAGGCAAAACTGCCGCAAAGCCATCGATGATTTCCATTGCATCCCTTGTTTTCGTCGTCGCGCTCAGGACCAGATGGACCTCATCGGGTTGGGCTTGATCGAGAAAAGCCTTCAACTCCGCCAGATGCATCTTGTTGTGCTGGCTCCGCCCAGCCGTATCGATCAGGATTAGATCGCTATGTTTATGTCTTTCTAAGGCTTCGCGCAGAGCCTGGGGTGTGAACACAACCTCGAGGGGCACGCCAATGATCTCAGCGTATGTCTTAAGCTGTTCAGCCGCCGCAATTCGATAAGTATCCATCGTCAACAGGCTCACTCGTCGCTTGGCGAGTAAAGCGTAGTTGGCCGCGATCTTGGCGATGGTAGTGGTCTTCCCCACGCCGGTGGGACCAACTAAGGCCACCACCCGCGTCCCCTCGGCCAGGTTCCAGGGCGGCACAACCCGGATTTCTTCGGCTAGGATCTCCTTCAGGACTGCGGCGGCCTCCTCCGGCGGCGAAAGGGGGGGCAGGACTTGGGTCATCTTGTCCAACAGATCCTTGGCGTTTTTCGGGTCGACCTCCCCAGCCACCAGCTCCTCATACAAGGATTGCCAAGGCCCGGTCTCCTTGCTTTGTGATGCTAACAGCCCTTTAACCTCCCGCAGTTCCTGCTGCAAAAGCTGCAATTCCGAGGAGTTTACCGGCGGGGACGTTGGCTTCGGCGCGACATCCAAGGCGGCGATGATCTCCACCCTAGGCCGGCCAAAAAGGCCGAAGGGCCCACTCCGGGAGCGCTTCGTATGCAGTATAACGGCCTCATCGCCGAAGGTTGCCTTCAGCTGGGCAACAGCTTCCTTCATGGACTTGCCCACAAAACGCTTAACCCTCATGGGAAACATTCACCATCCCGAAGGATTGTACCTCAAATTCATGGGCTATCTCGCTATACGCCAAGACAGTCAAACGAGGCAATACCCTTTCCGTCAGTTTGCGCAAGGGAAGGCGCAATCGACTTGAGCACAGGCACACCGCCTGCACCCCTTGGGCCGCGGCCTTCTCCAGGAGCGATGCCAGCTGCTCGATCAAACCTTGGGCGCGGTGGGGCTCGAGGACCAAGTGCGTCGCTCCCTCCCCTTCCAATCGCTCGAGGAGCTCCTCCTCCAATCGGGGCTCTAAGGTGATCACCGGGATGACCCCATCCACGGCATACTGGCTGGAGATTTGACGGGCAAGACTCTGGCGCACCTGTTCCGTCAAGACTTCTGGATCTCTAGTGTGGCGGGCGTTGTCCGCCAATGTCTCCAGGATAGTGACCAAGTTGCGGATGGAAACCCCTTCCCGCAGGAGATTTTGCAAAACCTTCTGGATTTCTCCCAGGGTGAGCAGGTCCGGCACCAACTCTTCGACTACGGCCGAATACTGTTCCCGCAGAGCATCGAGGAGGGTTTTTACCTCTTGGCGTCCCAACAGTTCATGGGCGTGGGACTTAATGATTTCCGTCAAGTGGGTGGCCAGCACCGACGGCGCATCCACAACGGTGTAGCCGGCCCACTCTGCCTGTTCGCGCTTGTCTTCAGTGATCCACAGGGCCGGCAGACCGAATGCCGGTTCGGTGGTGGCAATGCCGGGTATCTCTTCGGAGACAGGTCCGGCTTTCATGGCGAGGTAATATCGGCACATCAGCTCCCCGCTGCCCATTTCCACTCCCTTGATCTTGATGCAGTAGGTATTTGGCGACAGCTGCATGTTGTCCCTGATGCGTATGGCCGGGATGACGATCCCCAGCTCCAGGGCGCACTGCCGGCGGATCATGGTCACCCGCTCAAGGAGGTCTCCTCCCTGTTCCACATCCACCAGGGGAATCAGCCCGTAGCCGATCTCGATCTCCATCATGTCCATCTGGAGCAGGGGCAGGACGCTGGTCGGCTTCTTGCCTTCTTCGACCTGCGCGGCCCGCTGGGCTGCGTAGCTTTTTTCCTCCTGGATCCGCTGGGCCCGATCGATGCCATAGGCTAGGGAGCCCATCCCTGCCGCGAGCAGCAAGAAGGGAAGGGTCGGCAGTCCCGGCACCAGGGCGAAGAAGAGCAGCACGCCAGCGGAGCTGGCTAGCACCCGGGGTTGGCGGAAGAGCTGCCCGGTCAAGTCTTGCCCTAGGTTTGCCTCGGAGGCGGCTCGGGTGATGATGATCCCCGTTGCGGTGGAAATAAGCAGGGCGGGGATCTGGCTGACAAGTCCATCGCCCACAGTCAGCAGACAGTAGTGCTGCAATGCCCCCTGCAGGGTCATGTTCTTCTGGACGACGCCGATCACTATGCCGCCGAGGATGTCGATCAGGAGGATGATGATGCCGGCGATAGCATCGCCCTTGACAAACTTGCTGGCTCCGTCCATCGCCCCGTAAAAGTCCGCTTCCCGCTCGATGTCCCGGCGCCGCTGGCGGGCCTCAGCATCATTGATTAGGCCCGCATTCAAATCAGCATCGATGCTCATCTGTTTGCCGGGCATGGCATCGAGGGTGAACCGCGCGGCCACCTCAGCGACCCGTTCAGCTCCCTTGGTGATGACCACGAATTGCACGATGACGAGGATGAAAAAGATCACAAAACCAACTACGTAGTTGCCGCCGACCACGAACTGGCCAAAGGCATCGATGACTTTCCCGGCGTGGCCATGGAGCAGGATCAGCCGGGTCGATGACACGTTCAAAGCCAGCCGGAACAAGGTGGCAAGCAATAGCAGCGAGGGGAAAATGGAGAACTCTAAAGGTTCCGTGACATTCATGGTCAGCAGGAGGATCAACAAGGCTGCGCAGATGTTGGTGGCCAGCAATATATCCAACAAGATGGGCGGCAACGGGATGACCATCATGACAATGATCAGCACCACCGCCGCTACGACCAGGATATCAGTGTGATGGAACCAGCGCTGCCAAGGCTGTGCAGCCACTTTTGCGTCCCCCCTTTTGGGATCCAAGATTCGCCACTTGGGGGCAGGTCTCCTCTATTCCGGGCCTTTCCGACGCAAACGAAAGACCAGGGCCAAAACCTCCGCAACGGCCTGATACAAAGCCGGCGGGATCTCCTCCCCCACCTCGACGGCAGCATAAAGCCCTTGGGCCAAGGGCGGATTCTCCACGATGTGGACGTTGTGTTCCTTGGCGATAGCTTTGATCCGCTCGGCTAGGGGACCTGCCCCCTTGGCCACTACTTGGGGCGCGTTCATCTTGTCGGGAATATACTGCAAGGCCACCGCGAGATGAACAGGGTTGGTGATCACCACATCCGCCTCCGGTATCCTTTGCATCATCCGCCGGCTCGCCATTTGCCTTTGCATCTGCCGGATCTTGGACCTAATGGTTGGGTCTCCTTCCATCTCCTTGTATTCATCGCGCACTTCCTGGACGCTCATCATGATGCTCCGCTCGAATTGCCATCGCTGATACAGATAGTCAAGGGCAGCAAGGCAAAGGAGCAGCATGCCTATGCGAAGGACCATGGTCCTGGCTAGTTGGCCGATGAGCTGGGCGCTTTCCAGAGGATTGAGGGAAATAAGTTCGGGGAATCTCGCCCATGCCTTGCGGAGCATATCAAAGGCGGTAAAACCGATTAGCGCCACCTTCAGCAGGGCTTTGGCACATTCAACAACAGACTGCCTGGAAAAGATCCGCCTAAGGCCCTCGGCGGGATTGATCCTTTCTAGTTTGGGCGACAGGGGCTCGCCGCTGAAAACAAGGCCCACCTGGACCATCTGGGTCAAGGCCCCTGTCACCATAATGATGAGGATGATGGGACTTGCCGTTTTTAAGTATGCACCTAAGGTAACGGGGACGATTTCCCGCAGATGAGCCGGCGTCAAATCCACCCCATAGAAAGGCTCGCTGAACGCGTATTCAATTAGTCGACCGATCTGCTCGAAGGCGTGCCCGCTGAAGCTGGTCAAGGCCAGGATGCTCGCCAAGAGGATGAGGGCGCTAGTCAGCTCCCTGCTGACCGCCACCTGCCCCCGCTGGCGAACCCGCTGACGATGACGGGGAGTTGCCGGCTCGGTCTTTTCCCCGGCAAAAAGCTGCAGATTCATGAACTCGGCCAAGTCCCTCATCCTTTCAGGGAACCGATGAATTCCCACAAGTGGGAGAGCATGTCGCCGCCCTCACTGAAGAGCTGGGCAATGACCCGGACGTAAGTCGGCACTACGAAAACTAGTAGAAACAGACCTACGCCAATTTTGACGGGGAAGCCGACGAGAAACACGTTCATTTGGGGAACTGACCGGGCAATGACGCCCAGGGCGATATCTGTCAGGAAAATGGCGCCCATGATGGGCAAGGCGATCTTAACGCCCAAGACAAACATCCAAGCAAAGCCCCTGACTAGCGCCATCACTACTCCCGGTCCCCAGCTTACCTGGCCGATGGGAAGAAGTTCAAAGCTTCGCATCAGGGCCATCAGCACCATGTGGTGGCCGTTGACGCCTAGGAAGACTAAGATGGCAACGATGTTGTAGAAACGGGCCATAATGGGCACTTGCACTCCCAGTTGGGGATCGAGGATGTTGACCATTCCAAAGCCCATAGGCACGTCCATGAGCTGGCCGGCCAAGTAGATGGCCTGCAGGCTCAAACTAGCGACGAAGCCTAGGGCAAGTCCCAGGGCCAGCTCTTCGAGGACTTGGAGAAAATAAGATAGGGACAAGAACTCTGCCGTACTTGGGGGCATGGCATAGGGGAACAGAATGGCCGCCAACAGGCTGGCGAAGGCCATTTTCAGCAAGATGGGGACGTTGCGGTAACTAAACAAAGGAGCGGTCACGATTAATCCGCTCAAACGGGTGAAAACCAGGAAGAGTCCTGGCGCCTGCTGTGCAAAACCTTCCCACAAGACTTGCGCGGCCTCAAGGCCGCTCCCTCCCTGATCAACCGATGTATAAATGCATGTTCGCCAAGAGCCCGCCGGCAAATTCCAAGAGCGTTTGGACCATCCAAGGTCCGAAGAGGATAGTCGCCCCCAGGACGGCAAATAGCTTCGGCACAAAAGTGAGGGTCTGCTCTTGGACTTGGGTTGTGGCCTGGAAAATACTGACCAAAAGGCCTGTGATCAAGGCTAGTCCCAAGATTGGCCCTGCCACCAACAGGACCGTCCAAAGGGCTTGTCGTCCCAGCTCAATGACCGTCATTTCCGTCAAGGTTCATACCCTCCTATTGGAAGCTTATGAGCAACGAACGAGTGATCAGGTGCCAGCCGTCAACTAGCACGAAGAGCAATATCTTAAAGGGCAGCGAGATCATCACTGGCGGCAGCATGAGCATGCCCATGGACATCAGCACGCTGGCTACGATCATGTCGATGACGATGAAGGGAATAAAAATGATGAAACCTAGTTGAAATGCCGTTTTCAGCTCACTGATGACGAATGCCGGAATAAGCTGGTAAGTCGGCACATCTTCGATCGTTGCGGGTTGGGCCCCACTGGCGTACTGAACGAAAAGCTCCAAGTCTTTTTCCCTGGTGTACCGGAGCATGAAAGTGCGCATCTGGGCATCGACTCTGGCTAGGGCCTCATCTTGGGCAAGCTCCCCAGCCAAGTAAGGTTGAATTGCCTCATTGTTGATGACCTGCCAAGTCGGCGCCATGATGAAGAAGGTTAAGAACAAGGCCAACCCTATCAACACCTGATTGGGGGGCATCTGTTGGGTGGCCAGAGCGTTGCGGACAAAGGACAACACGATGATGACCCTGGTGAAGGAAGTCATCAATACGAGGATAGCTGGCGCTAAGGCCAGGACAGTCAGCAAGAACAGAATCTGCAGGCTTTGCGCTACCTCCGTCGGTGTTTCGGCGGCGCCGATGCCAATCTCGACGCGGGGGAAGGGAATTGGCTGGGCTAACGCACTGCCGGGCAGTAGGACGGCAAGTGCGAACAGTATTGCTAACAGTCCAACGAAGCGCTTGTTCAATCGTCCGTCGCCTCCCTGCTATCCGTCAGCTGTCCTAGAGCCTTCCGCAATTTGCCTGCAAACCCCGGCGCCTCCTCTAGGGGCAAGGCCGGCAGGTCCTCTTGGTCCATCTCCAGCAGCACGTTAATTGCCCCATCGGTCACCCCGAGCAAGAGAAGCCGCTGTCCCACTTCAAGGAGGACTAGTTTTTGGCGCGGCCCTAAGGAATAGACTTCGGCAACTGACAGCCGTCTTCTTCCCTCTACGGCCCGCAGGCCTTTTTGTGCGTAAAACCGAGTGGCCAAGTAGATGAAGGGGATGAACAAAAGAAGGGTCAGAAAAACCTTCGCGGCTTCCCAAAAAAGGTTTGCCTGGTCCGGGCCCGTCAAGGGCATCGCCTCCGATCGGAGCAAGATTGAGCCGGAAGACCCATCCGACTAGTTCTCATTCGGACCCGATGGAAATCTGATCCAGCCTCTCTTCCGGTTCGATGATATCGGTGAGCTTCACCGCCAGATGTTCATCGATGACAATGACCTCGCCCCTGGCAAAGGCCTTTTGGTTGATGTAAACCTCTACCTGCTCGCCCGCCGTCTTATCCAAGGTGATGTAGTCACTGATGCCGAGTTGCAGGACTTCTTCAACCTTCATTTGGGTCTGTCCCAGCTCGACATACAGGTCCAGTTCCACATCGGCCAGCAGGTGTATGTCTTGACCGATCTCTTCCTCGGGATCTGGACGCAAAGGCGGGAACTGGGCAGGATAGACGCTTCTTGCCTCCCGCCGTTGGCCCCGCCTTGGGGAAGGCGGCGGCGCATGGTGCAAGGCGCTGATCAGCTGTTCCGCAACACTTACAGGGAGGAGCAGATGACCTTCGAGACTAGTCACGTTCTCGATAAAAAAGCCAAACCGAAAGGCGATGAACTCCTCGCCGTTGCGCAGGGGCAACAGGCTTTTCAACCCATCAGGACCGACCCGCTCAACAATGCCTAGGCGGGTTTCAAGGGACTCATCCAATAGGGAGTTGAGGGTATTGGCAAACTGTTCGACAATCGTGTAAAGCAAAGCCTCGCCTGTGGCGGCGCCCCCGGGGATAATAGCTGCCGCCGACTCTAGATTATCAAAGGTAAACAAAGACAGTGTACCGCCGCGAAGAGGTTCTCCATACTCGGCAAGGAGGGCCAAGTAGTCTTCTTCTGATAAGGCAGCGCGAAACTCCTCCCAGGTACACTCCCATCCTTCGGGAGGATGGAGACTGATAGTCGGCGTAAGATGCTGCTGGAGGGTCTGGGCCGTGCTTTGGACGCAGACTTGGACTAGTTCCGTTAAGGTGTCCATGTCTAAGTCCCGCATCGAGGACCCATCTTGCAGGCCATTACCCAACAAGGCATCGAGTTCTGCTTGGGAAAGAATATTCCTATTCACAGGATCGATCTCCTTCGTGCAGTATGTCGGTAATCTGAATCCCCATGCGTGTCCCGCAAATCCCCGGCTTGGCCCGCAGCCAGCGCCTTTGCCCGATGTAAACAGGCAAAGGGTCCTTGGTCGAACCTAACAAGACCACATCGCCACATTCTAGTTCAAGATATTCCTCGAGGGTGAGCTCCTCCTCCCCCAAGCAAGCCGTCAGCGTCAAAGAATACTCGTCAAGGCGCGGCGATGATGGTCTTGGCCCCACCATTGACGGCGGAAGATGAAGGTGGAGCATCCCCGCCACACCGCCTATCCGCAAGCGAATGGCAATGTGCATGGCCTCGGGCGACGGGTGAGGTCCCTGGCCCTTTGCAAAATCAACCTGGGCGGGCAAGTCGAGACTCTCCAGCTGACCTTTGACCACCCCTAGGAGGACTCCCCGTTGCAGGAGGGTGAGCTCCTTGTATGCCGCGTCAGGCCCATCGACCCCTAACAGTCGCTGCAGGATAGCTCGGACAAGATGTCCTTCCAGGTGCATGTACCCCAGATCGCAAGACTCTCTTTCCTGGAAGGCAAATAAGTAACCATCCGGGAATGATCCTGCCCGCAGGCCAAACCGGACCTCCCTAAGCCAGGCCTGGACGCTGGTGCTAAGCAGCCTTTCTAGACGCCTTGCCAGCTTTTGCGACCCCTCACGATAAAACTGGTAAACGACCTGGCTGCCCTTGGGTCGGTGACGAAAACTGAATTTCGCGGGTTGTCTGTCCTGGCAAGACCCTTCCATCGGGCTTCACCTCATTGGATCACAAGGTCGATGAAGTAGACCTCGACGATTTCCCCTTGGTGGAGCAGTTGGTTGATTCCTTCCTTGATTTCCTCCCGCAGTCGATTATCCCCTTGGGGATCCATCATCTCTTCAACAGTCTTCGAGCGGAGGATGCTAATTATCTTATCCTTAACCTGCGGCGTTCGCTGTTCCAGCTCCTGGATTGCCTTGGGTGAACTGACTTCAAAGACTAGTTGGGTGCGCAAATAACGGGAGGTCACCCTGCCTTGGCCTGGCAACAGATTAACGGTGAATGTCCCCGCATCGAAAGTGGGGCCAATGCTGGTGCGCTCCTTTACTGGGGGTTGTCCCGCGACGACCTCGCTTTGTTGATGCTTGCCAAAAAGGGCAAACCCGGTGTAAAGGATGACGGCGGCAGCCAAAATAGTTAGGGCGACGAAAATGATGATTAGCCGAAGACTACGTCCACTCTCCATTGACATCTCGCTCCTTTACATCGGACTTATCTAGGGGCGGGGAGTATGGCTCAGCTTCACTCAGGCCCTGGCGCAGGATGACGATGTCCACCCGGCGATTGGCAGCTCTGCCTTCGTCCGTGTTATTACTCTGGATTGGTCTGTATTCCCCATAACCGGCGGCCGACAGCATGCTCGGCTTCAGGCCGCAATTCTCGATCAAATACCTGATGACGCTCGTCGCGCGGGCCGTTGACAGCTCCCAGTTGGAGGGGAACATCGCGGTCCTGATGGGCAAATTGTCCGTATGCCCCTCGACGCGCACATGGTTCGGCAGCCGGGCCAATAGGCCCCCTATCCGGCTGAGAACCACTTTGGCCTCTTCCGTAAGGTTCGCTTTGCCCAGCTCAAAGAGGACTCGATCGGCAAAGCGGATGACGATGCCCCGCTCCTCCATGACCATGTACACTAGTCCTTCCAAGTCCTGTTGGGCCGCCCAATTCTGCAAAGTATCGAAGATGTCTTGTAGTTGCCTTATCTCCTGCATGCTAGGCTGCATGATGACTTGTTCCAAATCCATCTCCAAGGCCGCATCCTCAACCCGGTCATCTTGATGCAGCGCCCGACCGCTATCCAGCACCCCGATGGACCCTTGGAAGGCGCTCATGATTGCTCTGAATTTCTGGATGTCGATGGTAGAAAAGGCGAAGAGCAATACGAAAAAACAGAGCAGCAACGTAACCATGTCGCTGTAGGTCAACATCCAGTGGGCGACGCCACCGGATTCACTGCTCTCGCTCCTACGCCGGCGGCGTGCCATCAGGTACCACCCTCTCGATACCTCCGGCCCTCTCCCCATCAAGCTCGGCAAGATCCCGTTTGTTGGGCGGTAAGAAGGCTTTCAGCTTGTCTTCGACGATCCTCGGATTTTCCCCTGCCTGAATGGAAAGGATTCCCTCCACCATGATCTCCCGGAGGAGCACCTCCTCCTCGCTTTTCACCTTCAGTTTGCCGGCGATGGGCAGGAAGATCAAGTTGGCGAGAACCACGCCATACAAAGTGGTGATCAAAGCTACGGCCATGGCGGGACCGACGCTCTCGGGGTCATCTAGGCTGCCTAGCATTTGAACCAGCCCGATCAAGGTCCCCGTCATGCCGAAGGCGGGGGCCAAGGCGCCCATCGTTTCAAAGATTTGCTGTCCCCGGCGGTGCCTTTCCTCCAGGAATGCCAGTTCGATCTCCATGATGCCTCGAACCAATTCCGGATCGGTGCCGTCCACGACCAGCTGGATCCCCTTTTGCAGGAAGGGGTCATCGATCTTCTCCGCCTCTTCTTCCATGGCCAGAAGTCCTTCCCGTCTTGCTTTCTCAGCAAAGCCAACGAGGGACCGGATGATTTCTTCTGGAGTGGTCCCCTGGCGACGAAAAGCGATTCTGAGGACCTTGAAGACCCCCAGGACCTCATGCAGCGGATAGTTGATCAAGGTGGCAGCCAAAACCCCCCCGCAGACGATCAAGACCGATGGTAAGTCCCAATAGACTGACAGGGTGCTGTTCACCAAAATGGCCGCTGTCAGGAGAACCACTCCGATGATGATGCCTATTATAGTTGCCACATCCATAGCCTGTGTTCGGCCTCCTATCCTAGGGCTCGCGCCCTATCCATTCATGATTGGCGACCCTTGCGAAAAAGTCGGTGGCAAGCCTCACCACCTCGGCCACCGATTCCTGTACGAACAGTCGCCTCCCGGTAGTCAAGGTGATCAAGGTATCGGGAACGGCCTCCACCGTTTCGATGAGATTAGCATTTAGGTAATAATCCTTGCCATCTAGTCGGTGGACTCTGATCATGGCCTGCACCTCCTCCGGGGGTGGACCGGGGCAAAAGCCCCGGTCTCACTCACTTAGCGCTTCAGGTTAACGAGCTCCTGCAACATCTCATCGGATGCGCTGATCACCCGTGAATTGGCTTGGAAGCCTCGCTGGGCAACGATCATATTGGTAAATTCCTGGGCCAGGTCCACGTTGGACATCTCCACCGAGCTTGGGGAGATATGGCCCCTCGCACCCACTCCCGGAGCGTCGATCTGGGCAATCCCGGAGTTGTTTGTCTGCTCAAAGAGGCTGTCGCCAATCCGGGCCAGGCCCATGGGGTTGGAAAACACCGCAAGGGCAATCTGGCCCAGGGTCTGGGTCAGACCGTTGGAGAACCGCGCGGTGATCACGCCCCTCGTGTCGATGCTGAAGGTTTCAAAGGAACCCTCAGGGAAGCCATTTTGACTCTGGGCTTCCGCCGAAAAAGCCCCAGCGTATTGGGTGACCTGGCTAAAGTCCAGCTCGATGGTCTGGGCAGCCGCATCGGGAGGACTAATGGTAATGGTGTTGTTCGATGCGGATATCAAGTTGCCGTGGACATCGAAGGTGAGGGTCCCCGCAGCACTCGCACCGCCTGGTCCCGCCGCGCTCCACTCCCACTGGTTTCCTCCTAGCCGCTGGAAGGTGATGGTGACCTCGTGCTTTCGCCCCAAGGAGTCGTAGACTTCAACGGGGGCCGTTCGCACCGGGGCCGGGGTGAAGCTGGCGGTGGTCAAGTCATGCCATCCCGTACCGTCAGTGCTGAACTGAAAAACGTTATCACTACCCGGACCCTGAGGAGGTCTTACTTGCACTTCTGAACCGTTGATAGCTACCGTGAAAGGATCACCTGTAATACTGGCAACACTGCCATCGGGATTGAGCGTGATTGTCCCCGTCACTTTGTCGATATCTCCGGATCCATCCCGCAATTGTCCCCCAACGGCCGTTACCTCCCACCGCCATTCGTTGAAGGCTCCCGTTGGGGCGAGATAAATGTTCAGGCGAGCCTCATTGCCGTCGCTATCTGCTACCACCACCGGATTTGGCTCATAGGTCAACTGGCCGTTGGCCGTGACCGACAGGTTCCCCGCGTAGGTGATCTTAGTGGTGGCAATGGGGTCTTTGGCCCGGCTGGAGTCGATGGCTAAGGCTTTCAGGCCCCCTAGGTAATCTATCTCGCCCATCGGATCGGCATGGTAGCCCATGACGAACAGTCCCGTTGGGTTGACCAGGTTGCCAAGGCCGTCGAGCCCGAAGGCGCCCGCACGGGTGTAGAAGTTGCGAAGCCCGTCACTGAGGACGAAGAACCCTTCGCCTTCGATGGCCAGATCGGTGCTGTTGCCCGTCGGCTGCACGTTGCCTTGACCGTGAAGGGTATCGATGCTGCCTAGAGCCATGCCCAACCCTACCTGAACCGGGTTGGTGCCTCCCCGATCCTCAGTGGGACTGCTGGCGCCCCTCATGGTTTGGCTGAGCATATCCTTGAAAGTAACCCGGCTGCTCTTAAAGCCGATAGTATTGACGTTGGCGATATTGTTGCCGATGACATCCATTTTGATCTGGTGATTGCGCAAAGCGGATACACCGGCGAACATCGACCTCATCATAAGAATCCCTCCTTGACTTGGGCCGCCTCAGTCGGTCAGCGGTCCCTAGGGCCTCCTGTGAGGTCCGGCCCCTTAGGTGATGACAGCACTGTCGATGTTAGTGAATACTCCTCCCTCTTTGCGCGGTTCAGCCATGGCGGTGATCACCGTCCTGTTGGGAACGCTGACGATGAAGGCGAGTTCTCCCACCAGCACCAAAGACTCCCGCGCTCCCTTGGCGGCCGCCTTGGCTACCGCTTGATTAAGCTGCTTGAGCTGGTCTTGAGTGAGCTCCAATCCCCGGGATCGGAGTCGGGCCTGGGCGTGGGCTGAGAAGCGAACCCCGTCTGTTAGCTCCTTATCGAGCAGGTCCTTGAAAGAGGGGCTCCCAGGACCCCGGCTGGGCTTCAGCGGGGGTTCAACGGGGATGAAAGTTTTGCCTCTGATTTTCTCGACCAACCCTAATCCTCCTAACCGGTTATTCCCACCAGATTCCCGAGGGGATAGCGAAGATCGCCCACGGTTATCCACGGGACGCCGTCATCGTCCAGCTTTACCGCCGAAACCTTCCCTTGGATGACTTGCCCCAACTCACCATCGTATACCTCTACCTCTCGGCCCAGCAAGGACGCTGCCTGGCTCATGAAGGAAAGCTGCATTTGCAGGTTAGCAAAGCGCTCGAAGTTGGCGTTCAGGTTCTGTGTCTGCTCCAAGGCCGAGAACTGGGCCAGTTGGGCCACGAACTCTTTGTCGCTCACCGGGTTTAATGGATCTTGGTAACGCAACTCGGTAAGCAACAGCCGCAAGAAAGCGTCCTTCCCCAAAACTTCATTGGAGACTAGGGTGCTTTCCGTCCTTTGGCCTGATACACCGTAGACTTGCATCTTGTCCTCCTTTCTAAGCCCGGATGTCTACCCTCCCCAGCTGCCAGCCGCCGTCGGTTTGGACATAGGCGGGCTCTTCGCGGGCGGCTGCCCGCTTGCCCCCGTGGGTCCACTGTCGTTCTCTATGCTGGGGGCTGGCCTGGTCAAAGGAAAAGCCATTGGTGCCCACCTGGACGCTGAAGTCAACCAGCTGGAGACCTTGCTGCTGCAGGTTTGTCCGCAGCTCCGGCATGGCGCTTTCCATAATGGCCTTGACGCTCTGGGTCTCCACCGCGATGCGGGCAGTGATTTCTCCCCCTTGGGAGATAATTCGCAGCCTCACATCGCCCAATTCCCGCGGCTCAAGCCTGATCAGCACCTCTTGGACCCCAGGCCGGATGTCCAAGCTCATCTTTCGGAGGACCTGCTGGGCTACCCCCTTTTCCGAGGGGGCCTCCCTAGGGACCTCCCGGGGCGCTCCTTCCACCGGCTTTGTCCCTTCGAATTCAGGCGCCGGGGCTTCTTCCACTATTCGGAAGGCGGCTTCCGGCTGATCGAACTTCACCTCCCCCTCCCTAGCATCAGGCAAGGCGTCTGGGAGAGGAGCCGGCTTTCGGCCCCCGACGGGCTCCTGGGAGAGAGTCTTTTCAGGCCCCTTGGCCTCTTGGATTGGCTCGGCCGTCCGCGGCGGCTCTTTGGCAGCCGCTAGAGTCGGCATCTTCCTTGGCTCAGCTTGGTGAGTACTTGGCTCCTTGAGCCTGGGCTCCCCTTGGTCTTCTCCATCCGGGACTTCCCAATCCTCGGACAGGGCGCTCGCTTCAGGCTCGAGGGGAATCCTCTCCAACGGGACGTCCTCCTGTGGTTCGGGCGAAGCTTCCTCGACGATGAATGCAGGTGCTCCTTGCTCCACAGGGACGTCTGGGGGCTTCCCTTGACTGTGGTCGGTCAAAGGAGCTTGCTCAGGACCCGTTGTGACTGCCGGCACCTGGGGATCAAGGATTGCCTCCGCCCTATCCTGTTGAATCAAGTCCGGCCCGTGGAAGATGACCCTAGTCTCCTTAAGGCCAATCAAGCTTTGCCACGCCTCTTCGGGCAGCGACTCGATCAATGGCGGATGGACGGCCTTTTCCGGCCTCACTGTCCCCTCCTGAGGACCATGCTCAGCTCGTTCGACGAGCCGCACCGGCCGGGGTTTGTGGTCTGGCCCTGCCCGGACTTTGAGGGGCTCCCAGGTTTGTTGGACCTGGGCCTTGGTGGCCGCGTGGGATCTTTGCCTGGTCATGACCGGAGCCTGACTTGGCATGGTCGGCCTATCTTGATCAAGCTCCCCTTTCTCCGCGGATGGGGTCGCCACCCTGGTTGGCCCCCTGTACAGCAGCGCCTCTGGGCTAAGGACCATGGGCGGATCGTGCACGATCACCGTCCCTGGCTGGGTAGGCAGCGACTCCGGCTTTGGTGCGTTGAGCTCTTTGGAGGAAGGGACCGTCTCATCCACCCTGGTCCCTTGGGACTCATCGGGCTCGACGTCGGGGACTGGCAGCGTCAAGGGAGCTTCAGCTCTTTCCGGCGCCCCTTCCGTTGAGATTGCTGTTCCATGGGGGGAGCTCCCCTCGGCTAGCACTCCTTGCCCTTGCTGGGGGGACTGCCCCAGGAGCTGAAGGAGCATGGCCGCGAATAAGCCATCCTCGAAGCCTTCGTCCACGGAATCTGTCTGGCCTGTCCCCGGAAGCTTGATGGGCCCTTGGCTAATCCCGGCTATCTGTCGCATCCATTTCACCTCCTTTCAACGGGGATATTTCGCAACTCGTCTTCAGTTAGTCAGCAATGCGCTGAGACGAGCAGCTTGCTTGGGTTCAAGGGCGGCGAAGATCTCCGCCAACTGCTCTGGAGGTATGCCTTCCAAAATGGTCTTGACCAGTTCATCGTCCATCTGGATGAGGATCGAGGCCGCATCCTGGGGACGCATATGGGCATAAAGCTCTTGGGTTCTCTCCAGCCTCTCCTGCTTCTTCTTTTCTTCTTGATCGATGGCTTGCCTTTCATCCCAGGCCTGAATCAACTGTTGGAGCCGCCGCTCTTCCCGTTCAAGCTCTTGCTTCCTTCTTTCCAGACTCGCCCGTTCGGAACGAAGGAGGTCCGCCTCGCGGGCGAGGCTCTCCTGGAGTTCCTCAAGCTCCCGGTAGCGGTTGGCCAACTCCTCGGAGTTTTCAATCCCCAACTGATAGGTCCTGATGAGGGGGCCGAAGGTCGTGCTGGCAGCTGCACTATTCAGCAGCAAGCCGCGAAGGTGGATGATGCCAGTGACCTCCAGTACTGTTCCGATGACAATGATGGCAAGTAGCAAAACGAAAATGGGCAGAATCCACTTCTTCATCGGTTTGCCGCCTTGAGGACAAGGCTTGCCTCCTTCCTAGATGGAGAAGGATCCCCTCGCTTTGTTGCGCACATAGAGGTTGTTTCCTACCTCATCCAAGAATCCTTGCTCCTTGCTCAGCAGTTCGCTCCGGTATTCTTCCAGTTGTCTTTCCTTCAGGCGTTCGAGGATGCGCCTTTCTTTGCTCATCCGCAGGAGTAGACGGCGCTGCTCCTCCAATTCCCGGTCCAAGACGGCAATGAGCTCTCGCTGGTCGTAACTGCGACGGCGCAGATACTCGAGATGCCGTTGATACAAGGCGATAACCTTTGGCGAGAGGGTGCCCCGCTGAACCTGCTCCCACTGGGCCAAGATCTCTTGCTGCTCCTTAAGGATCTGGGTCAGTTGGCGCCGCTGGTCGTAGATCTCCCTTTGGAGTTGGGCTAAGCGAGCGCTCTGCTCGTTTTCCCGTTGCGTCTTGAACTGGAGCACCTTCTCTAAAGAAAAACGAAAGGTCTGCACCTAATCTACCTCCGCTAGCTAATCACGGCAGCTGCTGCCAAGCGATGGAGATGCTCGATGGTCTCCTCCCATGGGCAATGCTCTTCCATGCCTTGGCGCAGGAATGCTTGCACATCATCAATATGGCGCACCGCCCGGTCGACCCGGGGGTTGTTTCCTGGCACATACGCACCGATGTTGATCAAATCCTCCACATCCCGGTAAACGGCTAGAATCTCCCGGATTTGACTTGCCGCCTCGAGGTGTTCTTGGCTGACCACCTCTGGCATAACGCGACTGACGCTGCCCAAGACATCGATCGATGGGTAATGATTTGCCTCCGCAAGCTTGCGGGAAAGGACGATATGGCCATCGAGGATGCCTCGCACCGTGTCGGCAATCGGTTCATTCATATCATCGCCTTCCACCAGGACGGTGTACAAGCCGGTGATGGTCCCCTTGTCACCGGTGCCCGTCCGCTCCAAGAGCCTCGGCAGCATGGCAAAAACCGATGGCGGATACCCCCTAGTGGCAGGGGGCTCCCCCACTGCCAGGCCTATTTCCCGCTGGGCGGTGGCCAGCCGAGTCACTGAGTCCATCATGAACAAGACATCTTTGCCTTGGTCGCGGAAGTATTCGGCGATGGCAGTGGCGACAAAGGCAGCCTTTAACCTGATCAGGGGAGCTTGATCTGAAGTTGCGATGACCACAACGGAACGCTTAAGGGCTTCTTCTCCCAAGCTTCCCTCCAAAAAGTCCCGCACTTCCCGCCCCCTCTCGCCAACCAGGGCGATCACATTGACATCGGCGGAGGTGTAGCGGGCCATCATCCCGAGCAGAGTGCTCTTGCCCACGCCGCTTCCGGCGAAGATGCCGAGCCTTTGTCCTTTACCGCAACTGAGCAAAGCGTCGATGGCTTTGACGCCCACCGCCAAGGGTTCGGTGATGCGGCGCCGGCTGAGTGGGTTAGGAGGCTCATTATGGATCGGATAGTAGCCGCTTCCCCCTAACGACCCTTTACCGTCTAAGGGACGTCCCAGGCCGTCGAACACCCGGCCCAAAAGGTCCGGCCCAACTTTGACTCGCATGGCACGACGGGTTGGTTTAACTAGGCTCCCCGGGCTCACCCCATGGAGCTCGCCCATGGGCATTAGCAGAATCTGTTTACGCCTGAACCCAACTACTTCCGCCTCGATGGGCCGACCTGCTCCTTTGGGATAGATGTGGCAGATCTCCCCTAGTTCAACTCCAGGTCCTTCCGATTCGATAATCAAGCCTACCACCTGGGAGACTACACCGTACTGCTCGATGAGGGTGGCGCGGTCTATTGCATCTACGTATTTGGCCAGGTTCCAGGTCTTGTCAGTCACCCTCCATCACTTCCAGGAGTTCTTTTTTCATTAAATCCAGGCGCGTCTCCAGGCGGGCGTCGATCCGGCCAAGGTCCGTCTCGATGATGCAGCCCCCAGGCTGGATGCTTTCGTCTTCGACAAAGGTAATGGTCTTGGCCTCAAGGAACAGACGCCGGATCTCTTCCTCGCCTTCTGCTAACGTGGGCAGATCCTGCCTGTTGACCCGGACGAATATCTTCGTTGCTCCCCCCAAGTAGGAGATGGCCTCGGCCAACACCCGTTTGGTGACCTCAGCGTCCAACTGAATTTCCTTCCTAACAATCTTCTCGGCAATAAGGAGGGAAAGCTTAATCAAATCTTCTTCGGCAAGCTCCATAGCAGCCTGGCGAACACTTACTGCCTCCTGCAAGATCATCTCCAGTTTCTCTAGTTGACCTTCGATCTGCGCTAGGAACTGTTTCTTACCCTCGGCAAGCCCCCGTTGATACCCTTGGCGAAAGGCCGTCTCCTCCTTCTCTGCTGCCTTGTCGGCAGCTTCGGCAACAATCGCCACGGCCCGGGCCTGGGCGCTCTCCAAGAGAGCCCGGGCTCGCTCGCGGGCGGCTTTGATGATTTGGGCGGCATCGAGTATTGCTTGGCGTTGGGGGGCGGGGCGACGGGGTTGGGGCGTTTCGGGAGGATCTGATTGGAGGCGGATGTCTTCGGCCTTGATGACCCTAGACAATTATCTCATCCTCCCCTCCCCGTGCGACGATGATCTCTCCAGCTTCCTCTAACTTGCGGATGATGCTGACTATCTTCTGTTGGGCTTCCTCAACGTCCCGCAGGCGGACGGGTCCCATGTATTCAATGTCTTCCTTCATCATTTCCGCAGCTCGTTTGGACATGTTCTTGTAAATCCGCTCGGCCACTTCTTCACTGGCGGCCTTCAAAGCCAAGGCCAGTTCGCGGGAGTCAACTTCGCGGAGTACGCGCTGAATTGACCGATCATCGAGGGTGACGATGTCTTCGAAGACGAACATCCTCTTCTTGATCTCTTCGGCAAGCTCAGGATCATCCTCTTCCAAGGCTTCCATAATGGTCTTTTCCGTCGAGCGGTCCACCCTGTTGAGGATGCTCACTGCCGTCTCCAGGCCGCCGGCCATGGTGAAGTCTTGGGTGGCAAAGGAAGACAGCTTCTTCTCCAGTGTCGCCTCAATCTCCTCCAGGACTTCAGGACTTGTCCTGTCGAGGATGGCCAAGCGTTTGGCCACTTCTACTTGGCTTTCCCCAGGCAGCGCGGAGAGGATCACCGCGGCTTGCTCCGGGTGGAGATAGGCTAGGATTAGGGCGATGGTCTGGGGATGTTCATGTTGAATGAAATTCAAAAGCTGGGCGGGGTCGGTCTTACGGGCAAAGTCAAAGGGCCGCACCTGCAGCGACGCAGTGAGGCGCTGAATGATCTCCGTGGCCTTTTGGGGCCCTAGGGCCTTTTCCAGGATTTCCTTGGCCTGCTCGATCCCTCCCTGGGTGATGTATCGCCGGGCTTGGGCCAATTGGCTAAACTCGACGGCCACCTTCTCCCGGATCTCGGGCATGACTCTGTCGAGGCTGGCGATCTCATAGGTGAGCTCTTCAATCTCCTCTTCCCGCAAATGTTTAAACACGAGGGAAGAGAGCTCTGGTCCCAAAGAAACTAGCAGTACCGCTGCCTTTTGTTTACCGGTCAAAGTCCCTTTGCGAAACACGACTATCCCCTCAATCCTCCGTCAACCAGGTGCGTAGTACTTGGGCCACTTCATCTGGCCGTTCCCTGACCATCCTGCGGATCTCATCCTGCAGCTCTCTGCTTTCCCTGTCCTCCTCGGAGGCGGCAATCTCCGGTATGGCCGGCTCGGTCAGGGTAACATCGACCCCTGGCTGGAGTTGTCGTCGTCTGCGAGCTATGATGAGCAAAAGGATTGTCGCCGCTGCCCCTAACATGAGGAGCCACGGTGGTTTGGCCACCTTCGGGCTCGGGGGAGCAGCAACGGGCAGGGTCTCCCGGTGGAATGGCATGCTTTCCACGATCAACTGATCGCCCCGGGATGGATCCAGTCCTACCGCGGAGCTGACGGCGTCCTGGATGCCTTGCAGGACTCCCGGGTCTGCCCCGTTGACCCAAACGGTGATGGATAATCGTTCGACCCGTCCCGGTGCCGTGATGAGGTGCTGCTCCCGTCGGTTAATCTCATAGTTCCGGATGGACTCCCTGCGCTCGAAACTGTCAGCGTATTCTCCCGCCGCGGCGTAGCCTGGGACGTTGCTGGCAACTCCCGCCGGCCCCCCGGCTCGGGCTCCTTGTCCCGTCTCCTCGTAGAGTTGTTCACTGCGGACTATGCCGCGGTCCCGCACGCTGGGCTCGAAAATCTCCGCCTTCTCTTCCTGGATGTCCAAGTTGAGTTCGACGCTTGCCCGGACAATGGCGTTGCCGAGGCCGAACACCTTCTCCAACATGGACTGGATGCGCATCTCTACATCCTTCTCATAGGCCCTTTCGATCTCCATCCGGTTCAGCAGGACTTGTTGTGGACCCAAGGTCTCGGACAAGATGTTGCCATTGCTGTCGAGGATGGTGACTTGTTCTGGAGCCAAGCCTTCGACACTACGGGCTACCAAATGGGCGATGCCCCGTACTTGCGAGGCCGTCAGCCTGGCCCCCGGCCGCAGCACCAGAAGCACCGAAGCCGATGCCAGCTTTTCTTGAGTGAAGAAAGGGGACCGTTCTGGCAGGACGATGTGGACTCTGGCATCTTCCACTTCCTCCAGCTCACGGATCGTCCGCGTCAATTCCCCTTGCAGGGCCCAATTGTAGCGAAGGCGCCGGTCGAATTCCGTTGCCCCCAATTGGGATTCTTGAAAGATTTCAAACCCCACTACGCCGCCCCTGGGCAGCCCCTGGCTAGTGAGCCCAAGCCGCGTCTCGTGGACTTGGTCTTCTGGCACGAGAATAGCTGTACCATCGGCTTCCAACCGGTAGGGTATGTTCCGTTCCTTCAGGACCGCGACTACCTCAGCCGCGTCAGAGGGGCGAAGCCGCGTAAAAAGAGGAACATAACGGGAGGTGGTCCAGGGGTTGACCAGGAGTATAATTGCGACGATGAGACCGATAAGTACCGCAACAGCAGCAGCTCGCTGCCCCCATTTCAATCTCGCCCATAGACCACGCAATTGCTGCATGGTAGCTTGCCATGGTTGCACGATAAGACCCCCACCCTTGCCTGTTGCCCATCATCTTCATGACTACACCTGCATGCGCATGACCTCTTGGTACGCTTCTAGTGCTCGGTTGCGGATGGCGATAGTCAACTGAAGCGATAGGTGGGCCTTTTCGGCGGCGATGACGGCCCTATGTAGTTCATCGGTTTTGCCCGCGGCAACATTCCGAGCGGCCTCGTCCGCTTCCAGCTGCAGTTCATTGACTTTATGCAATGCTTCCCGCAATGTCTTGCCGAAACCTTGCCCTTGTTGGGGAGCAACAGTTGCGCTCCCGGGGGACGGGGGCGATGGCAGGGCGACTGGCATCCGGATCACCTTAGCTGCACCTCCTTGGCCGAGCGGCTAATCCAACGGGATCAACCTCGCCCAATCTCTAAGGTCTTGATGAACATCGACTTGGCAGTGTTGATTGCGGTGATGTTGGCTTCGTAAGCCCTAGTGGCCGTGATCATATCCACCATCTCGGTGACGATATTGATGTTGGCGTAGGCTACGTACCCCGCTTCATCAGCATCAGGATGGTAAGGGTCGTGGACTAGCCTGGGAGGAGCATCTTCTTCCCGCAGTCCCAAAACCTGCACCCCAACGGGTCCTTTGCCCCTCCCCGGCGCCAAAACGGCCACCAGCCGTCGATAAACTTGCTGGCCCGGCGGTGCGCTGGTGTTCGCGTTAGCTATGTTGCTGCTGATGGAATCGAGGCGAAGACGTTCCGCAGTCAGTCCCGATGCACTAATGTCGATGGCGCTAAACACCACTAGCGCCTCCCTTCATTAATGGCAGCCCTCAGACTGGCTAGCCGGCGATTGTATTGGTCAAGCACAGCATCATAGAACATGGACGTTTGCACTAGGAAGGCCATTTCGCGCTCAAGGTCGACATTGTTGCCGTCATTGCGCATGCTCGTTTCGCCTTCCTGAACGTACTGAATCGCAGCCGTCTCCCGGCGACCTGGCAAATGGGCCTGGTGAGACCGAGCGAGAGGCAGCCGTTCGGCCTCCCTTAGATGGGTCGCAAAGGAAACATCGACCCGCTTATACCCTGGGGTATTAGCATTGGCGATATTGGCCGTCAAGGCCCGGCTTCTGGCGGCGGCGTAATCCATGGCCCGCACCAGCAAACCATCGGTAGCATTGAACATGGCCATTTCCCTCACCCTCCCTCGGTAAGATCTTCGACCCGTTGGCCCTTGGCCTTAAGGGAAAGGGTTTTCTCCCCAGAGTCTACCGGAAATCTTTCTTCACGAACCAACAAATTCCTGCTTTTTCTCAAGGAAAGTTGGATATTGATGAATAAGTTACAGGATGTACCTGGTCAGTTCCCTGTCCTTGACAATTCCCTGCAAGCGCTGCTCTACGTATTCCTTAGTGATCACGTAGTCGACGGCAGCATCCAGGTTCGCGGCATCAAAGGACACATCTTCGAGGATCTTCTCGAGGATTGTATGGAGCCGCCGCGCGCCGATGTTTTCCGTCTGCTCATTGACCAGGTAGGCGATTTCACAGATGGCCCGAATGGCCTCAGGCGTGAATCTCAGATTCAGCCCCTCCACCGCGAGTAGGGCTGTATTTTGTTTCAGCAGGGCATTTTCCGGCTCCGTTAGGATCCGTTCGAAATCGTCGATGGTCAAGCTAGACAGCTCGACGCGGATGGGAAAGCGGCCCTGGAGCTCTGGGATCAAATCCGACGGCTTAGAAACATGGAACGCCCCCGCCGCGATGAATAGGATATGGTCAGTGCGGACGGGGCCGTACTTGGTCATGACCGTCGAGCCCTCAACAATGGGGAGGATGTCCCGCTGGACGCCCTCCCGGGATACGTCCGGGCCGTGGCCCCCTTCGCGACCGGCGATCTTGTCTATCTCATCAATGAAAACGATGCCATATTGCTCTGTCCGATCGATGGCCTCACTGATCACCTCGTCCATGTCAATTAGCTTTTGTGCTTCTTCCTGGGCGAGGATCTTTCTCCCTTCGCTCACTGTCACCCGGCGCCGCCGCTTGCGCTTCGGCAACAGGCCGCCGAACATGTCCTGCAGGTTGACTCCCATTTCCTCGACCCCCATCCCGGTGAACAGCTGCAGAGTATGGGGCGTGGTATCCTCCACTTCGATCTCGATCACTTCATTTTCCAACTCACCGGCGCGCAGTCGCTGGGCTAGTTCTCGCCGCTTGGCTTGGATGGAGCTGCGGGTCTCGGCCAGCTCTCCTTCGTCCTCTTCCGGCTCCCCCATTCCCAGGAGCGCGGCAAAGGGATTAGGGGGCCTTTTTGGTTTCGGCATCGGGGCGAGGATGTCAAGGAGACGCTCCTCGGCGAGCTTTTCCGCCCTGTCGGCTACCTCTTGCATTCTGGCATCTTTGGCCATGCGAATAGCTGTCTCCACCAGGTCTCGAACCATCGATTCCACGTCCCGTCCGACGTAACCGACCTCGGTAAACTTAGTTGCCTCCACTTTGGCGAAGGGAGCGTTGACTAGACGGGCCAAGCGGCGGGCAATCTCCGTCTTGCCCACGCCGGTGGGACCGATCATCAAGATGTTTTTCGGGACCACTTCTTCCCGCAGTTCAGGCGGCATCAACGATCGGCGGTAGCGGGTTCGCAGGGCAATAGCCACCGCCCGTTTAGCCTCCTGCTGCCCAACGATATATTTATCCAGCTCAGCAACGATCTCCCGGGGCGTTAGTTCCGACATGATGTCGACTCCTTTCAGAGCTCCTCCACGGTAATCTGATCGTTTGTAAACACACAGATAGAAGACGCAATGCGCAAGGCTTCCCGGGCAATTTCCGCGGGGGACATCTGGGTGTTTGCCCGCAGGGCCCTCGCTGCCGCAAGAGCATATGGCCCTCCTGAACCGATGGCGATCAGGCCGTCATCGGGCTCGATGATTTCTCCCGTGCCGGAGAGGAGGAGCAAATGCTCTTTGTTCATGACGATCATCAATGCCTCAAGACGCCTCAGGGCCTTATCGGTTCGCCAATCTTTCGCCAGCTCCACGGCAGCCCGCAGCAGTTTGCCCTGGAACTGCTCCAGCCGGGCTTCGAACTTTTCGAATAAGGTGAGGGCATCCGCGGCCCCTCCCGCGAAGCCCGCCAGCACATCGGACTTGAGCCGTCTGACCTTGACGGCCGACTGTTTGATGATGGTTTTTTCCCCGAAGGTGACTTGGCCATCGCCGGCGATGGCCCCTCGATCGTCGATTTTCACGGCCAGGATAGTCGTTCCCCGAAACACAGTCACTCCCCCTTTTTCGCGCGCGGATGGCAACGCTCATAGACGCTGCGCAGCCGTTCCGCAGTCACATGGGTGTAAATCTGGGTAGTCGACAAGCTGGCATGCCCTAACAGTTCTTGGACGGCCCGCAAATCAGCGCCCCCTTCCAACAGGTGGGTGGCAAAGGAATGCCGCAAGGCATGGGGAGACACGTCGCCGTATTTCCTCACAATCATTTGCACCCCCCGGGCCGTGAGCCGGCCCCCTTGGCAGTTGAGAAAAAGGGCGTCCCCTGACCGGGGGGACTTGAGCTTTGGCCTTCCTTCGGTCAGATAAAGCTGCAAGGCATTGACCGCCCGCCTTCCCACCAGGCAGATGCGCTCCCGCCGACCTTTGCCCATGACCCGGAGTTGGCCTCTTGCCAGGTTAAGGTCCGTCAAGTTTAGATCGACCAGCTCCCCAACTCGCAGTCCCCCGCCGTATAGGGTTTCCAAGATGGCCCGATCCCGCATGCCAAGGGGCGTGGTCTCATTTGGCCCATTGAGCAGCGCCTCCGCTTCGTCTTTTTCCAGAAACTTGGGCAGGGGCCGGTCCCTTTTCGGTGTAGCCAGGTCCAGGGCTGCGGGGGAGCTGACCGCCCCCATTCGGGCCAGATAACGGTAAAAAGAACGCAGGGCTGCCAGTTTGCGGCTGATGGTGGCCCGGGCCAAGCCTTTGCGCCAAAGACTGGCCAGATACCAGCGCAAAAGCTGAACATCGACCATCCCGTCGGTCTCTGGAAACCACTGGTCGATGAAATCGAAGAATTGGTTTAGATCCCTCTCATAAGCTGCTATGGTGTGGGGTGATGCACCCCGCTCGCCTTGCAAGTATCCGAGAAAAGCGGGTAGATAACCTCTGATTGGTCTCACCTGCCTACTGGGGTCCCAGTCCCTTCTCTTTAAGGAATGCTTCCATGTCGTTGAGGGCCCGCTCCGATAAGGCTTGATTGCGCCGGGCCCGATTGCGAATTCTCTGAGCAAGGGGCGGTAGCAAACCGTAATTGGCGTTCATCGGTTGGAAATCTTGCGATGGACTGCTGCTGATATGGTCCAGGAGTGCCCCCAACATGGTTGTGGGAGGCAGCACCAATGGCTCAAGGTCCATGGCCAGCCTGGCCGCGTTGATGCCCGCCCAAAGGCCCGAAGCGGCCGATTCCATGTATCCCTCCACTCCGGTTAGCTGCCCGGCGAAGAAGACGCGGGGGAGCTTTCGCAGCTGTCCAGTAGGCCGCAGCAGCCTGGGACTGTGGATAAAAGTATTGCGATGCATGACTCCGAGCCGGACGAATTCCGCCTGGGCAAGGGCTGGGATCAGGGAAAAGACCCGCCTTTGCTCATCCCAGCGCAGCCGTGTTTGGAACCCGACCATGTTCATCAAGGTTCCGAGCTTGTTTTCCCGGCGGAGTTGGACTACCGCGAAGGGCCTCTTGCCCGTGCGGGGGTCAATGAGGCCAACGGGCTTTAGAGGACCGAAGAGCAATGTCTGAGGTCCCCGGCGGGCTAGCTCTTCAATGGGCATGCAGGCCTCGAAAACCTTTGTCTCCTCCCCGGGAAGGTGAGCCGCGGCCACTTGGGCGTTGACTAGTTCTTCCCAGAAATGCGCGTACTCCTCCTCTGTCAGGGGACAATTGAAGTAGTCCGCCGGACCCCGTCCGTAACGGGAGGCCCAAAACCCTTTTTCCAGGTCGATGGATTTGCTGGTGACGATGGGGGCGGCGGCATCGTAGAAATAAAGGGATTCTTCCCCTGTTAGCTTTTCAACGGCAGCGGCCAGGGGAGGCGAGGTTAGGGGGCCGGTGGCGATGACGACGATTCCTTGGGGGATAGCATCGATTTCCCCCCGGAGGATCCGGATCGAGGGGTGGGCTAAGATGCGCTCCGTCACTGCCGCGGCAAAGGCTTCCCTGTCGACGGCAAGGGCTCCCCCTGCGGGAACTTGGCAGGATCTGGCACATTCCAAAAGCAGGGAACCTAACATGGCCATCTCCGCCTTGAGCAGTCCTGGGGCGCTGTCGACCCGCTCTGCTCCCAGCGAATTGGAGCAGACAAGCTCCGCTAGTCTGTCTGTCTCGTGGGCCGGAGTCATCTTCACGGGCCGCATTTCCCAAAGGTCCACGTTCACCCCCAGGCGGGCCGCCCCCCAGGCTGCCTCGCAGCCCGCCAGCCCTCCGCCCACTACCGTTATCCTTTTGTCTTGTAGTCGCATTCCTTGTTGGAACATACGATGGCCTCACCCCGCCTGCCGCCTTTAACCACCAGGAGTCCGCCGCACTCGGGGCACCGCTGTCCGGTAGGCCGATTCCACATGGTAAAGTGGCATTCGGGATAGTTGCTGCAGCCGTAAAAGACGCGGCCCCGTTTGCTCCGGCGTTCCACTATCTGCCCCTTGCACTCGGGGCATTCAACGCCGATCTCCTTGAGGATGGGCTTGGTGTTCTTACACTCGGGAAAGCCTGGACAGGCCAGGAACTTGCCGAAGCGCCCATGTTTGATCACCATGTTTTGTCCGCACAGCTCACAAATCTCCTCGGTAACCTCATCGGGGAGGGAGACTTCCTCCATATGCTCCTTAGCGGCATCAAGCTGCTTGGCAAAGGGTTCATAGAACTCCTTCACTACCTGGACCCAGTCTTCCTTGCCTTCTTCGATTTCATCGAGTTTCTGCTCCATCTGAGCAGTAAACTCCGTATCGATGATGTTAGGGAAGTGCTCCTTGAGCAGAGCGACAACTATTTTCCCTAGCTCCGTTGGATGAAATCGTCTGTCCTCCATGTAAACGTAATCACGCTTCTGGAGGGTGTCGATGGTGGGGGCATAGGTGCTGGGTCGACCGATCCCTAGCTCCTCCATCGTCCTGACTAGTGAAGCCTCCGAGTAGCGGGGCGGCGGTTGGGTGAAGTGCTGTTTCGGAATGATCTTCAGGAGCTTGACTTTCTCTCCCTCTTGAAGATCTGGCAAGACTCCCTCCTCGCTCTCTGAAGGTTCCTCCTCCTGCTCGATGTACAGGGTCATGAAGCCTGGGAATTTGATGACCGAGCCCGTTGCCCGGAAGATGTACTCCCCAACCTGAATATCGACGCCGACTGTATCTACAATGGCCGGGGCCATTTGGCTGGCTACGAACCGCTCCCAGATAAGGCGGTAGAGCCGCAGTTGATCCCGCGTCAAGTAGGGTTTGAGGGAGTCGGGATGCAGATACACGTCGGTCGGCCTGATGGCTTCATGGGCCTCTTGGGCTCCCCCTTTGCTCTTGTACTGGGGTGATCTAGCAGGCACAAAGTCGCTCCCGAAAGTGTCCTTAATCATTTTGCGTGCTTGGGCTCTGGCCTCAGCCGATACCTGCACGGAGTCAGTCCGCAAGTAGGTAATCAAACCAACGCTGCCCTGGCCGATGTCGAGGCCTTCGTAGAGCTGTTGGGCAATTCGCATCGTTTTTTGGGCGCTGAACCGCAGCCGTTTCGACGCTTCCTGCTGCAGGCTGCTGGTTGTGAAGGGCGGCGCCGGATAGCGGCGACGCTCTTTTCTGGTGACGGAGGTTACGACCCAATCATGACCCTCAAGATCGGCTAGGATCTTGTCGGCCGCCTCCTTGTTGGGGATAGCGATCTTCCCTTTGCCCTGGCGGTGGAGCTTGGCCGGGAAGATCTCCTCCTTGTCCTCCGGTCTGAGCCTTGCCGTAATGGACCAGTACTCTTCAGGCTCAAAGGCGTTGATCTCCTCTTCCCGGTCACAGATGAGCCGCAAAGCCACCGACTGCACCCGCCCGGCGGACAGTCCTTTCCTCACCTTGTTCCACAGGAGAGGACTCAGCTGATAGCCGACAACCCGGTCTAGCACCCGGCGAGCTTGCTGGGCATCGACTAGATCGCCGTTGATGGGGCGAGGTTTGGTCAAAGCCTTTTTGATGGCAGGCTTGGTGATTTCGCTAAACTCGATGCGGCAGTTGCTCTTCTCATCTAGCTGCAACGCCTGGGCTAGATGCCAGGAGATAGCTTCTCCTTCTCGATCCGGGTCAGTGGCTAGATAGACCTTATCAACTTTCTTGGCCTCGTTTCGCAGTTCCGCCAGGATTTTCCCCTTGCCCCTGATGGTAATGTATTTAGGTTGAAAGCCGTTATTGATATCAATGCCGAATTGGCTGCGGGGCAGATCCCGTACATGGCCCATGGAGGCCTTGACGATGAAACCGCGGCCAAGAAATCTGGTAATCGTTCTTGCCTTAGCTGGTGATTCGACGATAACTAGGGCCTTTGCCACCATGTCACCTCCGCAAACAGCCTTAGTTGATTAGGCCGGCTTCCCAGGCTCTTTTCAGTTCGGCTTTGGTGGGGGTGGTGGCCAAAAGCAAAGCCCTGGCTTCGTCTTCCAAAATCTGCGCAATCACCCATTTCAACTCTGGGACCCCCACTTCGCCTATGTCGAGAGCCATAGCGTGCTGCAGTACATATTCGGCTTCCGCGCGGCTAATCAGTCCGGCCCTCAGCAACCGCCAAAGCCATTCTTGCGCTTCAAGGGGGAGCTTGACCTTCTCCTCCGCGGTGAGGACCCGCATCCCTTGGGAGTCAGGGTCAAACTCACAGCACAATCCCCCCTCGGGCTGGATCAAATTTGGCAGCGCAACCAGCAAGTCGACGGCTGCGTCGATCTCTTCCAGCTCAAAACCAGCATCGAGCAGTCCGTCGACCGCATCCTGCACTGGAATTGGGTTGCGGCCATTGGCTAAGATGGTCTTTAACAACCATTGAATTGCGGTGATGATTCGATCGTCAGACACGACACACCCCTCTTGTGACCATTGTCAGGGTTCAGATGCCTGAACCCTGCGCCCATCATATAACTTTCAGGAAAGGGAGTCAATCCGCATCAACGCAGGCGGGGGTAAAGGACTGAGTTCCTCGAGGATGTCGCGGGCCTCCTGAACTAGTTTTGCTCCTTGCTGAATGAGGAGATTGCTTCCCTGGCACTTAGGGTTGGCCGGGCTGCCGGGGACCGCCAGGACTTCGCGGCCCTGCTGCAGAGCAAGATCCGCGGTAATCATCGCTCCGCTTCGCATCGGTGCCTCAACTACCACCACCGCCAAAGCAAGGCCGCTGATGATGCGGTTGCGGGCCGGGAAATGGCCCCGGCGCGGTCCGGTGCCCAAGGGATACTCGCTCAGAACCGATCCTCCGTGGGCTGCGATGTCCTGGGCTAGACTTGCATGTTCCGGGGGATAGAGGCGATCGAGGGCCGAGCCGAGGACGGCCCATGTCCTCCCCCCTCCATTGATGGCGCCCCGATGGGCAAGGCCATCAATGCCCCGGGCAAGGCCGCTGACGACGGCGACGTGCCCGGCCAGCTCAAAACCTAGTCGATGGGCCATGACTTGCCCTGCCGGCGATGGCTGCCGGGTGCCCACCAAGGCTACAGCAGGGCCTTGGGGGATTTGGCCCCAACAATACAAAGCTGCGGGGGCATCGGCGATGGTCTTGAGCAAGGGCGGGTAGTCAGGGCAGATGGGAGTCAGGATGCGAAACCCCCGGCTAAGGGCTTTCTCGAGTTCCTTGGGCGGGTCTAGTTGGGAACGGTGGCGGGCTACGTGCCGGGCTAGACGGGGACCTAGAGCTTGGGCCAAGAGATGTTCGGGGGCCCGCCAAGCTTTCTGAGCACCTTGAAAGCAGTCGACCAAGTGGCGGATGCGCCGTGGACCGAGGCCCGGCACCATATTCAAGCCGATCCAGCCCAGCCGCTCATCCTTGGACATGCGTTCACCCCTCAAGAATCACTATCAAAATCCTCATGAATACTAAGGTTTTCCAGGATTTGACGCAACTCTTCCTCCCAGCGGAATTGGTGCAATCGCAAGTCTTCCTCCCGAACTAGGGATCCGCTGGCACAACTACTGCACACGATAGCATAGACTCCGCCCCGTCGGCTGCAAACGGTGTGGGGTGTGTCCACCCGGCAGATGGGACAAGTGTAAATGCGAGTAGTGCCACGCTCCAGATCCAACTGTCCTCCCCCTTCCGCGGCATCTCTCCCCTTATCATGTCGACTAAAGGTGGATTCTATGCCGCAGCTGGAGGGTCACAGTTCAACCGGTTCCTGGCCAATGACGAAAACCAACACTTGGCCTGTCCCCACATCAAAAATCAGTTTGCGTCCCCGGGAGCCTAACACATCACTGGCCACCAAGGGAATGCCTGCCGCTTGCAGCTCCCTTTGCAAGGCCTCCACGTTTTGTCTGCCGACATCCATGACGGAAGCACCGTAAGAGAAAAGCTGGCTCCCCCCCGCCATCTTCGCCTTGAGACGACGCTTTTGGGCCCCCATGGCTGCCATTTGCTCGACCATGGCGGAAACCGCGGTGTCCGCGAACTTGCCCGGGTGCTGATTGGCCCCTCCCTTCCTGTTGGTGGGCAGGAAAACATGGGCCATGCCTCCGATCTTGGCCAGCTCGTCATAGAGGATCAAACCTACGCAGGAACCCAGTCCTATCGCAACAAGGCGTCCCTCTTGTGCTAAGACCTTGATTTCCCCAATATTGACGAAAACTTCCTCCATTAAAGCTCTCCCATGCCCAAGGCACCTAGAAGCTTCGCCAAGTCTTCTTCATCAGGGATGAAGGCGATGGTGCCGTCGATGATTTCTGCATCGGTTTGAAAGCCGGTCTGCACAATGGTGATGTAATCGGCCACTTCTGCGCCTGCTAGGATGGAGCTCCACACCGCCGCAGCCATGTCAACGGCTACCGCGGGGACCGACGGAAAAAGCTGCGTATTAGTCATTTCGGCTAAGGCATTCAAGTAGGAAGTGACAACGATATTGCCAACTTCCTGGAGGGTTGATAGCTCCATATCCCTGAGCTCTTGGGGTGCCGCTCCTAGTAGATAGCCGAGAAGGCTTTGGACGCTTTCGTAGGGAAGAAGTAAAGCCATATGGCCGCACAGGCCCCCGGAAACCCTGATGTAGATTGCACCAACCAGGGATTCCGGTCCGCCGCAAAGACTCATGCTTTCTTGCATCCCGACGATCATGGCCTCAGGCACCACGAGGGTAAGCTTCTTGTTGCCAAGTAGTGTTGATAGCGCGGTTGTGGCGTGGCCCGCCCCGATGTTGCCCAGCTCCTTGAGCACATCCAGCTTGAAGTCGCTCTCGTATGTCAAATTAAAGCACCGCCCTTAGCCAACGGCTTTTTGCAGAGCTTCGATGACCCGGTCGGCTTCAAAAGGCTTGACAAGAAAGTCCTTGGCTCCAGATTTTAAAGCTTCAATGACCATGGCTTTTTGGCCCATCGCGCTGCAGACGATGATCTTCGCGTTAGGATCGAATTCCATAATAGCTTTGATGGCGCTTATCCCGTCCAGCTTCGGCATGGTAATATCCATGGTGACTAGGTCGGGACGGAGCTCTTTGTATTTGGCGATGGCTTCCTCACCGTCACCAGCCTCGCCGATGACTTGATATCCGTGTTTTTGCACCACATTCTTGATCATCATGCGCATGAAGGCGGTATCATCTACTACTAAGATGGTATGAGCCATAGCAATTGCGCCATTCCCCATGGGGTCGTGGCTGTGAACACCTCCCCGTTCGTACTCGTGCACGTTATTGGGCCTTTGCTCGATATGGGGTCTTTTCCTGCTGAAGCAGGCCAGCTACATCTAAGATGAGGGCAACTTGCCCGTTGCCCAAGATGGTGGCGCCGGCGATGCCGGGGCTGCTCGCAAGGTTGCTGTCGAGGGTTTTGATGACCACTTCCTGCTGACCCAGCAGTTCGTCCACCACGAGGCCAACCATCTCCTGGCCGACGTTGGCCACGATGACCGACAACATGTTCTTATCCTCCAAGGCTCCTGCATCCAGCTGTGCGGCCAGGTCCAGCAGGGGCAGAACTTGGTTGCGCAAGGTGATGACCTTTTCTCCCTGAATGGTCTTTACCTTTTCCCGCGGCACCAGGATGTTTTCCTGGATCGACTGAATAGGGATGGCATAAATCTCGTTTCTGGCGCGAACCATGAGAGCTTTAATAATCGCCAAGGTCAACGGCAGCTTAATGGTGACTGTCGTCCCCTTCCCTAGTTCGGTCGCTAGTTCAACTGAACCATTCAAGAGCTGGATCGCGGAACGAACAGCGTCCATCCCCACTCCGCGGCCAGAGATATCCGTTATATTGTCCGCGGTGCTAAAGCCGGGCTGGAAGACCAAGTCCAACAATTCCCGGGGCGACAGACTTGCCTCTGGGGCGATTAGCCCCTTCTCCATGGCCTTTTGTCTGATCTTTTCCACATCCATTCCCCGGCCGTCATCACTGATCTCGATGACCACGTGGCTTCCTTCGTGGCGGGCCGCGATGGAAATGGTGCCAACTTCGCTCTTCCCCGCGGCCAAGCGCTCCTCGGGACTTTCTAAGCCGTGATCGACGGCATTGCGGAGCAAGTGGACGAGGGGTTCACCCAGTTCGTTGACCAGGGAGCGATCGAGCTCCGTCTCCTGACCGGTAATCCTGAGCTGCACTTGTTTGCCCCCGGCCTGGGCCAGGTCTCTGACCATGCGGGGAAAGCGGTCAAACACTTGCCTGATGGGCACCATCCTGAGGCTCATGGCCGCGTACTGCAGTTCGGTGGTCACCCGGTCGAGCTGAACGATGGCGCCGCGGGCCGTATTGTCATCTAGCATCGCGCCAAGTTCGAGCACTTGGGTACGGCTGATGACCAGCTCCCCCACCAGGTTCAGCAGCTTGTCCAAGCGGTCTGTTTCGACCCTGACGAAATGTTCGGAGCGACGTTTGGTCGTTGCGGCCTGGCTTTGAGTAGGGGATTTGGCCGCCTCCATGTCCAGTTCGGCAACGGTCACATGGTCGATTTCGGGAATCTTGTCAAAGATGTCCTTGATGTCCTCCGCGGCAGCTTTGGATAACAAGAGGACAGAAAACTCATTGTCAAATCGTTCTTCTTCCAGATCGGCCATGGGGGGCGAAGTCTGGACGATTGTCCCCACCCGGGATAAAGCCTGGATGACTGTGTAGGCCCGGGCCGATTTCATCAAAACGTTGGACCGCAGCAGGACCCGGATGTTCCATGCCTGCTCTCCCTGCTGGCTGGCCTGCCTGATCTCTTCCTTGTCCAGCTCCCCTAAGGCAAAGTCAGGCTGGACAGAGGGTGCTTCCTGACTGAGCCAGCTTCTGAGGTTCTCCAGGACCTCCGTCGTATCCGTCTTTGCTTCCCCGTGTTCTAAGCTTTCCTCAAGGAGGATTTCGAGGAGGTCGAAGGCAGTGAACAGCTGATTGATGATCTCGACGTCAACGGGTCGACCTTGCCGCAAAGCGTTCAAGACGTTTTCCATCTCATGGGTGAACTGCTGCAGCTCCTCGTAGCCCATGGTGCCAGCCATCCCTTTGAGGCTGTGGGCTCCGCGAAACATCCGGTCCAGGACTTCCATATCATGGGGATGCTGCTCCAAATCTAGGAGGTCGTCGTTTAATGTCTGGATATACTCCCTTGCTTCAGCAGCAAATACATCCTTGTATTCGCTAAGGTCCAACCCGTCCCCCCTCCTTTCTCATTCAAGGGTTTTGATGCGATCGGTAGCGCTTGCTATTTCCGTGATGCGCACCCCGAATTGCTCGCCCACGACAACTACTTCACCCCGGGCAATCGGCGTATTGTTCACCAGGATCTCAATGGGTTCGCCATCGAGGGTGTCTAGCTCGAGCACATGTCCCGGCCCGAGCTTCAAGATGTTGGCGATGGATATGCGGGTTCGCCCCAACACAGCCCTTATTTGGACGGGAATGTGCTTGATCAGATCGATATTGATGTTGTCATGCGTCTCCTTTCCTTGGGCCACCGGCATTGGCTCCCATTGGGGAGCTGCTGCGGCAACGGGAGGAGGCGGCGGTGGTTGCGGTTCTGGCTTTGGTGCCTCTAAGCTTTCAGCCATCGACTGGGCCGGCGTGAGCAGGCGGCGAGCAATCTCTTGGGCAAATCGGGTCTCGATGACCTGGAGCATTTCACTGTCTACAAGCCCCTCGACCTCGATCCGGAAAGAGACAGTCACCACCGACTCATCTAGAGGCACTTCCTTTTGGGTTTCCGCAAGCAACTGATGTTTAGTTGTTGGCGGGGTCAGATCGATGGTCTCCCGAAACAGCTCCGACATGGCTGTGGCCGCGGAACCCATCATTTGGTTCATCGCTTCAGCCACAGCGCTGAGACGAAGCTCATCGAGCCCGGCCGAAAGATCAGGCGGATCCTCCCCCATCATGAGCCCTGCAATCACTAGGGCATCGGATTCGTTGAGGATGAATATGTTCGTACCCTGGAGCCCGGAGGTGTACTCTACGGTCACGATTACGCAGGGAGTCGGGAAGGCTGCCTGTACCTGGGCAGTAGTCGTCACTTCAACGCTGGGAACGGTGATCCTAACCCTCTTGCCAACTAAAGTGGACAGGGCCGTCGCAGCCGAACCCATGGAAATGTTGCCGATTTCCGCCAGGGTGTCCCGTTCCAGATCACTGAGCTCCACCGGCTCTTCTCCTTCGGAGACGCCGCCCAGCAGTTGATCGATTTCTTCTTGGCTGAGCAAATCATCCACCATCCCACTATCTCCCCTCTTGTTGACACATGTCGGTAATTACAGCTCCGAGCTTCTGCCCTAGTTTGCCGGGTGATGCCAAGAACTTGACCGAGTGGCCCACCCGCACATCGAGCTTTTCGGTTCGTTTCCGGTCCAAGGTAATGACATCGCCAATCCGCAGCTCCAGCAAGTCCTCCATGGTCAAGGTCGCTCTGCCTAGTTCCACCTCGACAGGCAGCTCGGCTTTGAGTAGATGCTCCCGCAGCTGCACCAGCTCCTCCTGCTGCGGCGAGCGCCTTGATTCGAACAGCCGCCGACCAGTGATCTCCTTCAGGACTGGCTCCAACGCACTTTGCGACATGCAAAGATTGATCATCTCTTGGGAGTGGTCTATCTCCATGACCAAGGTGACCAGGATCACCGCGTCCCGTTCGGCCATCATCTGGAGGAACTGGGGGTTGCTCTCGGTGAACTGAAGCTGGAAGGACAGATCCGATACTTCCTGCCAACTAGCTTCCAGGGTGCGAATCAAATCCGTCAAAATCTGACGGCTGAGCACAGCCAGCTCAATGTCAGTCATTTCCCGGGGCCGGTCTGGGGCCCGACCTGGGCCGCCACACAACCGATCGTAGAGAATAAAGGCCATTTCCGTGTTCATCTGCAAGATGAGAAATCCATCTCGCGGTTGAATGGAATAGACGCTGATCACCGATGGGCTGGCCAGGGCATTGACGAATTCACCAAAGCTCAATCTTTCAATGGATACGATGGAAAGATCGACCCGGGTGCGAAGCCGGGCCGAAGTAAGCCCCGAAAAGGCCCGGGCGAATTGCTCATGAATCCGCTGGATGGACCTTAAGTGATCCCTGGAGAGCTTGCTCGGCTGCCTAAAATCATAAACAGAGGGAGCTGCATCCAAGCCATAGACAGGCTCCTCCACCTCGCTCGGCTGCGCCCTGGCAAGGAGAAGCAACTGATCGATCTCATCTTGGGAGAGAATATCGCTCATGACCTTCACCTATATGCGCTCAGTCTTCTTCACTGGCGGCGAGCTCCACCTGGGTTTGCAGCTGGATCTCTTCCTGGGAGCTGAGAATCTTGTTCACTTCCAGCAGAATCAGCAACCGCTCATCGATCTTGCCGACACCCTGCAAGAACTCCGCCTTCAAACCGGCGATGCTGCGAGGAGCCTCTTCGATTTGGGAGCCGTCGATCCGCAATACCTCCGTGACCGAATCGACCAGCAGCCCCGCGACGGTACCGGCGATTTCAACGACGATGATTCTGCTGTCGCGATCAATTTCGCTGGCATCTACGTTGAAACGCTTGCGCAGATCCAATACCGGGATAATCTCCCCGCGCAAGTTGATGACTCCCCGGATGAACTCTGGTGTATGGGGTAGACGGGTAATCTCCCTCGGCTTGATGATCTCTTTCACTTGGTTAATCTCGATGCCGAACTCCTCAGTCGCCAGCGTAAACACGACCAATTGTTTTTCACTAGTCTGCTTTTTTCCGGTCGCCTGTGCCAATGATCGTACCCTCCCCTCCCTGGAGATAATAGGGCTTCTTTACTATAATCGAACAATATGTGCTGCTCCTTAAGGAGTTACCGGTCTCACCCAGTATAGCATATTTTCCCACCTGGCCAAAAGGGGCTGCTAGTAGCTTCTCCCCGGAGGCAGGTTTTTCCTTTAGAACCGGGGCGGACTTGGACATACTAAAACGGTCCCATGTTAGGGAGGTGGGCTAGCTTGAAGATATTGCATTTGACCCGGCCGGCGGCGGGAGGGATGCGGGAATATATCATGACCCTCCTGGAAGCTTTGGCCAAATGGGACTATCAGCTCTACTTGGCCGGCCCCGTCGAAGGATGGGATCGATCCCGCCTCCAGGGAGTTGAGTTCTTCCCTTTGGAGATTGGTTCATCGGTCCAGTGGGGGGAGCTCCGGCTGGTTTGGCGGCTCAGCAGTTTCATGCGACGGGCGGGGATCGAGCTGTGCCACGCCCATGGTTATCGGGCAGGCCTGTTGGCGCGGCTCGCGGGGGCGATGGCGGGGGTGCGAGTCATCGTCACTTTCCACAACTTTCTGCCCCAGGGGTGGCAGCGGACCGTCTATCGGGGACTCGAGCGGGTAATGGAGCCGTGGCCCGTTGCCCGAGTGGCCGTTTGTGAAGCCATTCGTCATCACTACGCCCGCGCGATGGGCCTTTCCGCCGAGCCAATCAAGGTCATTCCCCCGGGCCTGGACTGGAGCACTAGGCTGCCTCCCCAAGGGTCAAGACTGGCCATTCGCTCCGAAGTTGGCGTTGGACCTTCCGACCTTTTCCTGATCACCTTGGCCAGGTTAATTCCCGCAAAGGGCGTTCAGTATCTTCTTCAAGCGATGTCCCTGCTAGGCCGCAGTTTGCCATCGTTGAAATTAGTAGTGTGCGGCGATGGGCCTTTTAAGGGGATCCTCCAGGAGTTGGCCGACAAGCTCGGCCTGTCATCGCGGGTCATCTTCACCGGCTTCCGGGCCGATGCCCTGAGCCTCCTCCAAGCTGCCGACATCTTCGTCCTACCCTCCTTGAGCGAAGGGATGCCTTTGTCTGTCTTGGAGGCCATGGCCCTTGGCAAGCCGGTCATTGCCACCCGCGTGGGGGGAATCCCGGAAGTCATCGAGCACGGCAAGACTGGTTGGCTCGTTCCCCCGGGAAATGCGGGGGCGCTGGCCGCCACCCTGCAAAGGGCTGTCAGGAGCAGCCCAGACTACCTCCTGATGGCTAGGAGGGCCCGCGGGACTATCCTCCGCCGCTTCTCCATCGATGAGACGGTCATCAGCTGGCGAAGGTTATATGAAGGGTTGCCGATTGTTGGGGAGGTAGTCCCCCTTGAACGCTCCTAGAACCATCCTCGCCCTCATGCTAGTACTTGCCCTTAGCATTCCCGCTGCGGCCCAGGCGATCGCGGTGTTGATTGACGCCCTGGATTTGGATGAGATGGCATCCCTCGAGCTGCCTGGACTGGGCAAGTGGTTGGAAGAAGGCGCGGTGGGACTGATGAACTGCCGAACGGCCGGCCGCAGCAACCCAACAAACGGCGCTTTGAGCTTAGGAACTGGCGCAAGGGCCCGGACGGGGACCCTGGGAGGCTGGTCTTTCAACGAGGGGGAGCGCACCGAGGGAGCAGTGGTGGGCGAGCTTGCCCGTCAGCTAATGGGCCTTGTCCCGCCACCAGGGTCCATCATTCATTTGGCCCTCAGCCAGACCATCACCGCCAATCAAGGACTAGGATACGAGGTGGAGGTCGGGCTCCTTGGCGCGGCTTTGCGGGAGAGGGGCATTCGCACATGGACCATCGGGAACGGTGATACGCCGGGATCTTACCTGCGGCCCGGGGTCCTCGTGGCCATGGATGGAAGCGGCTTAGTCCTCGGGGGTGATGTTGGCCGGGCCCTGTTGATCAGGGATGATCCTGCTTGGCCCTACGGGTGGCGAACCGATTACGAAGCCTTGGCCGGCAAGCTGCGGGAGGGTTTGGCGGAGGCGGACTTCATCGTTGTGTACTTGGGCGACCTGGCGCGCCTGGAATCATACCGGGACCTTTTTCTCCCTGAAAGACTCGCGGCCTTTCGCCGCCTCGCGCTGATCCACATCGACGCTTTCCTCAGTGAACTGTGGGAGATGGCCCTAGACCGTGATGCCTTAGTGACGATCCTTGCTCCCAGTCCCCCAGCAGAGAGTGCGGGGCGAAACCATCTGTTAACCCCCATCGTCGTCCATTCCCCTAAACATCGGGGACTACTTTCCTCACCAACCACCCGTCGGGAAGGGTTAGTGACGAACATGGATTTTGCTCCAACGGTCCTAGACTGGTTTGGCCTCCCCGTCCCTTCATTCATACCCGGCGGCCCGATGATCAGTACCCCGCACCGGGAACCCTTGGAGGTCCTGCGTCAGATGTGGACCCGGATAAGGGCCACCTATGATCAACGATTAACCATTCTGAAAAACTATGTGATCATCCAAATTCCCATCTACTTGGTCGTGGTCTTGCTCCTTTGGATGAAGAGGATTCCGTCATCATCGGTGTTGGTTTTCAAAACACTATTGTTGTCCCTGATGGCTGTACCGTTAGTCCTGCTTTTGCTGGCCGTTCAAGAAGAACTAACAATCACGGCCGCGGTGTTAGTCCTCGGATCCCTTGGCCTTGGGGCTTTAGCGGCAAGGATGTCCCGGGGGAAGGGCTTTGTATTCTTGAGCCTCCTCACCGCCGGCGCCATAGCATGGGATCTACTAACGGGGAGCACGAGGCTCGGCAATTCCCTGTTGGGGTATGATCCGATTGTTGGCGCTAGGTTCTATGGGATAGGCAATGAATACATGGGGGTTTTCATCAGTTCGGTGCTGGTGGGGATAACCGGCCTGTTCGATCTTTTCCCCTCCTTGGGCAAAGCTAGGAACATGATTGGCTTTGCCGTGGGTGCGGGCGCCATCTTCCTGCTAGCTAGCCCGCGCCTTGGGGCCAATGTGGGCGGGACTATGGCGGCAGTAGTCAGCCTTGGCTGGCTTTGGTGGCAGCTGCGGGGGAAACCTTTGACCTGGCGAGGAGGACTCCTCATCCTTGTTTCCTTAATTCTGATCCTCTTGGTTGCCTTCTGGATCGATTCTCGCGAAAAAGGGAGTCCCTCCCATTTGGGACGGACGGCGTGGTTAATCTCTAGCCAGGGGCCGGGAGCCTTGCTTCAGATTGCTCGCCGGAAAATCATGTTTAATCTGCGGCTGATGCGCTATACCTACTGGACTAGGGCGCTGGTCACTTCCGTGGGGGTTCTGGTTTTTCTATCCATCAACCCGCCGGCCCGGGTGCAAAGGATCGATGGTCGTCATCCTTATCTGGCCCTGGGGGTTAGGGCCGCCATCATCGCCGGCGCGGCAGCGTTGGTCTGTAATGATTCGGGGGTGGTGGCGGCTGCCACAGCGTTGATTCCCGTTGTGCCCACCCTTCTTTACCTCGCTATCCTTGACCATTGAGTAGACCCAAGGCTTCCATTTCCTCGGGCAGAAAAACGGAATCGATGAACAAGTCATTGACCGTGATTAGGTCCACCTCGGTCAGGGTCCCTATCCTCTCTCCCCTGGGATTGAGCACTAGGCGCACGACGGGCAGATTGGGGTGCTTGTTGTTGACATCGACTACTACGCCAATGTGGCCGCTGGTGAGCCGCACCCAGCTGCCGATGGGATAAATGGCGATAGTACTTACTAGCCCTTCAACTACGTCAGGGGCAAAAAACTCGCCGCTCATCTCTCGCAGGGTAGCCACTGCCTTCACCGGTGGTATGGCTCCTCGGTAAACGCGCTCCGAGGTCATCGCGTCGAAACTGTCGGCGACCGCGACGATCTGGGCGTATCGGTGGATTTGGGCGTCTTTCAGTCCGCGGGGATAGCCTTGTCCTTGGAGCCGTTCATGGTGTTGGTAGGCGATGTGGGCGATGAGAATACTGAGATCATAGTCCTGGCGCAAGATTTCAAAACCATGGACCGTATGCTTCTTGACCAAGTCGAACTCCGCTTCCGTCAAGGGACCAGGCTTTTGCAGGATTTCTTTGGGGATTCTCACCTTCCCAATGTCGTGGAGGATGGCCCCAACGGCTAGGTCCCGCATTTCCAGCTCGTTCAGCTGCAGTTTGTGGCCCGTTAGGATAGAGAGGACGCAAACGTTGACGCAGTGGCCGAAGGTGTAGCTGTCATAGGTGCGGATATCCGTCAAGTTGACCAGAATCCTGGCATTGGCCAGCACTTCATCGATGATGTTGATCACGGTGTCCCTGATGGCTTCTATATCGAAGGGTCTGCCTGCCTGGACATCGTCAAAAGCCTTCCGGACCTGACAGATGCTTCTTGCCCGGGTCTCCTCCTTCACCAAATCGGGCAGGACGATTCCTTCCGCCAGGGGCACCTCGATATAGACTGCGGGGCAGCCGATCTCCTTGAGTCTGTCGATGAGGGACTCCCTCAGGACTACTCCCCGATTTAGCAAAACACGACCGTCTTGGTCGTAGATCGGCTTGGCAACGACCATGCCTGGTTTTAGTTCTTCAAGACGAATGCGTTGCACGAGGTTTCTCTCCTGTTCCTGTTATGGCGAGCATCCATCCCAGGGCAAGGTAAGCTGGGTGGATATAGAGTCGATGACCGGCTGAAAGGAACGACGGTGTTCGGGACATGGTCCATAAGCCTTGAGGGCCCTTAGGTGCTCCCGGGTGCAGTATCCTTTATGGCGCGCAAAACCGTATTGGGGATAGCGCCTGCCCAACTCAAGCATGATATTGTCCCGGACAACTTTAGCAACAATGGATGCCGCCGCGATGGACAGGCATTTCCCGTCCCCGCCGACGATGGCCGTCTGGTCCACGCCAAGGCTAGGCACCTGCGTGCCATCCACCAGGCAGTGCTGAGGACGGGGCCGCAGCTTCATGGCAGCCTCCGCCATGGCCTGCCAAGTTGCCCGCAAGATATTCAGCCGGTCGATGACCGTCCTGTCGACGATCACCACCGCCACATCGGCCGCCCTTTGCCGAATCTCTCCATAGAGAAGCTGCCGCTGTTTGCCCGTCAGCCGCTTTGAGTCATCTAGCCCCGCGGGACGCACCCCGGGAGGAAACATGACGGCAGCTACCACTAAGGGCCCTGCCAAAGCCCCCCTGCCCGCCTCATCGATCCCCGCAACGGGAAAGATCCCTTGTCGTTGCAGCTCGTCCTCGTGCCGCGCCAGCTCTTGGATCCTGGCTTGTTCTTGCTGCAGGCAAGCGCGACGATGACGCAAGGACGCGGCCAGCCGCCTGACGGAGACCCGCGCGTCCATCTCCAGTTCTGCTATGATTTCTTCAGTTAGATCGGGTTCCTCGCCGATCCAGGCTTTGATCTGATCGACTGTCATGTGACGCAGCTGCAATTAGACTATCTCCCACACAAGGAACTCGTTATTGGTTTCGCTTGGCAAGGGGCCATTCCCTGCCTGGTCCTCAGTTCAATTCGGCGAATATTGCCGGCTGACGGATCAGACGGGCTTGCCAGACGGGCCAGTAGATAAACAAGGCCCTGCCAACGATGTTCTTGCGGGGAACGAAGCCAACATCGGGGAAACGACTGTCGTCGCTGTTGTTCCTGTTATCTCCCAAAACAAAATAACTGTCGGGAGGTACGACGGCGGGGCCGTAGGCGCCGTAAGTTGGACCGTTGATGTAGTCTTCCTCTAAAGGCAGGCCATTCACGTAGACCCGCCGGTCCTTAATGAAGATCTCATCCCCGGGAATGCCGATGATCCGTTTGATGAATTTGCGGCGTGGATCGAGGGGATAGCGGAAAACGACTATCTCACCCCGTTGGGGAGGTCTAACTCGGTAAGAAAGCTTCTCCACCAAGAGCCGCTGTCCGTTGTGCAGGCCAGGTTCCATTGAGTTGCCTTGAACTAAGAAAGACTGGGCGATGAAGGTGATAATGATCAGGGCGAGGACCACGGCAGTGACGATGGACTCAACATATTCCCGCAGGATCGATTTATCCAATGGCAAGTTCCCTCCCTGTATGGCGACAAGTGGGTGACCGGCGAGCCGGTCACCCTGAGAGTTGCTAGCGTCTTTCTTTCAGCCGGGCGGCCTTGCCCCTGCGCTGCCGCAGGTAGTAGAGCTTCGCTCGTCGGACCTTGGCCCGCCGGACTACCTGGATCTCGGTGATGTTGGGTGAGTGAACCGGGAAGGTCCGCTCAACTCCCACACCTTGGGAAATCTTACGAACAGTGAAGGTCTCGCGAATGCCCGATCCTGCCTTCCCGATGACGACTCCTTCGAACACCTGAATGCGGCGGCGTTCGCCTTCGACGACAGTGACGTGCACCCGGACTGTATCGCCAACGGCGAAATCGCCCCTGTCTGGTTTTAGCTGTTCTTGTTCCAGGGTGGTAATGATGTCCATGCTTTCACCCCCATTCCTCATCTTCGACTACCTTCGCCAACAATTCTTCGTCTTCTCTAGTTAGCTGGATCTGACTGAGCAGATCCGGCCGATGCTCCCTGGTGCGCAGCAGGGACTGCCAGCGCCGCCAGCGCCGTATCTTTTCATGATGGCCGCTGAGGAGCACCTCCGGCACTTCCATGCCGCGAAACTCCTGGGGACGGGTGTACTGGGGATACTCCAGCAGTCCATCGGCAAAGGAATCTTGCGCGGCCGCCCTAGGCTCCCCCAAGACTCCCGGAATCAGCCTGGCAACGGCGTCGACGATCACCATCGCCGGCAGTTCTCCTCCCGTCAGGACGTAATCTCCGATGGAGATTCGCTCAAAGGGAAGACCAATGCACACCCGTTCGTCGATCCCTTCGTAGTGGCCGCACAGGAAAAGGAGCCACTCCTCCTCCGCCAGCTCCTTGGCCAAAGCTTGGGAAAAGGGTTGACCTTGGGGGCACATGAGCAACATCCGGGGCCGGGACGTAGCTCCCTTGGTGATGGCTTCCACCGCGGCAAACACCGGTTCCGGCTTCATAACCATCCCCGGTCCCCCGCCATAGGGGACGTCATCGACGACCCGGTGCCGATCGAAGGTGAAGTGGCGAATGTCCCAGATGCGCAGCTTCACATGTCCATTGTCCCGGGCTCGTTTGATGATGCTATGTTCAAAAGGTCCGCGGAACATTCCCGGGAACAGGGTCAGTATGTCAACGCGCACCTTCTCGCCCCCTCCTACACAAGTCCGGGGATGACCTTGATGACCATTTTGCGCCCTTCCAAATCTAGCTCCCGGACAAACTCCCGGGCAGCAGGCACCAGAAACTCCCGGGCAGTCTCCCCATGCTTGATGATGAAGCAGTCATTAACTCCCGTCAACAAGTAATCCACTACTTGCCCGAGATAGTTGCCTTCGGTATCGTAAGCATCAAGTCCTAAGACTTCAAAGATATAATACCGACCTGGGGGCAGAGGCGCAAGTTCCTCCCGGGCTATTTTGATGTACAAGTCCCGTAGTGCTTCGGCCCCATCGATGGTGTCTACCCCGGCAAACTTGACGACGACAAACTGACCATGGAGTCTGACCCCTTCAACGTTCATCCGCTGGCCGCTATCCCCTTCCCTGTCGGCCAGCACAACCTGCCTAAGCTCCTGGAATCGTTCAGGACGATCGGTTAAGGGCCAGACCCGCACCTCGCCTTTGTTCCCTTGGGGAGCTAGAATTTGTCCGATGCTGATCAGAGCGGCCATGGCACTTAATCGACAATCTCCACAAAGTAGTTCTTGCCTTGCCTTGTCCCGCCGGCTTTGACCACGGCGCGGATAGCTTTGGCGATCCGTCCCTGGCGGCCGATGACTTTGCCCATATCTTCCGGGGCCACCCGCAGCTCCAGGACGGTCCCCCGGTCCCGGGGGCATTCAACAACGCTCACCGCTTCCGGGTCGTCCACCAGGCTCTTGGCGATGAACTCAACTAGTTCTTTCACTTACTACACCTCCACGGAGGCTCAACCCAATTTCTGCCCGCTTTTTTCCCCCTGGAACCTGTCCATCACGCCCGCCTGCTCAAGGAGCCTGCGTGCGGTGTCGGAGGGCTGGGCCCCCTTGCGCAGCCAATCCAAGGCCTTTTCCTCATCGATTTGAATCTCGACTGGATCGCCGATGGGATTATAGTAGCCTAGGCTTTCGATGAATCGGCCATCCCGCGGGCTGCGAGAGTCGGCCACCACCAAGCGGTAAAAGGGCCTCTTTTTTGCTCCCATTCTCCGAAGACGGATCCTAACTGCCATTGCTCCACCTCCTTTACATATCTCAACCCGCCTGAAGGCGGGAATGGTCATCACTGGAAGAAAGACAAGAAACCTTTGGACATTCTCCTCTTGCCTTTGTCGAAAGTTCCGAGCTTTTTCATTAGCTCCCTGGTTTGATTGAACTGTTTCACCAACCGATTGACATCCTGCACCGTCGTGCCGCTTCCCCGGGCGATGCGTTTGCGGCGGCTGCCGTTGAGCAAAGATGGATTGCGCCTTTCCTGGGGAGTCATGGAATTGATGATGGCCTCTACTTTGCGCAGTTGGCTTTCATCCACTTGCAGGCCTTGCAGCTGCTTCGCCCCGGCAAGTCCCGGGATCATGCCGATGATTTGGTCCAACGGTCCCATCTGCCTCACCTGGTTCAGCTGCTCAAGGAAATCCTCAAAGGTAAACTGGGCGGCCGCCAGCTTCTGTCCGAGGGCTTTGACCTTTTCTTGATCCATCACTTCCTCAGCCTTCTCGATGAGGCTGAGGACATCGCCCATGCCGAGGATCCGGGAGGCCATCCGGTCAGGATGAAAGACCTCCAAATCAGTCAGTTTCTCCCCCATGGCCGCGAACTTGATCGGCTTGCCCGTCACCGCGGCGATGGACAAGGCCGCTCCGCCCCGGGCATCGCCGTCCAGTTTTGTCAGGACGACGCCGCCAAGATCTAGCCGTTCGTCGAAAGAGGCGGCTACGTTGACGGCATCTTGACCAGTCATGGCATCGACTACTAACAAGATCTCATGGGGCTCCACAGCTTCCTTAATCTCTCCCAGTTCCTCCATGAGCTCATCATCCACATGCAGTCGGCCGGCCGTATCAAAGATGATCACATCGTTGTTGTGGGAGCGGCCGTGCTCAACGGCTGCTTTACAGATGTTGACCGGACTTTGCCCTTGACCCATGTTGAAAACTGGGATGCCCACAGTCTCGCCTAAAACCTGCAGCTGTTTGATGGCCGCCGGGCGGTAGACATCGGCGGCGACCAACAGCGGACGCCTGCCTCGCTTCCCCAGCATTGCCGCGAGTTTCGCCGCGGTGGTCGTCTTGCCTGAGCCTTGCAAGCCAACGAGCATGATCTTGGTGGGAGGCGTGGAGGCCATGGTCAGCGGGATTGCTTTGCCGCCAAGGAGCTGGGTCAATTCATCATTGACGATCTTGATCACCTGGTGGCCTGGCGTGAGGCTGCCGAGGACCTCCTGGCCCATCGCCCGGGACTTGACGCGGCCGATAAAATCCTTGACCACGCGAAAGTTAACGTCGGCTTCCAATAGGGCCAGGCGCACTTCCCGCAAAGCCGCGTCCACATCTTTCTCCGTCAGCTTTCCCCTGCCGCGCAGGCGAGCGAAGACATCCTGGAGTTTTTCACTCAAATTTCCAAAAATCATGACGGCCCTCCTCTAGGGCTATTCTGTCATCAGCTCCTCAACTGCAGCCAGCGCTTCCCGCAGTCTCTGAAGCAAGAACGCATCCGGCACCCGGCCCTCCACATGCCCCAGCATATCCTGAAGCAGGCCCTGTAGAGATCGCAGCGTGTTTTGCCTTCGCTGCTCCTTGGCCAGAAGGCCCAAGCTTCCTTCCAAATCGAGCAAGGCCTGTTCGACCCGCTGAAGAGTATCATGAACCCCTTGCCGACTGATTTGGATGTTCTCGGCGATTTCCCCTAAGGAAAGGTCATCGTGGTAGTACAGCAGGAAGATCTCCCGCTGCCGGTCCGTTAGGAGCTGCCCGTAGTGATCGAACAGCAAATTCATGTGCACCGTCTTGGCGGGAGCATCCATTGACTTCCCCCCTGTCAAGGTCTTCGCCTTTACAGTGCCAGTATAGTGAAAGCTGGCTGGTTTGTCAACTACCTTCCGCCAAGATGGCCTCAACAAAAAGCTCCGGGTGAAAATCCCGTAGGTCATCGATGCCCTCGCCGACACCGATGAGTTTGACTGGCAACCCAACTTCCGCGGCGATGGCCAAGACGATGCCGCCCTTGGCCGTACCATCGAGCTTGGTCAGAACCACCCCCGTCGGTTCGACTGCCCCCTTAAACATCTTGGCTTGGGAGATGGCATTCTGGCCGGTGGTGGCATCTACCACCAGTAGCACCTCATCGGGACGGCGGCCTAAAGAGCGGGCAAGGACCTTCTCGATCTTCTCCAGTTCCGCCATAAGGTTCGATTTGGTGTGGAGCCGGCCGGCGGTATCGATGATGAGGGTATGGACGCCTCTGGCCTTGGCGGCCTGGGCAGCATCGTGGGCCACTGCCGCCGGGTCGGCCCCCGCCTGGTGCTTGACGATCTCGGCGCCGCTGCGCGCGGCCCAAGTCTCCAATTGCTCAATTGCCGCGGCGCGAAAAGTGTCGGCAGCCCCCAACAGGACTTTTTGTCCCCGCCTTTGACAACGGGCGGCCAGTTTGCCCACGGTCGTCGTCTTGCCCGTCCCGTTGACGCCAACGACTAAGTAGACTGTGGGCTGGTCCGGACCTTCGGCCAGGGGGGCTGAGCAGCTGCCCAGGATTTCTTTCATTCGCTGGGCCAGTAGTGGTTTGACTCCTTGCGGGTCGGTCATCTTTTGCTGCCGACACTCCTCCCGCAGCCAATCAACCAGCTCCAAGGTAGTCTTCATCCCCACATCGGCCTGGATGAGGAGTTCCTCCAGCTCTTCAAAGAGAGACTCCTCAATCTGCCGATGACCTCGGAGCACATTGTCTAAGCCGTCGGTCAACATCGTCCTCGTTTTTTGCAGACCAGCCTTCAGCCGGTCGAGGATACCCGGCTCATCGGGGGCTTTCCCCTCCCCGCGGCGAAAGAGATTACGCCAAGCCAATATGTATTCACCCCTCCTGCTGCGCTGCCAAGCGCAGCGATATTACCTGAGAAACTCCCTTTTCCGCCATAGTTATTCCCAGAAGGCTCTCGGCTGCTTCCATCACCTTAGGGCGATGGGAGATCACGATCACTTGATGGCTGCGGGCATAGTCTACCAGCACGCCAATGTAGCGATCGAGGTTCGCTTCATCGAGGGCGGCATCGATCTCATCGAGCAAGCAAAAGGGGCTTGGCCGCACCTTGAGCAAAGCAAACAAGAGCCCAATGGCTGTCAAAGCTCTCTCTCCCCCCGACAGCAAGGCTAAGCTTTGCGTTTTTTTCCCCGGCAGGTGGGCAATGATTTCGATCCCCGATGCGAGGGGCTGATCCGGTTCCAGAAGCTCCAGATCTGCTTTGCCGCCATCGAAAAGCTGTTCGAAAAGCCCTCGAAACTCCCGGCGCACCTCCGCGAAGGTTTCCAAGAAGCGGGCCCGCGAGTCCCTATCGATGGTGGCCACCAGCTTCTCCAAGTCCTCCCGGGCGAGGATCAGATCATGGAACTGGCGACTGAGAAACTCGCAGCGCTCTGCCAACGCCTCGGCTTCGGGGATTGTCTGGGGATCGACTGGCCCTAGCTCATCCAGCTGTCTTTGCAGGGCGGCAACTTCCTCTTGCAGCCCTGGGTGGGGCTCCTCCACCGGACAGGCGAGGGGATCCTCAACGCCCAAACTTGCAAGGAGCTTCCTTTCCTCATCTTTTCGCCAGAGTGTTCTCTCCAGCTCCAAGGTCAACCTGTTCACCTTGCTCTCGAGGATGCCCCCTTCTTTGCGGAGTCCCTCCAAGCGAAGGCCTAGCTCGTCGATAAGGCGGCTTGTCTCCTCCAGCCTCCCCTTACTGCTCCTCATCTGTTCCCTTTGAGCCTTGATTGTCCCCTCCAACGCCTCAAGCTTTTCCTGAGCTTGGAGCAAAGCTTGCCGTCCCTGCGTCTCCCGGTCCTGAAGCTCCATTTGGCGAGTCTGCTGGGCTTTTTTCCGCTCCCCCAGTTCAAAGAGTGCGTCCTGCAGTTCCCGCAGTCTCTCCTCTTCCCGCTCTAAGGCCGCCTGCCGACTGGCCACTGCCACTTCTGCAGCCCTGAGGTCTTGTTCATCTGTTCGGGAGGCTTGCTCCAGCTCCAGGATAGTCCCTTGAAGCGCTTCGATTTCTTCTTCGAGACGGCTCCGGCGGGCCTTGCACTGCTCATGCTTGGCCTGCAAGGAGGCGAGCTCCTCCTTATTTCGCCCAGCCGCCTTGTCCAATTGGGCTTGCTGAGCAGCTAAAGCCTGGATCTGATCGACCAGCCGGTTTTGCTGCAGCTCCAAGCCGTCTAGCTCCTTGAGTTGTCGCGCCAGCTCGAGTTCCAGTTGGTGACGTCTTTCGTCAAGATGCCGAAGCTCCCGTTCACACGCTGCTTGCTGCTCTTGCAGCCGGGCCTGTTCCTTTTGCTTTTCCTCCAACTGCCCTTCCTCCCCGGCCAGGAGGGTTCGCAGCTCCTCTAGTTGCCGCCTTCGCTGCAGCAGCGAGGCATCGCCTCCGCGGCTGCTGCCCCCTGTAATTGCGCCTCCAGGGCTGATGAAATCCCCCTCGAGGGTGATAATCCGATGAAAAGAACGCATCTTGTGAGCAAGCTCCGTCGCCGACTCCAGGTCGACAGTCAAGATGCAGCGGCCGAGGAGGTATTCGACGGCGGGGCGAAACAATGGATCGAAGTCCACAAGTTCAGAGGCCACGCCGATCACTCCGGGAGCAGACAGGTGCCTTGCATCATTCGGCGCAAGTCGTTGTGGTCGAATAGTGTCGAGGGGAAGAAAAGTCGCCCGTCCGCCCTTCCTTGCCTTCAAGAAGCGAACAACGGTCAGGGCTACCTCTTCGGTAGAGGTAATGATGTTTTGCAGGCTGCTTCCCAATGCGACAGCAATCGCCTTCTCATAGTCGGCCGGGACCTGGATCAGCCGGGCCACTGGGCCGTAGACTCCCGGCCAGCGGTCTTGGTGTTGCAGCACCGTCCGCGAGCCGAGGAAATAGCCTTGGTAGGTTCGCTCCATTTCCTGAAGGGCCCGAAGGCGTGCCTTTCGTTCTTGCATTGACCGCTCTAAGGCCCCTATCTCCCCTTGCCCCTCTCGAGCCCGCGATTGCAAAGACAGAAGCGTCCCGCGGACTTCCTCCCTTTTGTGCTCTAGGTCCGCCAAAGTGGCCCGGGCCTCCCCGCTTGACTGCTCAAGCCTTCGCCTCTGGTCGGCAAGGGTCTTCGCATATTCCTCCAGGCTATCCAGCTCGCGGGCCAAGTCTGCCGCCGCTTCTTGGAGCCTGGCGATTTCCTTATGCAAGTTTTGCTCTTCGTTTCTCTGGTTGACTTCTTCTTGCAGGACATCGAGGAGCTGACCCCGCATCTCTTCCAGTTTGCCGCGGGCGGCGGTCAATTCATCCCGGGTGGCGCTGTCTCGCTGGGCGAGGTCTTGGAAGCGGCTGCGGGCGTCAGCCGCGCCCATTCTGGCCTCCTCCACTCGACTTTGCTGCCGGCCGATGGCCGCGGCCAAATCCCGCTCCTTCCCCTCTAATTCTTCCTGGCCGGCCTTGCTTGCCGCAAACTCCCTTTGCAACAGTTCCAGCTCGCCCCTCAGCAGCTGGATTTGGGCCCGCAGATTACTGGCGGCAGCTTGTTGCTCCTCCAGGCTCCTTGCCCCTTCCGCAAGGGCCCCATCCAGTTTCGCTGCCTCCTCCTGGAGGGCTTTCCTGTCCCTCGCAATCTCTTCGCTAGCGGCGATGATTTCATCGAGGCGCCCCTGGTGCACCTCGAGGAGGGATGTGAGCTCTCCTTCTTTTTCCCTGAGCTTATGCCATCGCCACAGGGCTAAAGTCTCCTCCGCGCGGCGAAGCCGGGAGCGCAGTTCCAAGTAGCGGCGGGCCCGCTCGGCCCGGGCCTGGAGAGGGACCAACTGCTCCTTGAGCTCCGTCAGCAAGGCCTCGATCTTCCCCAGATCCTCGTTAGTCTGGGCCAAACGCTGATTGGCCTGTTCTTTCTTGATCTTATATTTATTGATCCCCGCGGCTTCATCGAGGAGCATGCGCCGGTCCATGGGGTTGGCGCTGAGGATGCTGTCTAGCTGCCCTTGTCCGATCAGGGCGTAGGATGCCTTGCTCAAACCAGTATCAATGAAAAGCTCGTGGATATCCCGGAGGCGGCAGCCAGTCTGATTGATGGCAAACTGGCTCTCCCCCGACCGGAACAGTTTGCGGGTGACAGTCACTTCTTTGTACGGCAGGGGCAAGGCTTCTGAACTGTTGTCCAAGGTTAAGGCCACTTCTGCATACCCAAGGGGCGGCCTCTTGTCGGTGCCGGCGAAAATCACATCTTCCATCCTGCTTCCCCTGAGGCTCCGGACGCTCTGCTCCCCAAGGACCCAGCGGATGGCGTCGGCAATGTTGCTCTTCCCGCATCCGTTGGGACCGACCACCGCATTGAGGCCCGCCCCAAACTCGATCCGGGTGCGTTGGGCAAAAGACTTGAAGCCAACGAGTTCCAGTCGTTTAAGATGCAATGAGAATCTCTCCCCTTAGGGCATTCATCATTGATTATAACACGGAATGGGATTGGTGGAGTGTCTTTCCGCCAATCCCAGGAGTGACTTTAGCTGAGGCTGATGGGGAGAGTAATCAGGGGGAGCTTTCGATAAAGGTCTTCCCGTTTGCGCACGTTGAGGGGAACTTGCGGGCTGAGGAGGGAACCGTACTTGTGCAGGATGCGGCTGAGTTTCAACTTGACCCGCGTGCGGGCATTGTCGATGACCTTGCTGCTCACGCCCAGCTCCCGTTCGATTTCTTGGGCCGTGTAGCCGCTGAGGAGGAAAATGAGGACGGTGTATTCCAGGATGGACAAGTGATTCCTTAGGACCTCTTCTAGCTTTTGGGCAAGGATCTGCTCTTCCACTAGTTCTTCGGGGCTGCGCCCGCTGGCGATGTGATCCAGCATGGTCCTGGTCTCATCCGCATTGACGAAGGTGTAAAGGGAAATAGCATCGTTTAAGGCCCGGTGCTTATTACCGTTAGTATGTTTGATGACGTTGTAGATCTTACGGATGATGCAAATGTAGGCGAAGGAGCTGAACTTAATGGCGAACTTCTCCGGCCGGTATTCGTCGATGGCGCTCAAAAGGCCGATCATGCCTTCTTGGATTAGGTCATCATAGTCGAGGAAAGAAGCATAGTGATTCCGCACAATGTGCTTGATCATGGGCAGATACTTGCGGACCAGCTCTTCTTTGGCGCTGGCATCTCCTTTGCGGATTTGCCTAATCAGCTGCAAATCGCGGGACTGATTGTCCATGTCCAAAAGTCCACCCCTTCCCTTAACCTGCGTTTAATATATATTGCTTGTCTAAGGCAAATATGTCCGGAAGAGGTGGAAAAAGGGTCTCCCCTCCCTGGAGGGAGGGGAGGGACTGGTGCTGTTTACCACCCCGTGGTTTGTTTAGCGGGGTTCGACCAAAAAGCGAATGGCCGTTCTTTCCTGGTCGTCGATCTCGATTTCGGCGAAAGCAGGTATGCAAATGAGGTCGATGCCGTTGGGGGCGACGAATCCCCTGCTGATGGCAATGGCTTTAATGGCCTGATTGACGGCCCCTGCACCGACAGCTTGCAGTTCCGCCGACCCCATCTCCCGAACCACGGCGGCCAGAGCCCCTGCAACCGACTTTGGCTTGGAATCTGCTGCTACTTTGAGTATCTCCATGGTAGTCCTCCTTTTGTTTCAAACACAGGCTTATCGTTTGGAACTCTCTTTCCTCTGGCTGGGATTACGGGTGGATTTAGTTAGTGAAGCCTTTCCTTGGTCTCATCACCTCGTTTGGGTATTCTGATGGTTTCCCCAAGGGCGCCCATAATTTCTTACTAAAGCCTATTCGCTAATTAACTGAAAAATCCTTCTTTAGTTCACCGTCTTGTGCCATACATGCCGGCAGTACAGCTGCCCCGGGAAATTGCCACGTTTCGGGTAAAGGTATTTGGGTCCGATCCCATAATCTGTATGTAGTGATTCCCTGTTGAGAAGGGGGATTCATGTGGACAATCTGGAGAAGATGGCCCTATTGATTCAAAAAAACCCTAGCATCACGGGGAAGGAACTTGCCCGCGAGCTCGGTTACGCCCAAGAGAAATCCATCTATTACTGGCTGAACAAGTGGGGCTACAAGGGGCTGCGGGAGTTCAAAGACGAAGTCCTCAGCTGGGAGAGGAGACCTTACAGCCAGGTTGGGGAGTCGGGCATCCGCTATACTGTGCAGGAACTGCCATTGCAAGGCAGCGCTCCCGGCGGTGAAGTGGTCGTTCCCCTCGTGGTGGGCGAGGGTGAACTAAGCTCGGCTAGCTTTGCCTTAGCCATCTCCACAGATGATTACTATCCCCTCGTGGGCATAAACGATCTGATCATTGTCGACCCTCGGGCCGATTTTGTCAGTGGCGATTTGTTCCTTGTTTCAGGGGAGAATGATCAGCTCCAGCTTCGCAGGTTATATGATATCGGTGATGAATATCTGATCATCCATCCCCTGCGGGGTTCAAAACACGCTCGCCTATCAAAGAAAAGCCGCGCCCTAGTGGGCAAAGTAGTCCGGATGGTCAGGCATTTGTGACGGCGATTCGATCCAAGGCTTCTTTCGCCGCCGCTTGCTCGGCGGCTTTTTTCGATCGACCGCGGCCCGTCCCCCAGACCTGATCTTGCCAGTAGACTTCCACCGTGAAGGTCTTGTTGTGGTCCGGCCCCTCGGTCTTCACCAGCCGATACATGGGGGTTTCTTGCTGTCTTGCCTGCACCAGCTCCTGCAGCTGCGTCTTCGGATCGACTAGCGCATCGCCCGCGATGACTCGCCCGATCTCCTCAGCGACGCTAGAGAGGACGAACCTGCGGGCGACATCAAGGCCTCCGTCAAGGTAGAGAGCCCCCACCACCGCTTCAAAGGCATCACAAAGAGTTGAGGAGCGGTGCCGTCCACCGCTCTTCGCTTCTCC
>JAAYLV010000018.1 GCA_012521755.1 Bacillota bacterium | reverse complement strand
CGCCGCCGATGGTTGAATGATAAGGTTCAACAACACCCAAGACTGACGAAACCGCAACGGCGGCATCGACCGCATTCCCGCCGGCAGCTAGTATCTCAAGACCAGCCTTGCTGGCTAAGGGATGGGCGCTGCTCACCACTGACCGCCCCTCTACCGGATGGCGGACCAAAAAACCTGGCAACAATTGAAGTCCCCCCTTGTATACTTGTTTATCTATTGTGCGCCACGTTCGCGCCAAGGCGTGGCAAACGGCTCTTCATAGAACCCCTGAGAGACAACCAAAAGCCTTTCCCAGGGCCAATTCGACTTACCCTTCCGAGGCGACTAGGGCAAAGAGTGGACCCCAAACCTCCCCCATCCCGTTGGGATCAAGCACTCAGATTCCCCAAGTCTGTTCACCGACCACAACGCTATGCTGAAGCATCTTCATCTGAAGCAAGCGGGTTTCCACCCGCTCATGGCTGTCAACGGAACAAATATTGTTTCTTACTTCGACGATGATGTACGAGATGCCCGTACTATTTCGGCTACTTGCTCCACACTCAGCCAAGGACGTGTTCGGTGGATGATACTATGGCAATTGGAGCACACAAGAGAAACCTCATCAATCGCAGTAAAGCACTGTTCTACTTTGAGTTCAGACAAGGGAACGTTATGATGTACCTCGATGAATCCCCTGCCCCTCTCACCGTAAACCTCAACGAAGTCAAATCCACACGCTTCACAATATACGCTTCCGTGTTTGCTTTCGAACGCTTTCTTGGCTGCATGCACCAGGGATGGATTGCGTTCTCGATATTTGTGGATGCGTTCTACGACTCGTCCCTCAGGAAAATTTTCGCTATCCTGTATGACGGTTGAAATGATATCTTCTTGGTCCTTTGCTTCTTTACCTAGTATAAAGAACATAGAGCCATCATCATCCATGCTTGTTCCTAGAAGTCTAAACTCCCCGGCATAGGAAAACTTCTCAACTTTCTCTTCGCGAACAAAAACGAATAACGGATAATTTCCTCTCTCGGAATTAATAACAGCCTGATTATATTTGTAGGTCGGGCTAAAGCGTTTCTTACCATCAACTGTTATACCGTAAAAGTAGTATTTGAGAATTCTACCAGGCTCAATCCAAGCATTCGGGTAGTGCTCTCCATTTATAGTGCATAACAACACTACTCCCAGCATCCGATCTCCATCCGCGAGAGGGTGAATCCCCATCACCCGATTGGCGCCCGAAATTGCGGCGATGTCAATCGCGGTGGCCTCAAAGCCTTGTGGCAAACCCTTTAAGAGAGCGGTTAACGATAGCACCGTACGCCCTCCTCGATAGAATTTCGTGGTTCGCTTGTCACTCCTTACGAAGCAAGCAGACGATTTTCCAGACATGCAGTAGGTGTTTGAGCTTTCCCGAGCCTAGCAACAGGCTGGCCCAGCCTATTGTCGGGCTCAGAGAAAAAGGAGTCTCCCGTCCCGGTGAAGGAATTCGATGCGTTCACGGACACTGGGCAATTCCCGCAACCAAGCCAGCCACCTGCTATCCGTCACAGGAGGGACAACTTGACCCGACGGGAATCATCTCCACCAGAGTAGCGATCAGCTGCTTCACCTTGTCAATGTTGGCTTGGAACACCCGCATGACCTCTTCATGGGTGACGGGCTGCACCTGAGGATCATCTTCGAGGCCCGCATCGTAGTCGGTAATCAAGGCAATGTTCACGTAGCAGATGCCCAATTCCTTGGCCAAGTACCCTTCGGGGTACTGGGTCATGTTGATGACCTCCCAGCCCCTTTCGGAAAACTCCTTGCTTTCCGCTCTGGTGGAAAAGCGGGGCCCTTGGATGACAACAACCGTACCCCGCGGATGGACGTTGATCTTCAGCTCGTGGGCCGCCTTGACGGCCAAACTGCGCAACTCCGCGCAATAAGGGTCGGCCGCGCTGATGTGCTTAGTGATGGGTCCGTCAAAGAAGGTGTCAGCCCTACCCCAGGTTCGGTTAACAAACTGGTCGACAACCACGAAGTCTCCAGGCTTAATGTGAGGCTGAAGGCTGCCTGCGGCCGATGGACCGATTATCCGCTTTACCCCTAGTTCCTTCATCGCCCATAGATTGGCCCTATAGTTGATCTTGTGGGGTGGATAGCGGTGGTCTTTGCCGTGTCTAGGCAAGAAAGCCACCCGTTTGCCATTCATTTCAGCAAGGGCGATACGATCACTTGGAGCTCCGTAAGGAGTTTCAATCCAGACTTCCTCCACCCCTTCGAGGAACTCATAGAAGCCTGAGCCTCCAAAAACACCTATATCTGCTCTATTTGACATCCGTGACCCCTCCCACGATTTCCTAACGCAAGCGTTATTGGCTTTTTCTACAAGTTGATCCCCAATCCCTTCGCTTGTACCAAGGTTGTTCACGGCCAGTCGACCAAGACCATGGCCGTTCGCCCAGGCAAATCCAGCTCCTCTCCATGGACCAGTCTACCGCTGAGCTCGTCGCGAAGCCTCTGCTCGTCCAAAGAGAGCTTCGCGTCCCCAGGACCGTTATTGAAAAAGACCAGCACTCTGTTGCCGCGGGTTCTTCGTTCGCAGCCCAAGACAGCCCTTAGGGGATCCAGGTAGACTATCCGGAAGCTTCCCCGCCGGAGGGCCTCGTGCTTCCTGCGAATGCTGCCTAAACGGCGATAAAGGGAAAGAAGCTGGTGATTTTGGCGGCCTTTCTCCCAAATCATCGGCCTGCGGCACTCCGGCGGGTCCCCTCCCAGCATGCCCACTTCATCGCCGTAATAGATTACGGGGGCGCCAACAAAGGTCATCTGAAAGATGATGGCCAAGGCGGCCCGCTTGACATCGCCACCGCAATGGGTGAGTATGCGGGAGGTATCGTGGGTGCCCAGGATGGTCCATAGGCGCGTGTTTACCGGGTGAGAGTGCTGAACGAGAAGGCTGTGGAGCCGGGCCGCAAAGGTCTGCACCCCGATTCTCTCCCGGGCGAAAAAAT
>JAAYLV010000093.1 GCA_012521755.1 Bacillota bacterium | reverse complement strand
TATATTGACAAGGTGCGAATTAAGTTTCGGGGAAGCCGAGACCTCCGGGTGCTATACCTAAAGAACCATGCAGAACTGAGCGAATAGCATAAAACCGTTTATGCTTAAAACCGTTTATAATATTTTGATGTTGTGACATCCCCGATGTTGGAGAGCAAGCATCATCCCCGCAAGCTCCTCCGGCGTCGTCTCCAGGCCCCGGTCTTGGTGGCTGATATCCCAGTTTTGGCAAAAGACGCACCGCAAGTTGCACCGGGTGAAGAAGATAGTCCCGGAACCCCCACGTCCCACGAGGGGAGGTTCTTCCCCAAAATGGGGACCATAGCTGGAGACGAGGAGCCTGGCATCGCTGCGGCAGATCCCAACTTCCCCCGCCAGCCGATTGACCCCGCATTCTTGTCCACAAAGGCGACAATGCTCGAGATGCCTGAAGGCTTCCTCTCGACGTTTAGCAAGCTCACCCAGCTCCCACAGGAGGCGATAATTCCTCTCCACAATCCCTCCCCTTTCCTAAGGATTAGTGGTCTGCAGTTTGGCGATGGCGCGGCTGAGCTCCCGGCAAAACTCCAGATCACCGCCCTTCCGGGCTTCCTCCAGAAGGGACAGGGCCCGGGGATCGCCGTAATTGACCAAGGCGTCGATGAGGAGGCTTTTTTGCTGCGAGCGATTGTTCCGGTTCCAAATGGTCACCAGGGTTTCATAGACCCGATCGCAAGGGCTAGCATGTTCTAGTATGTCCGCCAGCGCCAAATCAAGGAGAAGGGAAGACCTCTTTCTGGCCAGGTCCACTAATTGCTCCTCGGCCAGATCAACCATCCGCTCCAACGCGAAGATCGTCTGGACAAGGTGAACGCCGGGGACGGTGCACTCGGCCAAGATGGTTATCAAAGGATTGACGGCGGCTTTGAGCCGCAGTCTCCCCGCGAGGTGAATGGCGAGCAAGACTGGTCCCCTTCCCTGCTGCTGGATCTCCCGCTCCCGCAGCAGATCGTTTTCCAAGATGGCAAGGAGCAAAGGAGCCAGCCGGCTCTTGTGCCTTCGGATGTTTTTGAGGGCCCCCCAGGGAAGATGGCACCTTTCCCCAAAGAAGTAATCCTCCATGATTTTATCCACTTCGTCTTGGGGAGACAGGCCCTCGTGATTGGTGAACATGAAGCCTCCCGGACGGCGCAAGTTGCGGAAGGCTTCGAGATCGATGACGATGGCGCTGTTATGTTTACGCTGACGTTCCTTGTCGATGTCCTCGAAGGGAAAGGATAGCTGGGTTGTGGCCTTGAGGGCATTCACCATGTTATCCAGCCCCTTCAGCCAGATAAGGAGCCTCGGATGGGCCATCTTGCACCAGCAGGGCCGAATCCGCTCCCCCCGCAAGACCGTTGCCCCAAGACCGCCAAAAAGCTCCCGGGCCAGGTCATCCTTCCCTCGATGGAGGGCCAATTGAACTTGCCTCAGGGTATGATCGGGGTTGTCATCGAGATTGTAATCGCCCCGGCCATAACGGAAGAAGGTGCCGATGTAGATGGGCAAACGCTCCAGGAGGACCCAGCCGTTGGTCGCCAAAAAGCTTTCAGCTAGGGCCTGCACATCGATGGGACTGTCCCGGCGAAGCAGCCGCGCAGGCATATCCCCCAGGAGCCGTTCGGTGCAAGAAGCCGTCTCTTCCAGGGCATCCAGGGAATCCAGGCAGGCCCAATACAAAGCGGAGACGATGATGGTCTCCAGTCCACTAGCATAAGCGGCCAGGAGCAAATCCCGCTCGTAAAAGAGCATGCCCTCCTTCAGCTCTAAACAGGTGCTAACAAACCCGTTATAGCCAACTAGGTGCCACAGCTCTTGCAGCAGCTCTCTGTAGTCCACCTTCAAGGCCGATCCCCGCCCTTGGAATTCCTACCCCTACCTATTTCGAGAATTCCTCCCCTATCCCTCTAGATTATTCCCCCGTCTCCGGAAGGGTTCATTGCCGGCGGGGATTGAGGGCCCGACGGATCCCCTCTCCCAACAAGTTAAAGCCCAAGACAGTGATCGCCAAGGCTAGGCCGGGGAAGAGGGCCATCCACGGAGAAATCCCCATGTAGTCCCTAGCTTCGCTGAGCATCCTCCCCCAACTGGCCAAGGGCGGCTGGGTGCCTAAACCGAGGAAGCTAAGCCCGGCCTCGACGATGATGGCGGTGGCGAAGCTGAGGCTGGCCTGGGCCAGGAGGGATGGGAGGCCGTTGGGCAGGATGTGCCGCCACCAAATGTGGAGGGGCCCTGCCCCCAGCACCCTGGCCGCGAGGACGAACTGCTCCTTTTCCACGACCAACACCGCGGCCCTAGCCAGCCGGGCAAAAATCGGGATGTTGGCAAGGCCAAGGGCGATGATGACGGTAGACTCCCTCGGGCCAAGGGCGGCCGCCAAGGCCATGGCGAGGAGAACCCCGGGAAAGGCCAGCAAGGCGTCCATGAGGCGCATCAACAGCTCACCGACCCATCCTTTCCCGAGGCCGGCGATGGACCCGATAGCCAGGCCGCCAACCAAGCCGAGGGCCACCGATCCACCCCCCACCGACAGGGCTATGCGGCTCCCCTGCCAGATGCGGCTGAGGATGTCCCGCCCAAAGTGGTCGGTGCCCAAGGGATGGGCGGGACTTGGACCTTCAAGCCTTGCCGCGAGATCCCCCTGGGCCGGGTGGTGGGAGAGCAAATACCCCCCGAGCAGGGCCCCAAGGGCAACCAGGAGGACGATAGTCCCGCCAATTAGGAGGGGATAGTTGCGAGCCCTCATGTGTTGCTAGCCTCCCTAGGTGTCGCTGACCGATATCCTCGGGTCGAGCAGCCCGTAGACTAGATCGGTGACGAAATTAACCAGGACTACCGCGGCTGCCATGAAAACAACGCCGCCCTGCAGCAAGGGCCAATCCCGGTTGTAGACGGCAAACAGGATGAGGCGCCCTAGTCCCGGCAAAGAGAAGATCTGTTCGATGATGATGCTCCCGCCAAGGAGCGCGCCCATATGGATCCCAAGGACCGTCATGGCTGGGATGAGGGCGTTGCGGAGAGCATGACGATAATAGACGAGGTTTTCCGGCAGGCCTTTGGCCCGGGCGGTGCGGATGAATTCTCGCTCGATCACTTCGAGGATGCTTTGCCGCAAGATCCAGACCAGATGGGCCGCCAAGGGAATACTGAGGGCAAGGGCCGGCAGGACCAGGTAGCTGAGCACCGTCCCATCGCCGGGCAAGGCGTAGCCCCCGGGGGGAAGCCAGCCAAGCTTAAGGGAAAACAAAATGATGAGGAGCAGACCGATCCAAAAAGGCGGCAGGGCAAGCCCCAGCTGACTTACCAAGACGACCAGCAGGTCAACGGGGGTGCCGGCATGGCGGGCAGCCAGCAAGGCCACGGGCAAGGCTGCCGTCATGGCCAAGACCACCGCGGCGAAGGTCAAGACCAAGGTTACCGGCAGCCTCTCCCCCAAAAGCTCAAGTACGGGCCGTTGATATCGCAGAGACTCGCCCAGGTCGCCCCGCAACAGCCCCTTAAGCCATGCCCAGTAGCGGGGGCCAAGGGGGCGATCCAGCCCCAATTGCCTGCGCAGGTCCTCAAGGGCTTCAGGAGACGCCTCTGTCCCCAAGATCACCTGGGCCGGGTCCCCCGGAACGACCTGGAGGACAAAAAAACTAATGGCGGAGACCAACAGGACGGTCACCACCATGCCCACTGCTTTGCGGAGCAAATAGGCACGCATGTGCACGACCTTCCTTTTGGTCCCTATTCTTCCTTGTAAACCCGGCGAAGGTTCAGGATGTCAATGGGATAGATTTGCCACCCCGAAACATTAGCCCGCATTCCAACGGCCAAGTTCGGCGACATCAGGTAAACGGCCACCGCATCCTCCGCCAGCATCTCCTGGAGACGGCGGTAGATCCGGACGCGCTCCTCCATATCAAGGGTGGCCGCCCCCACCTTGACCAGCTCATCGTAATCGGGGTTTTGGTAATTCATGTAGTTCTCCCGGCTGTCCGATGTATAGCGGTTCAAGAAGGGATCGGGATCCAGTCGGCCCGTGTGACCGATGGTGGCAGCCTGGTAGTCCCGGCCGAAATACACCCGGTCCAGCCAATTGCCCCATTCCATCACTTCCAGACGGACGCGAATCCCCACCCTTTCTAGCTGCTGGGCGATGATCTCGCCGTTGCGGATGTGAAAATCATAAGGCTGGGGCAGGGTGATAGTCAGCTCAAACCCCTCCTCGCAGCCGGCCTCGGCCAGGAGCTGCCGTGCTTTGTCTGGATCGTAGGGATAGATGTCCGTCAGCTCCGCGTAAAAGGGACTGACCGGCGGCATGTGGCTGCCGATGACCTGGCCCTGACCCCAGTGGACGCCATCAACGATGGCCTGTTTGTCGATGGCCAAATTGATGGCCTGCCGCACCCGGCGATCGTCTAGGGGCGGTCGGGCATTGTTCAAGGCCAGCAAATAGATCCCGTTCATCGGGCTTTCCACAACCTTAAGCCTGGGATCGGCTTTGACGCTCGCCACATCCTGGGGCGCGAGCCAACTGAGGACATCTACCGCCCCGGTCTTGAGGCTGATGATCCCCACGGAAGGCTCGGGAATGACCCGAAAGACAACTTCATCCAACAGGGGCTCCCCCGGTCGGAAATAGTCGGGGAAGCGCCGCAGGACCAGGTGGCTGTCCGGCACCCAATCGAGGAAGGTGAAGGGGCCAGTACCGATGGGGCGGAACTTGGCCTCCGCCACCGCCTCCGGCGGCACAATCGCCGCCCAGCCCATGGCCAGATTAGACAAGAACGCGGGATTCTTCTCCCTTAGATGAAAAATGACCGTCGCGGCATCGGGGGTCTCGATGGCCTCGATCACCCGGTAGTCCGCGGCCCGAGGGTGGTTCGTGGCCGGGTTCAAGATCCGCTGAAAGCTGGCGGCCACATCAGCCGCCTGCAGGTCCCGACCCGTGTGCACTTTGATTCCCTGATGCAAGGTAAAGGTGTACTGGAGTCCATCGGGGCTGATCTCCCAACTGGCCGCCAGTCCCGGGACTAGTCGACCGTCGGGGGTGACCTCCACCAGCGTGTCGTAGATGTTGCAGACAACTTGAAAGGTGGCTGCCGCCACCGTTCGATGGGGATCGAGTCCATCCACATCGGCCGGCACCCCCACCACCAATCTTCCTTGTCCCCAACCAACTCCGGATAGGAGCAGAGCGACGGCCAATGACACGATCAGGATTCGTACCAGCCTGCCCATTTGTCTCCCTCCCCGTTCTCGCGGAAAACGGCGTGGAGTCCCAAGACTACACGCTCCATTTCCACCAAAGTCGGGTTAATTATACCACTACGCCGGCTAAAGATCTACAGCAGGAGCCCAGCCGGCCAATACCGAAGAAACGAGCAGAATCTACCAGGAGGCATCGAAATTGGAAGTCCACATCATCGCGAATCCGACTGCTGGCCGGGGTGGCGCGGGAAAAAGGCTGGCCCTGCTGGAAGAGCTCCTGCAGCGGATGGATATCCCCTACTGTCTCGAGTGCACCAGCTATCCTGGCGAAGCGACGGACCTTGCCCGCCGGGCAGTGGAGACGGGAAAATCTATCATCGCCGCCGCCGGGGGCGACGGCACCGTGGCCGAAGTCCTCAATGGACTTGCGGGAAGCGACGGGACACTGGCCATCATCCCCATGGGGACGGGAAACGATCTGGCCCGGGGCCTTGGCATCCCCTTGGAGCTAGCCGGAGCCGTCGCCCTGCTCAAGGAGGGGCAAGGGGCCCGGATGGACTTACTGCGGGAGGCAAGCCGCTTCCTGGGAGGAGCGGGGGCCGTCGGCATTGCCTGTCAAGTCATCGAAAACGTTGAGCGAAACAGAGATAGCTTTATCAAGGGCCCGCCCGCCTTCCTCATCGCCGCCTTGAAGACGATCCTGGAACATCGACCTTATGCGGTCAAGATCGAAATGGACGGACTCACTTTGGAGGAAGAAGTGGTAGGGGTGTTCGTGATGAACTCTCCCTACATCGCCGGCGGCATGCACCTCGCCCCTACGGCCCACTTGGCCGACGGCCTTTTTGAGGTAGTCCTGGTTGAGCGCATGAACAGGCCGGAGATCCTCCTCAACTTGCCTAAGGTCTACTGGGGGGGCCACCTTGGCCATCCCGCGGTTAAAGTCTATCAGACCCGGTGGGTGAGGATTACCCTCCCGACCCCGACCATGAAAATCCTCGATGGGGAGCTGGTCCCATCTACGCCTTTGGAGGCAAGGCTCCTCCCGGGGGCTTTGTCAGTCCTGGTCACGGAGGAGAGGGCAGCTGCCCTGGCCAGGGGCCGGGGGAACCAGACCCCGACGGAGACTCCCTTGACAATTAATGGCGCTGTCTGTGTAAAATGTTTGTGGGAAAAGATGGGATGGAGACTGGGGAAGATCTCTGAGAAAGAGGAACGAGAAGCCGATCCTCGAAATGGAATTCATGCCACAAAAATCCATGGAGGTGGCTTCTCGT
>JAAYLV010000092.1 GCA_012521755.1 Bacillota bacterium | reverse complement strand
CCCTTCTCCGCGCCGATCCCGGTCCCCACCATCAGGGCCGTTGGCGTAGCCAGCCCCAAGGCGCAGGGGCAGGAGATGACGAGCACTGCGATCCCCGCGTAGATGGCCCGGATGAAGGGCGGCTGGTCGGCAACAATCCAGGGGAAGTACTTTTCTCCCCAGACGAGGATGGACAGGAAAAAGTCCGGGAACAGGAGCCATGCCAAGATGGTGGTCAAGGCCACCCCGATGACGACGGGGACGAAAATGCCGGTGACCTTGTCGGCAAATTCCTGGATGGGGACCTTGCTCCCCTGGCTTTCCTCCACCATCTTGACCACCTGGGCCAGGAAGGTGTCCTTGCCCACCTTGGTCGCCCGCACTTTGAGGACCCCCATCTTGTTGATGGTGGCGCCGATGACTTCATCCCCGATAGTCTTGACCACAGGCATCGACTCGCCGGTGGCCATGGACTCATCCACGGTGCTTTCCCCGTCGACCACCACCCCATCGGTGGGGATTTTCTCTCCGGGACGGATGACCATAACGTCGCCGACGACCACCTGATGGATGGGCACTTCCCTTTCTTCATCCCCGACGAGGATGCGGGCCGTCTTGGCCTCGAGCTGCAGGAGCTTCTTGATGGCATCGGAGGCCCTGCCCTTGGCCCGGGCTTCCAGATAGCGGCCGATCAGGTGGAAGGTCATGATGGCCGCCGCCATCTCCACGAAGGTGGTGCCGGGGAACCAAAAGGCCGCAAGACCCATTAAGAAGGGCGGAATGGTGCCCAAGGTGATCAAGACGTCCATGCTCGGGCTGCCGGCCCGCAAGGCCCGCCAGGAAGCCCGGTGAGTCTCCCATCCCCAGTAGAAGACGACGGGAAAGCTGAGGAGGATGGTCATTATTTCGTAATAGGGAACATGCCCGACGATCATGTGCCAAACCATCATCAGCATGATGATGCCTGTAGGCAGGGCCGCACCCCGCATCCGGCGATAGGCCCGCTGGACCGAGTCATCCTCGGGAATGTCAACATCGACAATCATTTCGTAGCCAACATCGGCAACCGCTTGCCGGAGGATCTCCACATCTACATCCCGGGAAAGGGCAACCACCGCCTTCCCCGAGGCGAAATTGACCGCGGCCTTTTCCACTCCCTCAACTTGCCCGAGGGCCCGCTCGACGCTGGCCGCACAGGCTGCGCAGGTCATCCCCCGGACGGGGAAGGTCATCTGCAACGAAGCCCTTTCTTTGACTTTGTAGCCGGCATCGGCCACCGCGGCCTTGATGGCGTCTTCATCGATCATCCCCGGATCATAATCCACATAAGCCTTTTCCGCGGCGAAATTGACCTGGGCCTCGTTAACGCCCGGCAGCTCACTGAGGGCCCTGGCCAGCCTCTGGGCGCAGCTTGCGCAGCTCATGCCTTCGATGTCGAGGGTGATGCGCTGTCCGTCTTCCATGTTCAAACCTCCCTTCGGTATAACCCCTACATACCCCTACCCTGTAGGGGTATCTGCAATTCCAGCATACTACCATCCCGGCGGCCTGTCAACAACTATTCTCGCCGGGCCCTGGACGGGACATTCCTCCGCCAGGGAAAAGCTTTATGTATACGACAGTTGGAAAGGGGCTTTTGGAGGACAAACGCAAAAGCCCAAGGGATAAGCCTAGGGGAGGCGGGCCTCCCCAAATCCACAAACACCTTTACATCTGCCGCCGATACTCCCGCGGATCGATCTCCACCGCGATCAAGGTCAGCCGCCCCTCCTCCATGGCAGCGAGGGTCTCCTTGAGGCAGGTATCGATGGAGTCGGTCTTGACTCCCCTCGCGCCGAAGGATTTGGCGATCCCCGCCCAGTCGGGGGTGCTGAAATCGACCCCTACCGTCGGATATCCCTTTTCCTCCTGCTTGACCTTGATTAGGCTCAGACTGCCATCGACGAAGAGAATGATAGGAAAGCCAAGGCCAAGGCGCGCAGCCGTCTCCAGCTCCCCGAGGACCATCCCCAAGCCCCCATCGCCCGTGAGGCAAAGGAGGGGCCGCTCAGGGTCGTGGAGCCTGGCGGCGATGGCCGCGGGCAGGGAAAAGCCCATGGTGGATAGACCATTAGACACCAGGAAGGCGCCGGGCGCGAAGGTGGGCCAAACCTGGCAGGCTAGGATCTTATGGGCCCCAACATCACAAGTCACCAGGGTCTCCCGGGGCAGGGCCTGGGATAGGGCCTGGATGAGCTGATAGGGGGATGCCCCCCTTAAAGCGGCGGGGATGCTTTCCCCAAAGTGCTCCCTCAGCTCCCGCCGCAGGATCGCGGCCCGTCCCTGCCAGTCCTCAGGGGAGGGGGCAATCTCCGGCAGGAGGGCCTGCAGGGATGCGGGGATGCTCCCTACCAGCTCAACTTCCGCTTGGTAGAAACCCTCGATGTTGGGCAGAGAGTCGATATGGATGGTCGGGACAGACCAGGGCCGATACCAGCTTCCCACAACTTCCACCGGATCGTACCCGACCGTTACGATTAAGTCCCCTTGCCGTAGGACCTCCAGGAGGAGACTGTCCGCCGCCATGCCCAAACCGAGGACGCCGGCAAACTGGGGATGATCCGCAGGGATGACCCCTTTGGCCTTGGGGGTGACCATGACGGGGCACTGAAGTTTTTCGACCACTTCCAGGAGGACATCATGGGCCCTTTCCCAAAGGACGCCAAGGCCGGCCAGGATCACGGGCCGCTTTGCCCCTTGGAGAAGCTCCAGGGCCCTCTGGCATTCTCCCCGATCGGCCGGCCCCGCTGGGGACTTGACGGGTCCATAGCGGAAACCGCCTTTGGCCGCCTTCCCTGCAGCATCGCCGGCGATGTCGAGATGGACGGGGCCAGGGCGATCACTTGCCGCGATCCGCAGGGCCTTGTCGACGACGCCCTGGACATTCTCCCCATCGACCCGGGCGGACCATTTGACAACAGGGGCAAGGAGCTCGCGTTGATCGAGGCGCTGATGGGTGATCAACGGAACGGTGCTTTCCGAAAACTGGCCGGTGATGGCCAGCACAGGGGCCCGGTCCATGTGGGCATGGGCAAGACCGTTGATGAAGTTCACAGTCCCCGGCCCCCCCGTCGCCAGGCATACACCTGGACGGCCTGTCAGCTGGGCGTGGGCGGAGGCCATCAACGCTCCGTTGTTTTCGTGTTTGACCAGCACAAACTCGATCCCTTCTTGACCCAGGGCCTCGATGACCGGGAGGACCGTGCCTCCAGGCACCCCGAAGACTCGCTCCACACCCCAAGCCTTGAGGGCTGCGGCCAGGGCCTCTGCCGTTGTCGCCATCGATCTTCCCCCTTTCAGCAAGCTCTAATAGCTATTGATAGGGAAAGGACCGTAGGCGAACCTACGGTCCTTCAGCTTTGTAAGGTCAATTAGCCGGCAATCCGCTGATAGATCCCAGAGAGCATGATGATAGCGATGGCGACGGGCACTACATACCGGATCAAGAATGCCCACCAAGCACCAACGGCCATGCCGGTGCTGCCCCTGTTGGCTTCCTCGGCAACATTCTTGGTGCCCCAGTAATAAGCGGCGAAGATGGCCGTGAGCAAAGCGCCCAGGGGCAGGCAGATGGAGTTGGTGATCCAGTCGTATGTGTCGAGCAGGTCCATCCCCAAGAAAGTGATGTGGCTCAGGGCCCCGTAGCCGAGGGTCGTCGGCAGCCCAAAGAGGAAGCACGCGGTTCCCGTCAGGATAGCAGCTCGCTGCCGGTTCCAGCCCTTCTCATCCACTAAGTAAGCAACGACTACCTCCAGCAGGGAAATGGCCGATGTCAATGCGGCGATGCATAGCAGGAAGAAGAAAACAACGCCGAAAAATCCCCCCAAGGGCATTTCCGCAAAGACCGCGGGCAGAGTGATGAAAGTCAGGCCCGCACCGGCTCCCGGTTCGAAGCCCAGGGCGAACACGGCCGGCAGGATGGCAAGGCCGGCGAACAAGGCCGCCATGGTGTCCATGCTGACCACATAAAGGGCGCTCTTGGTTAGATCTTCTTCGGCCGATACATAGCTTCCATAGGTGATCATGCAGCCCATGCCCAGACTCAGGCTGAAGAAAGCCTGGGAGAGCGCATCCAAGACGGTCTTAGCTGTAACGTTGCTGAAATCAGGCTTGAGATAGAAGGAGATGCCCGCCATGGCCCCAGGGAGGGTAACCGAACGAAGCACCAAAATGATCAAGCTCATGGCCAGCATGGGCATCAGGATCTCCGACCAGCGCTGAATGCCTTTGACAACTCCCGCCGCGATGATGGCCGTCGTCACGCCCATGAAGACGGCGTGCCAGAAGATCGGCTCCCACGTTGCGGTGATGTGGCCGACAAAGGCGCCGGCGAAGTCCGTACCCTTGGGAAGCATGCCAACGAGGGTCTTGAACAAGTAAGCAACTCCCCAGCCGCCGACGACGGAATAGTAAGACAAGATCACAAAGCCCGTCAGCACTCCCAGGGCTCCCACCAGCCACCAATTGGTCCCCGGGGACAGCGCAGCAAAGGCTCCATAGGCGTTGCGCTGCGTCTTGCGGCCGATGGTCATTTCCGTGATCATGATTGGATAGCCAAAGAAGATGATTGCTGCCAGATAAATGACTACAAATGCGGCTCCTCCGTTAGTTCCCGTCAAGTAGGGGAAGCGCCAGATGTTCCCCAAACCGATTGCGGACCCGGCAGCGGCTAACACGAACCCCACCTGCGAGGCCCAGTTCTCTCTGCCTTGGCCTATTCGTTGGTCCATCTTAGGTTCTGACATCCACATATCCTCCTTTTCCTGTTTTTGGGGTTAGGAATAAATATACGCTATGTATTCGCACCCTGTGGGCAAATCCCTTCTATGACGATAAGTTTACTTGAAAACTGCTTCTTATCAGATAGAATATGCCTGGAAATGTCGCTCCGCTAAGGAGCCCCATCGACTAGGAACGAGACTGATCGGAGAGGGGATGCCGTGGCCCCGGCGTGGACTTTGGCCTATCCTTGGGGTTTGCGGTAAGCTCGGCCAGATCAGACCTTGCTGGGGAACCTTGCTCCGCGGCCCAGTTGCCTAGTTCTTGGGCGATGAGCCCATCCAGCCGTCGGGCCATCGCGATGACTTCGGGGGTGATGACATACCCATTTTTTGCAAAGAGGTCTTCCAATTGGGATGCAAGGACCTCCAGCTCCGTTTTGAACATAACCCAACCTTCACTCCTGTCCCGATATTTCAGCTAACACTCGATCGTGCAGCTGGGCAATCGATCGAATAGCCTTGTGATCGTCCATGGCCCTCCTGGCTTCGTGTAAACACAAAGTCTCCACCCCAACGCCCCTCCATGCTTCATGGCAGGACCTCTCCCACCTGAGCAGGTCGGCGCCCCCAAGGCCGTGTTTTTCAATTTCATGCTGCAGGTCGATGACCAGGCAGACCCGCTCGGCCCCTTCCTTGCGGGCCTGCCACATCAAGCCCGCTAGGCGCCCCTTAAGGTGGGGGGCCCCAACGTCAAGGTCTGGGGCCAAGGGCTCCAGCTCCCGGAGGATGATGCTCTCTCTCCGGGGGCTTTGGCGAACGAGGGCCGTCAATAGGTCTGAGGCCTTTGGGGAGACCACCAGGTAAAGCCATAGGGGCCGGCCGCTCGACTCGCTTATGAATTGCCAAACCTTAAGGACTAGATGGGCATTCCCGGCGTAGTAGGCATACACATGGGATGCTTCTTTCATCTTCGTCCTCCCTGGGCCTGAGCACCCTTTTCCGCTATCATATCACAAAGCTGTCCCCGCCGGCACAGGCCGTCATCTGCTGGAAACATTTGCTACCAGCCGTCTTGGCCTACTAGCGTGATTTATGTTAGCTTTTCAAAGCATTTGAGAAAACATTCCTTAATAAGCGCGGAGGGGGTGGACTGCACCTAATGGCTGGATGAACTGAGAGGAAGACTCCCGCCTGCTGAGTGGGAGTCGATAGCAAAAAAGACCCTTCCAGGCAAGAGTAATTGTCAACTCGCATACAAATAAATGGTGCCTTTAACTTGCGGCAAAGGGGAGAGGAGTAATTGATGGCGGCGGTGTAATTATAGGGAGGGGAACTTAGACTTGGAGGGATGGACGGTGCAACCGGTCCAGGTCCGAAGGGAGATTGAAAGCCTGCTCCCGGAGGGCTGTGTGTTTTTCGATGAGCCGATGAAGAAGCATACCTCCTTTCGAATTGGGGGCGAGGCAGAAATCCTTGTCCTGCCGCAAACCACCTCCCAGATCGTTGCCGTCATCGACTTCGCCCGTCATCGGCAAATCCCTTACATAATCATCGGCAATGGCACCAACTTGCTTGTCAGGGACGGCGGTATCCGGGGGATCGTCATCAAGCTGTCGCGGAACTTCGGCCGCATCAGCCTCAAAGGACAGGAGATGGAAGCCCAGGCGGGGGCCAGCTTGAACGGCGCGGCGGAACTTGCCTGTCGCAAGGGTCTGGCGGGCCTTGAGTTCGCCGCGGGGATCCCCGGGACCTTCGGCGGCGCCGTCAGCATGAACGCCGGGGCATACGATGGGGAAATGAAGGATGTCATTCGATCGGCCACGGTCCTGAACAAGGATAACGCCATCGAGGTCTGGTCCGCGGAAGAATTGGGCTTTGCCTATCGCCACTCCCGGATCATCGCCGAAGGGGCAGTGCTCCTGGAGGTGACCCTCCACCTGGAGAAAGACGACCCGGCCAGAATCCGGGAGCGGATGAATCATTTTCTTGCCCTGCGGAAAGCCAAGCAGCCCCTCCAGTACCCAAACGCCGGCAGCACCTTCAAGAGGCCCCCCGGCCATTACGCAGGCGCCCTTATCGAGAAGGCGGGCCTCAAGGGACTGCGCATCGGAGATGCACAAGTCTCGCCCCTCCATGCCGGCTTCATCATCAACCTGGGGAACGCCACGGCCAAAGATGTGATCCGCTTAATCGAAAGAATCCAAGAGACGGTTCTGGCTCAATTTGGGGTCTTGCTGGAGCCGGAAATAAGGATAGTTGGCGAAGATAACGAAAACCGGCCTGATTAGATCCAGGCCGGAAATCTTCTTATGAACAACAGCAGCCTTCGTCCTCGTCACCCTCGGCTGCATCCTCCCCGCAGCACTCCTCAACATCTTCAACAGGTTCACAGTCCCGCTTCTTGTCACCACAGCAGCAACAGCACACAAGCAGCACCCCCATTCATTTTTCCAAGTCCTCATACTCGGCCAGGAACCTTTGCAGCCTGTCGACGGTTCCTCGAATAATAACGGACCAAGCATCTAACAGGTCTTTCCCTTCCTTGGTTACCCTGTATCGACGCTTGGCCGGGCCAACGCCATCGGTATCCCATTTTGACTCGACCATGCCTTCCTCTTCTAAGCGCCGTAAGGTCCGGTAGATCGACCCGGGGTCCTGGTTTTCGCTCTCGAAGCCAAAGCGGCCTAGTCGGTCCAGCAAATCATAGCCATGGGCTGGTTTCTCGATCAACAAGAGCAAAAGACAAGGCTCCAGGAAACGCTCCACCCGGCCTCCCCCGTGAGTTGCGAGTTCAGCCTCGTCATGCTGATGACCGTTGAGCACACGGCCACCTCCTAGCACATAGATATTGCAGACATATCTATTTTTTGACGCCTTGCCACCCTTACCCGAAGTATATTCTTGGGGGCATTTATTGTCAACACGAGGGAATGTGCCGGATCCCACCAATAGCACCCACTTCATGGCCTCCGAGGCTCTGAACAGTCGCCCATGCCGATACAAGCGGGGCTATCCCCGTTATTCGCGCCTTGACAGGCAAATCCAAGAATGCTACATTCGAGTTGAGTGAGACCTCAGTCAGGGGGTTGCATCCGTGGCAGCCAACAAAAAGGACCTCATTCGTCAAGCGGCCATCGAGGTGATCGTCGACAGAGGCTTCCACGCGGCCACAACAGACGCCATCGCCGCCAGGGCCGGGGTGTCCGTCGGCACCATCTACAACTATTTCCGCAACAAGGAGGCGATCCTCGAGCACATTTTCCAAGTAGAGCTGGAAAGGCGCATCGACTATCTAAGCAGCCTGCCCGAGGATATGCCGGTGCTGCAGAAGTTGGAGCTCTTCTTGCAGTGGCACTTTCGGGTCATTGCCCAAGATCCCGCCACCGGGAGGATCCTCCTGCGGGAGCGGAGCAATCTGATCAACCTCCCCGCAATCCGCGGGTACATGGAGTCGATGACCAGCTACTTGACCTCCCTCGTGGAGGAGGGCATTCGCAAAGGGCAATTCCGACGATCTAATGCCGCCTTGACCGGAGCCATCATGTTCGGTGCATTGGAAGCGGCCGTTCGGCATTCGATTATGGCCTTCGAGAAAACAGGTCGGCCTTTGGAGCTCATCACCCAGGAAGCGGCCAGGGAGCTGTTTCTCTTCTTCAGCCGGAGCCTCCAATAATAATTGTCAATGAAAAGGAATGAGTGAGACCTCATTCATAGGAGGTGCAACAATGCTGGCCTTAAGTCGATTCATCACTCGCCGCCCCCTCGCCATCCTCATCACCATCCTGGCCCTGACCATCTTCTTCGGGCTAGGCGCCCGCCAAGTGACGATGACGACCAACATCCGCGACTTTTTTCCCGGGGACCACCCCGAAGTCAAGGCTTACGACGCCATCGCCGACACCTTCGGCGGCACAGAATACATAATGGTGGCCACCGCGGGAGAGGATGTGTTTCAACAAGAATCCCTCGAGCTCATCCAATCCTTGACGGAGAGGCTTTCGTCCATCCCCGGGGTGGACCGGGTCCGCAGCCTGACCAATGTGGAGGAAGTCAAAGGCACCCCTTGGGGGGTTGAGCTCGGCGCTCTCCTTGAGGAGCTGCCCCAGGATGAAGAAGAAGCCGCACACTTTCGCGCCCGGGTCCTCCAAGACGACTTCTATGCCGGTTCCGTTGTATCGCGGGATGGAAAACTCAGCCTGTTGGCTTTGGAACTTGACCCCCAAGAAAGCGCGGTGGAAGTGGCCGATAGGGTCCTTGAGGCAATTGACGAAGACGGAGTCTATGCCACCGGAGCCCCGATCCTCAATTCGCTCCTTGCCAAGTCAATGAAGGAGGACCTCTCCCGCCTCATTCCCTTAGTGGTCCTCTTAATCGCCCTGGTCCTTTATCTTTATTTCCACAACCTCTGGGGAGTCCTCCTGCCCTTCCTAACCGTCATCATCAGCACCATCTGGACCCTGGGGGCCATGGGCCTTAGCGGACGCCAAATGACCCCTCTAAACTCAGTCATGCCAGCCATCCTCATCACTTTAGGGAATGCTTACGGAATCCACATCCTGAGCCGCTTCTACGATGAAGTAAAGAGAGAGGGCCGGGGCAAGGCCATTGAGAACACCCTCGCCGCGGTGGGTACGGCGGTGTTGATGGCCGGGACAACGACCATCGCCGGCTTTTTGTCCAACTGCACCAGCGGCATCGTCCAAATGCGGGAGTTTGGCTTTTTCACCGCCTTTGGCATCCTCATCGCCATGGTCATTTCCCTCATCTTCATCCCCGCGGTCCTCCTCTACGTGAAGATCCCCGACAAGGGCGCCTCCCGGGAGCCAGGGGCTCTGGCGAAGATCCTCCAGAGGGTGGCCCAGCTGACCGCAGCCTCCCCGGAAAAGGTAATCATCGTCGCTCTCCTCGCGGCCGGCACCTTGGCCTTGGGAATTCCCCGTCTGACTGCCAACAGCAATCTGTTCAACTTCTTTGACCAGAGCACCCAGCCAAGGATCGCTTATGAACTGGTTAAGAAGAGCTTTAGCGGCTCTGAGAGCCTGGAGCTGGTGGTCGAGGGGGACATCTTGGCGCCAGAGGTGCTAAGGAGCATCGAGTCCCTGCAGAATGAGCTGGAGGCAACGGGCCTGACCGGCAAGCCCATCTCCATCGTCGATGTGCTAAAAAGAGTCAACATGGCCCTCCATGATGGGGACCCTGCCTACAAGGCAGTCCCCGCGAGCCGGGAGCTCGCGGCCCAGTATCTCCTCTTGTTGGAAATGAGCGATCCGGATTTTTTGACCAGGTTCGTCACCGTCGACTACTCCCAAGCCCGAATCCAGGCCATGGTCAAGGACACATCCCCCGAGGGCCTGGCTAACCTTTTCGCGCGAGTCGATGCCTTGACTGGAAAGTACGGAGGCAAGGTCACCACCACCGGCATGGTGAAGCTCCTCGATGCTTTGGCCGCGATGATCATCCGCGGGCAAATCGCCAGCCTCATCCTCGGCCTCATCGCCGTTTTCCTCCTAGTCCGCTGGCTCACGGACTCTTGGGAGGGGGGTCTCCTATGCACGCTCCTCGTCGCCTTATCCACCGCGGCTACCTTTGGCTTCATGGGTTGGACGGGGGTCGCCCTGGACATGGTCACCGTCCTCATCTCCAGCATTGGGATCGGCGTGGGGGTTGACTATTCCGTCCATCTTTATTCCGGCTACCAGGAGGCCCGGAGGAAGGGCGAGGAATCAGCCGCGGCTGCAGCCGCCGCCATTCGGCAAAGGGGCAACGCCATCGTCGGCAACGCAGCCGCGGTCATCGGCGGATTTCTGATCTTCCTCTTCTCTTCCTTCCCGCCCCTCCGCTATTTCGGCAGCCTGGTCTCCTTCACCATGTTCTTTGCCGCGGCCTTTTCCCTGACCCTGCTCCCCGCCCTCATCATCGCGGGGAACAGAACGGGTTCCCGAACAGTGCAGAAAGGTCTATTTCAATAGACTACTTGATAGGAGGTATTTCCATGAAACGATTGCTCATCCTTGGTCTACTAGTGGCCCTAGCCAGCAGCGCCGCCGGGGCATCGGGAGAGGAGATCTTAGCCCGGTTAGATGAGACTATGCAAAGCAACAGCCGCGAGGTCGTTCAGAAAATGACCCTAGTCAGCGCCAAAGGTCAGGAGCGCACCCGGCAAGTCCAGATGTGGAGCAAGACGGATCGGATGCTGGTTCGCTTCCTCGCCCCGGCAGATGTGGCGGGCACCGGACTCTTGTCTGTGGGTGATGACATGTGGTTGTACCTGCCTGCCCTGGGCCGGGTGCGGCGCATCGCCGGCCATGCCAAGAAGGGAAGCTTCATGGGGACCGATCTTTCCTATGAGGATATGGAGGAATTTGGCAAGACCGGCTTTGCCGCAGCCTACAGCCCCGAGCTGATAAAGATGGAAGAGGAATTCTATCTCCTCCGCTTGACCCCTCGCAGCCAAGACAGGGGCTATCAATACCTGGAGATGAAGGTCTGCCGGGAGCGATTCCTCCCCCTGCGCATCGAGTACTATGCCCCGGATGGCTCCTTGGCCAAGGTCCTCACCACCATGGATTTCCAGGAGGTCCAAGGCCGTCCAACGGCTAGCAAGCTGATCGTAGAAGATGTAGCCAAGGGAAGCAAGACCATCTTGGAGCAGCTGCAGGTTGACTTCGAGCCGGATATGGACGAAGAGATCTTCTCCACTCGCTACCTGGAAAGGGGCCGATAGGAAATGAAAAAAGTCTTTTGCCTCCTGGCTTGCTTGCTCTTGTTCAGTCTGCCGGTAGGAGCCTATGGCGGTCAACTGACGACTAAGCTGGAAGTTGACCTGGAATCGCCCCATGAACTCTCCCATGCCACCTGGGGGCGCATCACCATGGCCGACGGGGGAGCTTATCTTAGCCTTTTCTTTCGCCAAGGGGACGAGCTTGATTGGCAGCTCGACGAGGCTTACGTGGATTTGCGGCAGGGGGGGCTGGACCTTCGCCTCGGCAAGCAGCGCATTCCTTGGGGAACGGCCCTGCAGATCAACCCTACCGATGTCCTCAATCCCATCGACGTCGCGGATCCAATGGGGGATAGACTCCCTATTTGGGCCCTCCTGGCAGACTATTACCTCCCAGGGGACTGGAAGATCACCGGAGTCTACATACCTTATCTCCAGCCGGCCCAAGAGATCCTGCCCACGACTCCCCCGCTGAAAGTTCCCTTGCCCGATAAGACCTTCGCCAACGGGGAGTACGCGTTGAAAGCCACCCGCTTTGGCCTGGGGTCCTTTGATTTTTCCCTAAGCTACTTCAACGGTTGGGAGCGCTTCCCCCATCCAGGGGGCTTTCGGCCTTTGGAGGCCTTTGGCTTGGACTTAATCGGGACCGTAGGGGATGTTGGCCTTTGGGCCGAAGCCCAGCTGGCCAAACCCTCCCCTGGAGAGGATTTCCTCCACTTCATCGTCGGCGGCGACTATCGGCTCGATAGGGGCCTGTATCTTGCCGCCCAGTACTACTACCGGGACGGCGAAGACTATCTGCAAGGGGCCTTGGAGAAGGACCTGGGGCTGCACAAGTTCAAACTAGGCGCCCTTTACAACCTCGACCAAGAAACCTTTGCTCTGATGCCCTCCGTCGTTTTCTCCCTGGCCGATGCCACCAGCTTCACCGCGGGGATAAGATATATCCATGGCGACAATTTGGGGATGCCGGGGCTGGATAAGGCGGGGAAGTGGGGTTATGGCGAGCTGGAGTACCGCTTCTAGCTTCCAGCCGTCAAAAAAGAAAAACCAGAGGGATATCGTCCTCTGGATAATGGTCTAAAGTAAATGGTGGCCCCGGGGTGACTCGAACACCCGACACATGGTTTAGGAAACCATTGCTCTATCCACTGAGCTACGGGGCCCCTTTGCAAAGATATCTTAGCACGAAGGATGGGCAACGTCAAGTCGAAGGGGCGCTAT
>JAAYLV010000091.1 GCA_012521755.1 Bacillota bacterium | reverse complement strand
GGGCTGTCATGGCGTCCTATTGAATTCTTGCTCACAGCGGGAGAAGAGAAAGCTGGTTGTTGCAGGTGACTTGCGGAGTGACAGATAATCCAATCCTGACCCAGTGAATAACGGGAGGAAAAGAAATGGATGGAGTCTATCGCCGCCGCCTCTACTCCTTGAGGTATGATGGCTCCATCGCCGAATAGCTCGCCAAGACTGCCCTGTAATATCTGTTGTCCTCACCCCGGGGCTAGTTGCAGTGCGAGTGCATCTCTTGAGTAGGTGAAAGCGGCCAAGGTTGGTGCCTTAAGACCCTTAGCGAGCGGACGACGCGACGATCAGCTAGTCGTTTTCAGAAACCGCCAGAGCTCATCCTCCCCTGGTCCCTCGAGGATGTGCTCCTCCCCCGCCTCTCCGCGGACGATGCGAAGTCCGTCAGTGACCTGGCCGATGATGGCACCTTTGATCCCTTCCGCGGCTAGGGCATCGATGAGGTCCTTTCCGCGAGGCGTTGCGAAAAGCATTGTTCCCGAGGAAATCAACCCCAGGGGATCAAGGCCTAGGTGCTGGCAAATGAGGGCCGTTTCCTCTCGCACCGGCACCCGCTCCCGGACGACCTCAAGGCCTACGTTGGAGGCTTCCGCCATCTCCCAGAGGGCCCCATACAAACCACCCTCCGTCACATCGTGCATTGCGGAAACACCGAGGGAAGCGCCGATCCTCCCTTCGGGAACGACGCTGATTTCCGACCAGTACTCTTGGCTGCGAGCGATCACTTCCTCCCCGACAAGAGGCCGGAGGAGCTCTGCAAAATCAGAGGCCAAAATGGCCGTCCCTTCAATGCTTATGCCTTTACTGATGACCAGGTCGTCTCCGGGGCGGGCCCCGCTGGAGCTGACAAAGCCATGGCGGGGCGCCCTGCCAAGGGCAGTGACCACAATCAAGGGCTCTAGCACCTTAGAGGTGATCTCCGTGTGTCCGCCGAGAACCTCGATCCCAAGGTCCCCCGCCGCCTTGTCGATGTGCTCCATCAAGACCGCTAGTTCTTCTTCCACGAAAGACTCGGGGAGCAAGAGGACCACTTGCACCCCAACGGGTCTTGCCCCATTGGCGGCAACATCATTGCAGGAAACATGGACAGCCAGCTCCCCAAGGCGCGCTCCGGCGCCGGTGATGGGATCGCTGGAGATAATACACACCTCATCGCCAAAATCGATGACAGCTGAGTCCTCCCCCACTGCTGGGCGGAGCAGCACATCACTTCGCCGCTTGCCTAATCGCCCCAGTACGAGAGCGTGCAACCTTTCCGCAGGAAGCTTCCCGATTTTCACCTGTCCATCCTCCGATTCGAGGTCAGTATCTTGGCAAAGGCCTCTATAGTCTTGTCGATGTCCTCCGCCGTATGGGCCGCCGAGAGAAAACCGCCATTGCGCATCAAGTCTACTCCTTCCAGGAGCATAGCTCTACGCAGCTCACTTGCCTTGGGCCCTTTGGCCAGTTCAACGAGCCTCTTGTAGTCGGCATCGGCCGGCTCCACCTCCAAGGCGATATGGAACATGGAACCAAGGACATATACCTGGCCCGGGATCCCTGCTTGCTGGAGAACCTCATTCATCCCATCGGCCAACTGTCCGCAAAGCCCGTTAGCCTGCCGGATGCAGTCCCCTTTGGCCACTTCTTCAAGCACTGCAACTCCCGCCGCCGCGGACAAGGGATTGGCATTGAAGGTCCCCTGATGGGGGATCTTTCGGCGACGATTCCAATCTAGGTCATCCTTGAATTCCAACAGCTCCATGATTTCTCGCCGTCCGGCCACCGCTCCTCCCGGAAGGCCACCGGCGACCACTTTCGCCAAACATACTAGGTCGGGAACGACCCCGTAATACTCTTGGGCACCGCCGGGAGCCAGCCTAAAACCAGTCACAACTTCGTCAAAGATGAGGACTACCTCGTTGTCCGCGGTAACGCGGCGAAGCTCCCGCAAAAACTCGGCCGTGGTAGGGATCGTTCCCCAAGAGCCGCCGCCAGGTTCAACGATGACGGCTGCCACATCGCCATCCTCCTTGATGGCATCCTCCACCAAGACCACATCGTTGGGAGGAAGAGAAATGGTCGCCTCCACGGAAGAACGCAGGACTCCAGGGGCAGGGTCCTCATCAGGCTCGACGACGGCACCGGTGACAGCATCATGCCATCCGTGAAAATGACCGGCAAACTTGATGGTCTTAGTCCTGCCCGTAAACGCCCGCGCAAGGCGCATGGCGAGGTGGGTCGCCTCGGTCCCCGACCCGACGAAACGCACCTTTTCAGCCGCCGGCATCAACTGGCTGATTAGCTCCGCCCAACGAATCTCAAGCTCGTGACACCCTCCCAGATGGGTCCCCTTTGCTACCTGCTCTTGGACGGCCTGAACCAGTTTTGGGTGGGCATGACCCAACAGCAAGGCACCATGGCCCATCCAGTAGTCAACATACTCATTGCCATCCACATCCCATTTTTTCGAGCCAGAGGCTCGAGCAATGTATGGCGGAAAAGGAGCCAGATAACGGGCGTCATGGGTAACCCCGCTGGGCAGGACCTGAAGGGCCCTGTTGTAGAGAATCTTTGAATTCGGCAGCTGCGCATTGAATCTTTCTTCGAAAGAGCGTCGTTCCACTAGCGACCCTCCAACTCATCTCACGGAAATATAAAGGGTGCCTCGCCTTACCCAGTCATAAATCTTGACCCGAGCCTTTGCCTTGATTAGTCTGCGGGTCCAGGGCAAAAGGAGCAAGAGGCCCGCTGTATCGGTTATCAAGCCCGGAGTGGCCAGGAGCAGTCCACCGATGAAGATCAAAAGGCCATCGAAGAGACCCTCCGCGGGGATCTGACCCTCGTTCAGCTCGGCGGCCATCCGGTGCAAGACCGCCATGCCCTGGGACTTCGCCAAGGCCGTCCCCACCACCCCGGTGCCGAGGACCAGACCGATGGTTGGCCATGTACCCACCTGACGGCCAAGTTCAATCAACAGGGCCAGCTCTAAGGTGGGGAGCAGGATAAGGGCGAGGAGCAGATAGACCATTGTCTATTCCCCTTGCATCGTATGGATTTGCAAAAGGTTCGTCGACCCGGGGGTTCCTGTCTTCACTCCCGCAGTGATCGCCGTCACATCTCCAGGCACAACGAGGCCACTCTCCAGTGCCGCCTGGTAAGCCACATCGATCATGTCGTCGATGTGCTCCGTTCGGGGCACCACGATGGGATGGACGCCCCAAGTTAGAGTCAACCGGCGACATACTTCCTCCACAGGGGTGACGGCGATGATGGGGCAGCGGGGACGATACTTGGAGACCATCCTCGCGGTGCTTCCCGATTGGGTGGAGCACAAGATGGCGGCCAAATCCAAGTCTAAGGCTGTCTCACAAGTAGCATGGCTGATAGCCTCCGCCACCGAATTGCGGGCGAACTCCCGCTTCAGCTCCAAGTTTTTGCGATAATCCAAGGATCTTTCGATGCGGCCCGCAACTCGCGCCATCATTTTGACCGCTTCGACAGGGTACTTGCCAACGGCCGTCTCGCCCGACAACATCACCGCATCGGTGCCATCAAAAATGGCCTGGGACACGTCCGTCACCTCCGCCCTGGTTGGGCGGGGGTTGCGGACCATCGATTCCAACATCTGGGTGGCTGTGATCACCGGCTTGCCCGCCTGGTTGCAAAGGGCAATGATCCGCTTCTGGACCAAGGGGACCTCTTCGGGAGGGATCTGCACCCCCAAATCGCCCCGGGCGATCATAATTCCATCGGAAGCCGCAATGATGCCTTCGATGTTGCGGATTCCTTCTTCGCTCTCGATCTTGGAAATGATGGGCAGGTCGCCGCCCCGGCTCCGGATCAGATCCCGAATCTCATCCACGTGTTCCTCCCGGCGAATAAAGGAGGCGGCTAGAAAATCAACCCCATGCTCAATGCCAAACTCGATATGCTCAACATCCCTCTCCCCCAAGGGGGGCAGATCGACATCCACCCCGGGGAGGCTGACCCCCTTGCGTCCAGGCAGCGGCCCTCCCACGACAACTTCACAGTGGACCTGCTTGCCTTTGATCTCCTTGATCCGCAGTTCAATCAGCCCGTCATCAAGCAAGATCGCTCCCCCAACCTTTACTTTCCGGGGCAAAGGCTCATAATCGATCCCGATCTGTTGGGGAGTGGTGTCGACGCTCCTCGGCAGTACCACTATTTCCTGGCCGGCTTCCAGGAGGACCGGTCCATCGGGGGCCGGGCCTGTCCGCAGCTTGGGTCCTTGGATGTCGAGAAGAATTCCAACGGGTTTTTGCAGAGTTTCTGAAGCCAACCGCACATTGCGCAAACGCTCCAGCTGTTCTTCGATGGTGCCATGGGAAAAGTTCAGCCGGGCAACATCCATGCCCGCCCGGATGAGTTCAGTTATTCTCTCGAAGGACTCGCTTGCAGGGCCAATTGTGCAAACAATCTTTGTTCTGCGCATCGGGTCACCTCCTGTCAGACCGAGGCCAAGACATTGGCCAATTCGTACATGCTCCGATCCAACTCCTTTGTCTGACCCAAAATGTCATCCAACGGGGTGGCCCGCAGCTGGTTGTTGACCATCCCGGTGAGGAGACGATCCTCCCCTTCCAAGAGAAGCTCAACCGCATAGGCTGCTAGCCGACTGGCCAGTATCCTGTCTTGCACCGTAGGGGTTCCGCCTCGCTGCAGGTGTCCCAGGACGGTGATCCTAGTTTCAAAGCCGGTCTTTTCCCTGATGAATTTCCCTACCCGAAAGCCGGCGCTCTCACCGTTCTTGGCCGCCCCCGGCGAACCATAGGCACCTTCCGCAACGACAATTATGCTATGGGCTTTGCCCCGTTGGTAGCCGTCCACAATCCGACGACACACATCATCGAGGTCGAAGGCAATCTCGGGCACCAAAATCGATTCCGCGCCTCCGGCAAGGCCCGCATGGAGGGCAATGAAGCCCGAGTCACGGCCCATCACTTCAATTACGTAGATCCGCTCGTGGGAAGTGGCAGTATCCCTGATCTTGTTGATCGCGTCCACCACCGTATTGGTTGCCGTGTCGAACCCGATAGACACATCGGTGCCTACCAGATCATTGTCGATGGTAGCCGGAACGCCAATGATGGGTACGCCCAGATCGCTGAGGGCCAATCCGCCCCGCATCGAACCGCCGCCGCCGATGACGACTAGGCCTTCGAGTTGTTGCTGCCTAATGTTGTCCAGGGCCCGCTGCTGACCAGCTGGCGTTCTAAACTCCTCGCTCCGGGCCGTTCTCAAGATAGTCCCGCCCCGATGGATGATGTCGGCGACGGAACGGGGGGTCATGACTTGAAACTCGCCATGAATTAGTCCATGATACCCTCTTCGAACCCCAATAACCTTGACCCCTGCATGCAGCCCTGCACGAACTACCGCCCGGATGGCGGCATTCATCCCCGGAGCATCACCACCACTAGTCAGGACGCCAATGCACTTCACATCCAAGTCCTCCTTACTGGTTACCACACCACCCCAATCTGGCGGTATCGATCGAGTCGCTTGGCCACCAGTTCGTCTGCCGGTCGGGCCTCCAACTCCTGGAGATGGCGTAGCAATGCTTCTTTTAGTGTCATCGCCATAGCTTCGTGGTCTCTGTGGGCACCCCCTGGGGGTTCCGGTATGATCTCATCGATGATCTTCCAAGCCAGCAGGTCCTGCGCGGTCAAACACAGTGACTGCGCAGCTTCGACCGCCTTCTTGGTGTCTTTCCACAAGATTTGCGCACACATCTCCGGTGAGCAGACTGAATACCAGGCGTTTTCCAGCATGAGAATACGATCGCCAACCCCAATGGCCAATGCTCCCCCGCTGCCTCCCTCGCCCGTGATCACACAGATGATGGGAACCTTCAAGAAGGACATCTGCCGAATATTCTCGGCGATGATGACCCCCTGACCTCGCTGTTCTGCTTCAATGCCCGGATAGGCGCCCACCACATCGATCAGGGAAATAATGGGGCGGTGGAACTTCTCCGCCTGACGCATAAGCCGCAGGGCTTTGCGGTAACCTTCAGGATGGGGCAAACCAAAGTTGCGCGCGATGTTGTCCTTGGTATCCTTGCCCTTCTGGGGTCCGATGACCGTCACCGGCCGCCCTTCCAGGAGGGCAATGCCCCCCACCATGGCCGGATCATCCCGGATGGTCCGATCTCCGTGGAGTTCGAAAAAGTCATCAAAGATGAGTTCGATGTAATCGAGGCAGGTTGGCCGCCGCGGATGACGGGCGATCATCACTTTCTGCCACGGGGTCAGGCGGGAGTAGATATCATGCCGGAGATTCTCAGCCCGGCTCTCTAGCGTAGCGATTTCCGCGGAAAAGTCGATTCCCTCTTCTTTGGTGAACCGACGAAGCTCTTCGATCTTCTTCTCCAGTTCAACCAAAGGCTTTTCCCACTCAAAGACCCCATTTAGCATGACTGTCGCCCTCCCCCATCGTGGTACAGCAACAGGCGAGTGAGGACCTTCCTCAGCTCCTTTCGCTCTATTATGGCATCTACCATCCCGTTGTTCAAGGCGAATTCTGCCCGTTGAAAGCCGCTGGGGAGCTTCTGGCGAATAGTCTCTTCCACCACGCGCGGACCGGCAAACCCGATCAATGCCCGGGGCTCGGCCAAAATGACATCTGCCAGCGAAGCAAAACTGGCATAGATCCCACCCATGGTGGGATCGGTCAGCACACAGATATATAACAGCCCCGCCTGACTATGCCGTTCGACAGCTTGGCTTGTCTTGGCCATCTGCATCAAGGAGAGGATCCCTTCATGCATGCGGGCGCCGCCGCCTCCAGCGGACACCATCACCACAGGCAGCCTCTTGGCCAGGGCGTATTCAAAGGCTCGACAAACTTTTTCCCCCACCACTGTTCCCATCGTGCCCCCGATGAAGCCGAAATCAATAGCTCCAAAAACCAGCTGGTAGCCACTGAGACGGCCCTCCCCGGTCAGGCAGGCTTCGGTGAGGCCCGTCTTCTCCCGAGAATTGGCCAACTTTTCTTCATAGCCGGAAAACCCCAAAGGGTTGCCCCCTTCAAGGTCTCGGTCCATTTCCTGGAAACTTTCGGAATCCAACAGATGCTTCACCCGGTCCCAGGCGCCCATCCGGAAATGATAGCTGCAACGGTTACAAACGTTCAGGTTCTTTGTGAGCTCCTTCGTATACAGGAGGCTGCTGCAAGATGGGCACCTAGTCCACAGGCCGTCAGCCACAGGTCCGGAGCTTGTCTCCTGGGGCTTGATGGTCACATACTTTTGCTTCCCCCAAAACACTATTAGCATCCCCTCATCCCACTAGGTGAGTTCATTGACCCAATACCCGACTCAAAGCGATCTGCGCCTCATCCACTTCCGATTCGGGCACCAGGATTTCAAAGTGGCCTGAATCCCCCAAATGGGGTATGCCAGCACACCGAATCATGACGAGAAGTCCGTCATTTTCCAACATCTCCTTCATCATCTCCGCCACCGGGCGGTTCGGCGCAACGTACACGACGGTCCACACAAAGCTTCTCTCCTTTATCGACCCCAGCGAATACTTTGTTTTACTCTCCCGACTCGATGCGCCCATGACGGGTCAGAATCTCCGCTCGACCTCTGATCTTGATAGCTGAAGTATGTTCGGTAAACTGAACGATCATTACTTCCCCTTGATCGAGTTTCTCACTGTGGTGGAATCTGGTGTCTTTCCCTCTAGTCAGGCCGATGACGGTGACGCCGTTTTCCAAGGCCCGGACCGCGACAAAATCACCACAGACAACATCCAATGGCTCAAAAGAACCTGGTCCCAAGGGCTCACCCCCTGCCCGTAAAGTCCTGCTTCGAGTATACACTAACCCCCTAGGGCCTTCAACCAGAATCCAACCGCCGTCAAGGCCGTCTCAAGGCCGCAAGCTCCCTCTTGGCATCTGGGGATGCCCAATACTCCGCGGATGCCACCACCAGGACCGTCCCACCCCTTCCTCGGCGGCGGAGGATAACAGGGACATCTCCCCCTCCGCCCCGGAGGCTTTGCTGCAAAGACCTCAGCTGCTCGATGCTGTGGACATCCAAGAGGAGCGGCGGTGGCTCAAGGGGCACCACCTCATCGACCAGGATCTTATTTCCCTCCTCCCGTATCTCCACCCTTCCCCCAAGGAGGAGGAGACTGTCTTCCTCCAGGGAGCCCTTATGGGCGCCGTAGATTGCGGGCAAAAAGATGACCTCCGCCGCCCCCGACAGATCCTCCAGCTGGGCAAACATCATTTGGGCCCCGGTCTTGGTCCTGACCCGCTTGGGACCTTTGAGCACACCCACCACCATGACCCACTCGCCATCCCGCCGGCGGCCGAGGGAGCTTAACCGGTCCGGATCCAGGTCCTCAACTAGTTCCTCGACTTCCTGCAAGGGATGTCCGCTGATGTAAAGGCCCAGGGCCTCCTTTTCCATGGCCAGCTGCTGCTTGCGGCTTAAAGCCGGGAGGGATGCCGGCCGGACTTCTTCCGCCAAGTCGAATGCATCCAGATCGAACAAAGTCTTTTGTCCCCGCGCCTGCTGTTGGAAGCGTTGACCGTCTTCAAGGGCCAAGTCCACCAGGGCCAATAGCTCCCCCCGCTCCTCCCCCAGCGAGTCGAGGGCCCCCGCCTTTATTAGGCTTTCCAAAAGTTTACGGTTCATAATCCGGCTTGGAACCCGCTGGCAAAGATCGAAAATGGAGGTGAAGGGACCTTCCCGGCGAGCTTCGATGATGCTTTCAATGGCACTTACCCCCACGTTCTTCACTGCCCCCAGGCCGAAGCGAATTTGATTGCCAACGACCCGGAAGTCGGCCAGGCTTTCATTGATATCGGGGGGCAGCACCTTGATCCCCCGGCGCTGGCACGAGGTGATGTAAGCCGCCACCTTGTCCGTCGACCCCATGACGCTGCTGAGGACGGCGGCCATGAACTCCACCGGGTAGTGGGCTTTCAGATAGGCGGTCCGGTACGAAATCATCGCGTACGCCACGGAGTGGGCCTTGTTGAAGCCGTAGCCGGCGAACTTTTCGATCTCCTCGAAAATCGTTTCCGCCGTCTTGACATCGATCCCGTTCTTAGTGCAGCCAACGAGGAAGCGGGATCGCTCCTCCATCATGATTTCCGGCTTCTTCTTGCCCATCGCCCGCCGCAATAGGTCAGCCTGGGCCGCGGTGTAGCCGGCAAGGCGGGTGGCAATGCGCATCACCTGTTCTTGATAAATAATCACCCCATAGGTTTCCTCAAGGATATCCTCCAACCAAGGATGGAGATAGGAGATCTCCTCTTCACCGTGCTTGCGCCGGACATAGTCATCGACCCTTCCCATCGGTCCTGGACGTCCCAAAGCCAGGATGGCCACAAGATCCTCAAACCGGGTGGGCTTGATTTCCTGGAGGAGACTGCGGAAGAGCCGGCTCTCCATCTGGAACACGCCCATGCTGTCTCCTTGACTAAGCATACTGTAAACCTTAGGATCGTCTAAGGGAATGGCCTCGATGTCCAGCTCCACCCCCCGCGCATCCCGGATTAGCTCCACGGCCCGGGCGATCACCGTCAGATTCCGCAGGCCCAAGAAATCCATTTTGAGGAGGCCCACTTCTTCTAGATTCTCCATGGGATACTGGGTGATGATTTGCCCCTCAAGACCGAGTTGCAGAGGTGTGTATTCCATCAAGGGCCTGTCGGCGATGACGATCCCCGCAGCGTGGACCGATGCGTGGCGGGGCAATCCCTCCACCGCCTGGGCAAGCTCCAATAGATCGGCTACCTCTTCGTTCGAACGGGCAAGGCTCGCGAGCTCCGGAACAGCCTCCATCGCGTCCTGCAAAGTCACGCCCACTTCCGCGGGCACAAGCTTGGCAATAGCATCCACCTGGTTATAGGGAAGCTCCAAGGCCCTCCCCACATCCCTGATGGCTCCCCGCGCGGCCATGGTGCCAAAAGTGATGATTTGGCCCACCCGATCCTGCCCATATTTCCTCACCACATAATCGATGATTTCCCCGCGGCGATCGTCGGCAAAATCCGTATCGATATCGGGCAAACTGATCCGGTCGGGATTGAGGAAGCGTTCGAAGATGAGCCCGTACTGGAGGGGATTGATGTCGGTGATCCCGAGGCAGTAAGCAACAAGGCTGCTCGCCGCCGAGCCTCTCCCCGGTCCCACCTGGATGCCCCGGGAGCGGGCATATTGGATGAAATCGGCGACGATCAGAAAGTAGCCCGGGTAACCCATGGAATTAATGATGCCAAGCTCATAGTCAAGGCGCGCCTTTATCTCAGGGGTTACCTCCCCGAAACGCCTCGCGGCTCCCGCGAAAGTCTCTTGCTCTAAGTAACTTGCCAGATCCTGGCCGTCGGGGGGCAAGAAGGGCGGCAGGTGCACCCGGCCCAGCTCAATCTCCACCTGGCAGCGTTCGGCGATGACCAGGGTGTTGGCTAGAGCCTCCGGATGGTGGGGGAACACCTGGGCCATTTCGGCAGCGGACTTGACAAAGAACTGATTGGTCGGAAATCTCATCCGATTAGGATCGCTGATGGTCTTTCCCATCTGGATGCAAAGGAGGACATCGTGGGCCCTGGCATCCTCGGCCCGCAAGTAGTGGACATCGTTGGTGGCCACAATCGGCACCCCGGCCCCTTGACCGAGACGGACCAAAAGCTCATTGACTTCTTTTTGTCCCTCCACCCCATTATCTTGCAGCTCCAGGTAGACGCAGTCCCGGCCAAAGATGGCCAGGTACTCATCGAGGGCTCGCCTGGCCTCCGTAAAGCTGTGCCTTATTTTCGTCGGGATCTCGCCAGCTAAGCAAGCGGTGAGGGCAATCAGACCTTCGGCATGTTCAGCTAACAGCTCTTTGTCCACCCGCGGGCGATAATAGAAACCTTCTAGATGGGACTTGGTGACGAGGCTCAGGAGGTTCCGATAGCCTTGGTTGTTTTCCGCAAGCAACACTAGATGATAGGCCGTCTCATCGATCTTCGGCTCCCGCTGCTTGCGCAAACGGGGCGCAACATAGACTTCACAGCCGATGATTGGCTTGATCTTCGCCTGCCGGGCCTTCTTGTAAAACTCGATGGTACCGTACATGGCCCCATGGTCGGTGATCGCGATCGCCGGCATGTCAAGCTCCACAGCCCGCTCGATCAAGCCGTCGAGCCGACAGCAGCCATCGAGCAGGCTGTATTCGGTATGGGTGTGCAAGTGAACGAAGCCAGCCACTGTCTTCCCCTCCAGCGAAGGCTTTAGCTAGACATTCAAGACTACCCGTCAATTTCCTTGTTGTCATGGCGAAGGCCCCGCCCGCATAAGATCAGCCATGAAGCGATTACCGATGGAACTGGTGGAACCTTTTTTTGCGGCCCTCGGCGTCGTCCTGGGGGGAGCCCTGATCGGTTCCTTAGCAACCTTGTTTAACAAGGGATCGCCCCTAGCGACGATGCTCCTCCTGGCCAGGAATATGAAAATGTGGGGAATCTTGGTGGCCATCGGGGGCACCATGCCCACCCTCAGGATCATCGAAAGCGGCCTCTTCGACGGCCAGCTGGGTCTTCTGCTGAGGCAAATGGTGGTCATTCTAGGGAGTTTCGCCGGGGCTAATGTAGCCTATTGGCTAGTGGTGACCATCGCGGGGGTAAAATGAAGCCAATCCGATTCATCGCCATATTCCTTTTAGGACTCATCGCCGGGCTCATCCTGGGAATGCTGCTCATGGGCCGCAAAGTAGACGATCTGACTTTGGAGAATCAGCTCCTCCTCGGCCATTCACTGGACCTGGAAGCCCGGCTCAAGCGCCTCGAAAGCCTGGAGAAAAAAGGCCATATTATCCAATCGGTCAAAGTGGTGGCTACCTGCCCCGACGAAGGGGCCAGGCTCAAAGGGCAGGAGACAATCCAAGGCCTCCTGCAAGAACTTGTGGGCCGAGACGTCGATGCCATCGATCCGCCTCTCCTGGAGACGATGATTCACCAGCGAGCAGTCTCCCTCCAAGATGACACTTACTATGTTTATCTTACTGCCAGCCACATCAGCAAAACAGTCACCGTTTACATCAACCTGGTCCCTCAAGGACAAAGATAATCAAGCTCCCGCGCCAACTCCTCCGGGTCCTTTTCATCGCCCTCCCTGCTAATCTTGGCCCCCAAAGCCCGGAGCTTCTCCTCCAGCCGCTCATAGCCCCGGTCAATCATTTCCACCCCGCCGACTTCCGTCGTCCCTTCGGCGGCCATACCAGCCAGCACCAAAGCCGCCCCCGCCCGCAGGTCCGTCGCTTCGACGGGGGCCCCGGTCAATCCTGAAACGCCGCGAACGATGGCCGTATCCCGTTCCACTTTCAAGTCGGCGCCCATCCGCCTCAGTTCATCGACGAAGCGGAACCGGTCAAAGATCGTCTCCCGAATGACGCTCGTACCTTCGGCCAGGGTCAGCATGGCCATGAAAGGCTGCTGCAAATCGGTGGGGAATCCCGGATAAGCCGCGGTTTCCAAATCGACGGCCTGCATCCGCTGGGGCACGGCGATTTCCAGCTCATTGGGGCCTTCACTGATGATGGCCCCCGCCTCTTCTAACTTGAGCAAAGGGGCCCGCAGGTGGTCAGTGACCACATTGCGCAAAAGGACCCGGCCTTGGGTGATGGCCGCCGCCAAGGCATAAGTGCCCGCCTCAATCCGGTCGGGGATGATAGTGTGCTCAGTGCCCCGCAGTCTTTTCACGCCGTCGATGCGAATCACGTCGGTGCCGGCCCCCCGGATGCGGGCGCCCATGCTGTTTAGGCAAATCGCCAGGTCCACCACTTCCGGCTCTTTGGCCGGGTTTTCCAAGATAGTGGTCCCCTCCGCAGTAGAGGCCGCTAGCATTAAGTTCACCGTTGTGCCTACGCTGGACCGATTGATATAGTTCTTGCACCCACTTAAGCTCGCGGCTTGGGCTTTCATGTAGCCGTGTTCAATACTTATCTGGGCCCCCAAGTTCTGAAAGCCTTTAATGTGATAGTCAACCGGCCTTGAGCCCAAGGCGCAGCCGCCAGGCAGCGGGACTTCCGCAACGCCGAGGCGAGCCAGGAGCAAGCCAGCTACATAAAAGGAAGCCCGCATTCGGCGTGCTAGGTTGTATGGGACTTGATGGGAGCTGAGGGTTGAACCGTCAACGTGCAGGCCGTCACCGTCGAACCAAACCTTCACACCTAGCTCCTCTAGTATTTTCGTCATGAAAAAAACATCCAAGTTGCGGGGAACATTGATCAGCACCGATTCTTCAGGGGCCATCGCCGCCGCCACGATGATCGCCAGGGCGCTGTTTTTGGCACCGCTGATCAGTACTTCCCCCTCCAACTTGTTAGGACCACTAATGACCAGTTTGGCCACCTTTTCCCCTCACCACCTCTTGTCCCAAGTAGTATCGCACCATATCTTCCAGTATCTCATCTCGCTCTAGACTCTTGATCAGGTTCCGGGCTTGATTATGGCCAGTTATGTAGGAAGGATCTCCTGACACCAAATAGCCGACGATTTGGTCGATGGGCCGATAACCTTTCTCTTGGAGGGCCTGGAACACAATGGCCATAACTTCCCGGGGACTGATGCCTTCCCGGCCCACACGACCAAACAATCTCGTCTCTTCTTCTCGGTCCACTCCATCACCTCCTGTTCATCCCTATGTTGCCGTTTCTTTCTAGGCCTTATTCCACGAAAAAAGGACCCCGCCAAAGAGGGTCCTCCCTGGGCCGCCCTGCCCTAAGTGGGGTTATGGGTTGGATCGGGCATGACAGTATAACTCCAGTTGCGACCGCTATTGTTGTCCCAGTTGTCCGCATTGTCGCGAAAGCAAAACTCCAAGGTTCCGCCCTGTTCCACGGTCAAGCTCGTCTCCCACGATTCATCGTAGTTCTTGAACATCGGCAAGTCCGTTATCCCTTGCCAAGGGCCAGGCCCGTAGCCACAGTGGAGGAATACCTGTTCAGCCCCCGACCGGGCCAAGAGTCCGTTATACCTGATGAACAGGGTATCGCCCTGCACCACCCGGGTTGGACTAAGATAAATGCCGCCCTCCATCGCCAGCTCCATATCAACAGACTTTCGCGGAGTCAGCTCTTCCCCAATCTCCACATCCTGGCTGCGGCCTAGCAACCTCTCCCTCAGGGCATCAAGAAAAGACTTGGCCATAACCGCCCTCCTTTCCCTGTGCGTCAAAGGTAGTTTGACCCTAGAGACATCCTTTTATTTGCCCCAAATTTGGGCTTTCCGTTCAGTTAACTCCCAGGCGAGCCGTCGATGGCAACGGCAGGAGGAATTTGCCTCCAGAATGGCGAACGATGGGACACCAAAGGAGGAGGAGACTTTGTATACGAAGGATAAGCTGACACAGAAATTCCAAAGGTATGAACTTTTTTGGGAACGAGCAGAGGTCAACCGTCCCCTCATCGGTTTTTCCTCCGGCGGCTATTTCCCTTTCACCAGCTATCGAGCCATCGCCAAGCTCGCCGATGAGGATGTCCTCGAAGCTCACATGCTCGACCCGGACGCTTTTTGGCCCGACTATGAACGGATCCTGCAGGCGACTGCGCCAATCCAGGACGATGTGGTCAGGGGAGCTGCACCATTCCCGGCCATCCCTTGGATGGAGGCCATGCTGGGCTGCAGGGTGCGGATTGCGCCAGGCAGCATTTGGGCCGAGGAGATGGGTCTTTCTTGGGATGAACTGGAGGGCCTGCAGGTTGATGAGGACAACCCATGGCTGCAGAAATACCTGGCCTTTACAAAGATGCTCGTAGAAAGGTCCGAGGGCAGGTTCCCAGTTGGACTGCCGATCCTTCGGGGGATAAGCGATATGCTGGCGGCCCTGCGGGGATCATCCCAGGTGATTTATGATTTATATGATCACCCGGAGGAAGTCCATCGTCTCATCGACAAGCTGACCGCTATTTTCCTCATGGTGATCAATAAAATGGCGGAGGTTACCGGTCCCTTCCACGGAGGCTACTTCATCGAGCAGTTCGCCCTTTGGGCGCCGGGACGGCTCATTCGCCTCCAAGAAGATGCTTCCGCGCTCTATTCGCCAGAGCTCTTCAGAGAGTTCCTCCAAGGGCCGAATCGCACCTTGGCCGGTTCCGCACCCTATAGCCTAATCCATCTCCACTCCTCATCGTTGTTTCTCCTGGAAGACATCCTAGCCATCGATGAGCTTACAGTCATCCAGATCAACAAGGATGTAGGCGGGATGCCAGTACCTCAGATGATGCCTTATCTCAAGATGGTGCAGGATGCGGGCAAGTGCCTGATCATCCGCGGCTGCCTCGACCATGAGGATCTTGCCCTTTTCCGGGAGCACCTCGTCCCAACTGGCCTTTACTTGCAGACGGTCATCGACCGGCCCGAAGATGCAGGGAAGTACAGCGAGTTCTTGAACGACTGGTAAAGGCAAGGTTCCGGAAGAAGCCTTCCGGAACCTTACTTCTCTTCTGCAATCAGCCGTTCAATTTCTGCGGGGCTGGCCACCCGCCCCGATACTTTGACCTTTTCGTTGATGACTAGTGCGGGGGTCACCATCACATAGGTCAAGATATCGTCAAGATTACTGACCTTGCTGATCTGGGCTTCAATGCCAAGCCTATCCACCGCTTGCCGCACATTCTTTGCCAATGCTTTGCATTTGGCACATCCGGTCCCCAATACTTTGATGTTCAACACGGATTTTGCCTCCTCAAGCCACTATGGCCCCAAAAATCATGCCGGCGACGGTGGCCATCAAGACCACCAACAACACGAAAGTCAGGGTTTTCTTGGTCCCCAAGACGCTCCAAAGAACTAGCATGCTGGGCAGACTGAGGGCCGGGCCGGCCAAGAGCAAGGCAAGGGCCGGACCTTTCCCCATCCCTAGACCTAGCAAACCTTGGATGATCGGCACTTCTGTCAAGGTGGCAAAGTACATCAAGGCGCCTAACAGAGAAGCGGTCAAGTTGGCCAATAGAGAATTCCCGCCCAAGAGCGGCGCAACCACACGGGCAGGAATAAGTCCCGCATCTTCGCCGGGTCTGCCCATCAGGGCCCCAGCGATCAATACCCCGGCAAACAACATGGGCAGAATCTGCTTGGCAAACTCCCAGGTGGCCTGCAGCCAGGTCATCCGTTCATCCGGACTAAACCAATTCCTTAACATGTAGCTCAGGATTAACAGCAAGACTAAGGTAAGATGCCATTTTAACCCGTAGACCCGAAGCCAGAAGCCTTCCTCCCCCGGCTTCCCCCAGGCGGCAAAAACCAAGACAAGGACCAATACGCAGAGGAATCCCGCGTTTCGCACCAGATTGACGTCTTCCCCGCCATGGTCGCGGGGACGCCTCTGTTCTTCATCCCGATACAAGAACGCCATGATGAGGCCAATGACTATAGCGAACAAGACAGCACCAAGGGTCCTCGCCAGCCCCATCTCCCAACCAAGGATCCGGGCAGTGAGGATGATGGCGAGCACGTTGATCGCCGGGCCCGAATAGAGAAAGGTCACCGCGGGCCCCAAGCCGGCCCCTCGCTTGTAAATACCGGCAAACAAGGGCAAGACTGTACACGAGCATACCGCAAGAACGGTGCCGGAGACGGCGGCAACAATGTAAGCTGTCATCTTCCTAGCGCCCGGGCCAAAATGACTAATCACCGCATCTTGCGACACGAAGCTGCCGATCGCTCCAGCGATGAAGAGAGCCGGTACCAGACAAAACAGAACATGCTCCCGGGCGTATTCCTGCAGCATCAACAAAGCTTCAATGACGGCTCCACTAATCCGCGGGCTTCGGAATGGAATAGAGTACGCGGCAACGAAGAAGCCTATCATCCACAGGAGCCTCGCCGCGTCTTCCCAAGCCAAAAACTTCCCCGCCCAGCTTTCTTTCCTCACCTGTTGCATTGGCACCCCGCCCCATCACAAGCCATCTGTCTCATCCTCAAATCGCTCTCCAGCACTTTGTCGATGCATTGAAAGAACTGCTCAATACACGGCGTGCAGAGCTCATAATAAACCATCAGCGCGTCTTTTCGACCCCTAACAATTCCCGCTTTGCGCAAAACCGATAAGTGTTTCGATACCGTCGATTGGCTGCCGCCCACCTCCTCAACGATCTCCCCAACGCACCGAGGTCCTTCCTTCGCCAGATAGTCGATGATTCTGAGCCGCAAAGGGTGGGCCAGGGCTTTTACCACTCCCACCCGCAAGGCATAGATGTCGCTCATCCCTTTCACCTCATGCTTATATTACAATATAGGAATATAAATAGCAAAGGATACAAGGGATTGCCCCCAGCCCTTCTTCGTTAACACTGGTACTGCTACGATCGGCCGGCGTTCCTAAATAGGCAATTCCGACCCAATCCGAAAGCCCGCGCCGAGCTGCCAGGTGCCATTCTTCGGCCGAGTCCTTTGGAAAGGTCCCCATGCCGCCCTCAGCTCAACTTTTCTTGGTCGGCTCAATATGTACCGTAGCATGGGCATCCAAGTTTGTGGCCACCACCTGCTCAACTTCGGTGGCGATGCTGTGGGCAACCTCTACGCTCAGATGGGGTTCAACTGTTACATGGAGGGAAACGAGGCGACGGTCCCCGTAATCATGAACCTGAATGCCATGGACCCCAGTCACTCCGTCAACAGAGCTTGCATGTTGCCTTATCCGGGAAAGCACTTCTTCGTCCGGGCCTTCACCGATCAATTGGCTGACAGAATCGCGGCCGAGACTGATGCCCGTATGGAGGATGAGGGCTGACACCACCAGGCCGAAAACGGCATCGACCCGGTTGTAGCCGAACATGGCAGCTACGACGGAGATGGCCACCAGCCCAGAGGCAATGGCATCACTGCGATGATGCCAGGCATCGGCGATTAGGGCCGATGAGTCAATCCGCCTGCCCAAGGAGGCGGAGAAAAAGAAAAGAGCTTCTTTGATTAGGCCCGAAGCAACCATGATGCCCGCGATGATTAGACCCCCGCCGACAGGCTCTGGCTCGAGCAGCCTCTTGGCCGAGGACTTGAAAAAGTCGAGCCCCACGAGGATCAACAGCACAGCGATGACTAAGGTGGCGACGATCTCTACCCGTCCGTGACCATAGGGATGCTGCTCATCGGGGTCCTTGGCCGCCGCCCGAAACCCCAAGAGCACAACAAAAGAGGTAGCCATGTCCGATAGGGTATGGAAAGCGTCGGCAATGAGGGACACGCTGTTGATGGCGGTGCCCAGGACGTACTTGAGGACGAAGAGGACCAGGTTGACGGCGATGCTCACCCAGCTTTCCAGGTACCCACAGATCCTCCGCACATCACCGCGGGATGCTTCCTGCCCACGGACAAGCTTTGCTAGCAGGCGATCGATTTGGCCTTCCGCCCATTCATGCAGCCGCCCCATGCCTCATCCTCCGTCAAGGGAAAATGCCCATAGCTTCTGCCTCCCCGATGGAGGCAGCCCCACTTGACTCAATACTCCCCGTGATAGTAACACGCCCTCCTGCCGAGGGTCAACGAATACTGATGCAGCTGTCAGCCGATGCCAACTGCTTCCCTTCATTTTCGCCAGTTCGTAAAAGCATCCCTGGCCACATCCTGCAAAAAGACTTGCCGACAGCGTCCCTCTTTGGCGATCAGCTCATACTTGTCTTCCGCCTCAGCCCGGCATTTGGGGCAGGCCAGCCAAGGAATGACTACCGCGGCGATCTGTCCCCGGGAGGTCAAAGACGAGTAGTAGCCGCTGGCCTTGGAATAAATCAAGCGCCATCCCGAGCAATCGGGGCAAAGGCGGATGAGTTCCCGCTGCTCCTCCAATAAGTTGTCGGTATCATAATAGATAGCCCTGTGTCTCTGGAAGTATTCCCCCTCGCCAAAGAGTCGGCTCCGATCGACCTGATCTCTCGTCGCCCAGGCGCGCATGACCGTTTCCGTTATCCTCTCGATCTGGCCCATTACCTGAGGGGGCTGGGTCGGCTGGGGAACGGGCTCTTTCACATGGCTATAATCAAGGCCGGCCAGGGCCAAAAGAATCCCGACATTTACATAGGGCAGGCCGCCTTCGATGGAGTATCCGCCTTCCAAAACAACGATGTCCGGCCCCAGCATATCCGTCAGACGCGCGTAGCCCCTTGCGCTAACGTTCATGTGGGTTAGCGGGTCTGTGAAGTGGTTGTCTTGTCCCGCGGCATTGATGATGATATCTGGCTCCCAATCTGCCAGGATAGGCATGACCGCCTTTTCCATCACATAAAGGAGTCCCTCGTCCCCCGTACCGGGAGGCAAGGGAATGTTGACCGTCTGGCCATAGGCAGCCGGTCCTCCCCGCTCCTGGACGTCCCCCGTCCCGGGGTAGAGGGTGCGGCCGTCTTGATGGATGGAAATATGCAGGATGCCGGGATCGTTGTAGAAAATATCTTGGGTGCCGTCGGCATGGTGGGCATCGGTATCGACGATGGCAATACGGGTCTTGGGGCTTAGCCGATGACGGATGTGTTCCACCATGATCGCCTCATTGTTGACGGTGCAAAAACCCCGCGAGCCGTGGACAATCCGCATCGCGTGGTGGCCAGGGGGACGCAGCAGGGCAAAAGCCCGGTCGACCTTCTTATCAAGGACCAAATCGGCCGCCAGCATCGTTCCCCCAACGGCAATGCGATGGGATTCGGTAACCCGAGCGGCAACACTTGGAACACAAACATGGGCCCGGAGAATATCCTTGTCTTCCGCTACGAAAGGTCGGTACTCTTCAATTCCCTCTACATCCAGCAAGCCTTCCTCGAGGATCTGGTCCCGGGTGTAGAGGAGCCGCTCCTCCCGCTCAGGGTGGTCGGGGGTGATGCACCAATCGAAGGCTGGGAAAAAAATCAAGCCTACTTTATGCTTTGCCGTCAGCAATGTCCTCAGTCACCTCTATCCGCCGGACGCGGGGCCGCAATTGGGCCCGGATGCTGTGAATCCTGCCCACCGTATGAAAGCCCCGCACAACGTTGAAACTCTCCTCTTCCACGATATAAACATCCTCATGATCCGGCAGCCCAAGTCTCTGGGCGTAGCTTGCCGCTTGCCTCAGGGCTTCTTGCCGGGCACGCTGGCGGTCAAAAAGCAAAGCCCTGTCGATCCGCCCGTGATAACCTATCTCAGGAATGGTCAAAACCTCGAGCTCCGTATCCGCGTGGAGGGTAATGGCTGCGGTGGGCCTTGCCGCCGCAGCGCCGATGGCATTGGCGCCCTCGCTGAAGGGCAGGATCTCCCAGGGAAGACCCATCAGCTTGGCTGCCAGGGGAATGAAGACCTGAGCCGGTCCACCAAGTCCCACCATCACCCGGGGGTGAAAATCCGGGGGCGCCAAGATCTCCGATACTGTGTAGAGGGGAATCCCGGCCAGCCGCTGATAAATCGCCCGCACCTCCTCCACCAACTGTCCAGTGAAGGCCTCGATGATGCCTTGGGCAGCCTGCCGCCACGACAGTCCCAACGGTTCAGCTAATTCCTTAATGCACTCCCTAGCTCGCCCCCTATCCCCGATGCGGGCCATCTCCAAAGCCACCGCCGCATCCGTTGGGGTTGGTCGGCTGCCTCCCATGGCCGCCGGAGTCCCCGCCCTCCTGGGGCCAAGGCGGAAACGAACCTCCCCTTCCTCGACTTGGACATGGACCTCGCTGTCGCCCCCAAGGCCGATCGAGCGGGTAAAAAGAGCCGGCACAAGGGTGCGGTAGCCGGCGATGTCGGCCCCCCTGCGTTGATATAACGGCTCACCCGCGACAATGACGGCAATGTCGGTGGTGGTGCCGCCAATGTCGACGATCACCGCGTTTTCCTGCGTGTGCTTAGACAAGGCCTGGGCGCCCAAGATGCTGGCCGCCGGCCCCGAAAGGATGGTCTCCACCGGAAGCTGACAAGACTCCTCGAGCGACATGGTGCCCCCGTCGGCCTTGAGAATCAAGACTTCCCGGATAGCCCGGTATTTCTCCATCTCTAACAGGTTTTCGATTATCCGGCAAAAATGGGTTTGGAGACTAGCCACCCGGGAGTTGAGATAGGCGGTCACCACGCGGCGGGGAAAATTGGCCCTACCCGACAGGCGATGACCTAAGGTCACGTTGCTGAAGCCAAGGCCGCTGGCAGCGACGAGTGCCCCCGCCCGCTGCTCGTGTACAGGATTGCGATGGGAAAACTTGCCCGCAATGGCCAAGGCCTCGGCCCCGGCCCGCTTTGCCTCTTTAGCTGCCGCCAGCACTTCACCCTCATTGAGCTCCGCCACTTCCCGGCCCCGATGATCGATGTATCCTCCCAGGGGGAAAAAGGGAAAGCCCAGATCGAGGGCAGCCAAGTTGACGCCTGGCCCAGGCATCCCCAAGGCAGCCGCGGGCGATCCCGTTCCTTCGATGATGGCATTAGTCGACAGGGTGGTTGACAGATGGAGCTGGACTTGCCCTGAGGTTGCGTAGTAAGCCATAATCTCATTCATGGCCTGCTTGGTGCTTTCGATCAAGTCCTCATGATTGGTGGGCACTTTGGCCATCCCCACCACTCGACCGTGCCGGATGAACGCAGCATCGGTGTTCGTTCCTCCAACATCGATCCCGATGATATCCACGATCAGTACTCCTTCCTGGAATTGCCGCTCCATGTCTTCTGGATAATCATCCCAAAATCCTGTCGCCATCGCCCCAAAGTAAAAGCCCCTTCCCTTATCCAGGGAAGGGGCTTTGCTTGCGGTTGGTACCCCCAAGGGGATTTGAACCCCTGCCTTCGCCGTGAGAGGGCGATGTCCTAGGCCGCTAGACGATGGGGGCTAGTTGGCTGGGGGACCAGGACTCGAACCTGGAATAACAGATCCAGAGTCTGCTGTGTTGCCGATTACACCATCCCCCAACCGGCGATGTCCATTATAGCATACCAATGACTCCTATGCAAGAACCTCTCCTGGAACTTGCAGGCACAATATCATTCGGAAGCTGGCTTTTTCGCCATTTCAGCGGCCTGCTTCATCCTCTGACAAGCCTTTGGTCGACCAACAAGGGCCAAGGTCTCATACATCCCCGGGGACACCCGCCGACCGGTCACAGCAACTCGCACGGGCTGAATCAGATCCCCCAGCTTGCGCCCCGTTTCCTCTTGGAGCCTCAGGAAGACACCTTCAATCGAGGGAACATCGAATTTCTCGAGACGCAAGAACTCGGCAACAAGGGTAGCCAACAGATCGGGCACGTAATCCTTGCGGAGGATCTTATCCACGGCCTCGGGATCGTAGACCACCTCATCCAGGAAGAAATAATAGGACGTATCCACCAGCTCTTTTAGAGTCTTGACCCGCGTCTGCAGGACCTCGCAGATCCCCTCCACCCGGGGGCGTTGGGCCTCAAGTTCGTCTGCTGTGAAATACCCCGCTCCGATCATCATGGGCAAGACGGCCTCGACCAGCTGCTCAACGGACAGCTCCCGCAAGTAGACGCCATTCATCCAGTCAAGCTTTTTTTGATCGAAAATGGCAGGGTTCTTTGACACCTTTTCCAAGGCGAAGTACTTGATCAGCTCCTCCTTGGTGAACAGCTCCCGCTTGTCATCGTAGCCCCAGCCCAGCAGGGCAAGATAATTCACCATCGCTTCACTCAAGTAGCCTTCATCCCGGAACTGGGTCACGGAAGTCGCCCCGTGGCGTTTGGAAAGGCGAGTCCGATCCGGACCTAGAATCATCGGGATATGGGCAAACTGGGGCAGCGGAAAGCCAAAGGCCTCATAGACCTGGATCTGCCTTGGCGTATTGGACAGATGGTCCTCGCCGCGGATGACGTGGGTGATCCCCATCAAGTGATCGTCCACCACCACCGCGTAATTATAAGTCGGCAGGCCATCGGACTTGATCAGGACAAAATCATCGAGGAGGGCATTCTCAAAGACCACTTCGCCCCTGATCAGGTCGTTCACAGCTGTTTGGCCCTTGTCCCCCGAGCGGAAGCGAATGACGGGAGTACGTCCTTCCTCCTCAAACTGGCGGCGCTCAGCCTCCGTCAAATGGGCGCAGCGCCTGTCATACTTGGGCGCCTCGCCCCTCGCGAGGGCCTCTTGACGACGCATTTCCAGCTCTTCCGGAGTACAATAGCAAAGATAGGCCTTGTCCTCATCCAATAGACGCTGGGCATACTCCCGGTAGATATCCAAGCGCTCCGTTTGGAAATAAGGGCCGTAAGGGCCGCCCTTTTCCGGTCCTTCATCCCAGTCCATGCCCAACCAACGGAGGGCTTCGAGGATGACGTCGACCGAAGCTTGAGTGGAGCGGACTTGATCCGTATCCTCGATGCGCAAAACGAAGACGCCCTGGTGATGGCGGGCAAAAAGCCAGTTGAAAAGCGCGGTCCTGGCGCCACCCACATGTAAGAAACCAGTTGGACTCGGTGCAAAACGCACCCTGACCTTTGCTGTCATCTCGTCTACCCCTTCCTGAAACTACACAAGTTCCCGTCAATCACTTACGAAATAAAGCGGCAAGACCCCTATCATAGGGTGGTTTGACAACTCCCTTTTCGGTGATGATGCCAGTTATGTACTTGGCTGGCGTCACATCGAAGGCAGGATTGAGAATGTCCACTCCCTCTGGGGCTATCCGTATGCCCGCCAGATGGCTGACCTCCGTCGGATCCCGCTCCTCGATGGTGATGTGCTCCCCATCTGGCGTCGCCAGGTCAACGGTCGATAAAGGAGCCGCCACATAAAAAGGCAGCCCATGTTCCCGGGCTAAAATCGCCAGGCTGTAGGTGCCGATTTTGTTGGCCACATCCCCATTGGCAGCCACCCGATCGGCCCCGACCACAACTCCCTGAACCAGCCCGCGGCCCATGACGTAGCCTGCCATATTGTCAGTAATCAGCGTGACCGGAATGCCGTCGGCCTTAAGCTCATAAGCCGTGAGCCTCGCTCCCTGCAAGAAGGGTCTGGTCTCGCAGGCAAAAACCCGAATCTTCTTGCCCATCTCCACCGCGGCCCGGATCACGCCAAGGGCGGTCCCGTAGTCAACAGTGGCCAAAGCCCCCGCATTGCAATGGGTGAGGACTCCCCCATCCTCGGGCAGCAAGGGTGCACCATGGCGACCGATTGCCCGGTTCACCTCCACATCCTCCAGGGCAATGGCCGCCGCTTCCTCGGTTAACAGCTTGAGGGCCTCCTCGGGATCCTGGCTTGCCCTTTCGGCCTTTTGCAACATCCGCTCGAGGGCCCAGGCGAGGTTCACCGCCGTGGGGCGAGTGCGTCGCAGCCTTTCGGCCACATCCAGCAAGGCTTCCCAGAAATCGGCCCGCTGGCAGGCCTCCCTGGCCCCTAAGACAAGTCCATAGGCAGCGGCGGCACCGATAGCCGGTGCACCCCGCACTTTCATCTCCTTGATGGCCGCGGCCACCTGCTCATGATTGCAGCAGGTGATGTAGGCAACTTCCCCGGGCAGCTTCGTTTGGTCCAAGAGGACTAATGCTTCCCCATCCCATCTTAACGGCCGGCACTTGTCCACTACCCATCACCCTTCCCACAGCATGCCCCTTCTCCCGGAGGGACAATTTCCATAGTCATCTGCAGGAGCCGCCGCAGGCCCTGGGCGTTCCTTCCCATGACGCTGCCGACTTCATCGTGGCTCAGGGGAACAGGCGCAATTCCCGCCCCATAATTCGTCACCACCGCCACCGTCGCATAGCAGATCCCAAGCTCCCGGGCGAGGACCACCTCGGGAACATTGGTCATGCCCACTACATCGCCCCCTAGTTGGGCAAACATCTTCACCTCAGCCGGGGTCTCGTAGCGGGGACCCTCAGTACAAACATAGCAGCCCCGGTCCTGAAGGTCCATACCCAACCTGCGGGCCGCCTCCAGCAAGTAGCCCCCCAAGCGAGGGCAATAGGGGCGGGTGAAATCGAGGTGAACTACACCCTCTTCAGCGAAGGTGCTGATCCGGGTCTTCGTAAAGTCGATGAATTGGTCAAGGAGCAGGAAAGAACCGGGCGGCAGTTCCCGCCGCAAAGAGCCGACGGCCGCGGTCGCCAGAATTCCGGCAACCCCAAGGCTCCCCAGGGCCCAGATATTGGCTCGGTAGTTGATACGATGGGGCGGAAGACTGTGCCCGCGGCCATGGCGAGCCATGAACGCGACCGAACCCTGGGGGCCCTCCCCTATGATGACAGAGGCCTCTCCGTAGGGGGTCTCGATCACCTGCTCCTTCGCCCCAGCTAGAAATCCAGGGTCGTAGAGTCCCGTTCCGCCAATGACGGCTAACATAAATCATCAGGTCCCAGCGGGACCCTTCACCTGCCTCCTTGTGATCCCTATACTCACTTCGCCTCGGAACATCTATTCCCTGCTCCTCCAGACTCCCCCGGCCCATGAATCTTGCCCATCGGCAAGGTCCCCATGGTGCCTGAACCATCCCCACAAAAAAACGGCGGCCATCGCCGCCCGCGGCCATCTTGCACCTCGCCAGGAATACGCTTAGTCCTCCTTAACCAGTGCTTGCACGCGCCTGTATACGGAGACAATGCCCCCCGCCCCGCCGGCCACCAACAAGATCATGGTGAACAAGAACTGGGTCCCCAGGTAAAGGTCGACTAAACGGCCGACGTAGATGCCAAGGGACACAGGGACGACCATGATGGCCCCGATTTGAGCGACCAAGCTCAAGTATCCAAGTCCGCGCCCAAATTTCCTCTGCATTTTTCTCTCCACCAGCGCTACCTAATGATGTAGTAATAGGCCTCTAGCTCATCCTCGGGGATCGTCTGCAGCTTTTGTTCCAGTCGCTGGATCGTTTGATCGTCGACGGCCGCCAGCCCCCGTTCCAAAGCACGCCGACAAACGGCCAGGGATGCATAGGATTCCCGGTTTTCATCGATGAACTCCATAATCGCCTCGATGCGTTGTTCCCTCTCCACTAAGATCCCCCTAGGGCTAGGATGAACCAGGAGCCCCATCCCTATGCACTGGACACTCATCGAAGAGACAGCACTCATCGCAGCGGGGCCTTTGGGCCTTGCAGACCCGCCGCCCGTGCTCGATGAGATTCAAGTGGAAACTGTAGACAAGTTCGGGGGGAACTAGGGACTGAATCTTAGCTTGGGTTTTCTCTGGCGTCGCATTGTCCGTGACCAGCTCAAGACGGCTGGCCACCCGATGAATATGGGTATCAACGGGAAAGATCGGACGGCCAAAGGCAAACAACAGAATGCACGCCGCCGATTTTGGTCCAATCCCGGGCAGGCTTTGCAGGTAGTCCATCGCCCCTTCATCATCCATCGAGGCGAGAAAACCGAGGGAGTAGTCTCCCCGTTCTTCCTTGAGGCGAGCCAGGATAGCTTTGATGCGCGGCGCTTTCTGCCAAGCCAGCCCCCCGCTCATAATCGCGCGGGCAATCTCCTCTGCCGATGCCGCCATGACCAGGTCATAGGTTGGAAAAGCCTCCTTGAAGCTTTGAAAGGCCCGATCACGGTTGGCATCGGTTGTGGCTTGACTGAGCACCGTCAGGACCAGCACATCTAACGGGTCCTCCGGCCACTTAGGTTGTTGCTCGCCATATACCTCTGTTAGCCTAGCCGCAATGCGCTTGATTCGCTCGATCACCGTGCAACCCCCAAAATCAAACTTCCCCCAGCCGGGGGAAGTCCCCTTCAAGCCCCCAACGGGTAAACAAGGCCGACAGGTTCTCGGACTAGGACGGCAAGGTCACCGCGGGCAAAGCCCGCCTGTTTGCAGCTCTCGACCCTTCGCTCAAGTCCTGCCCCCCCGGGAAGGAGCACCCCCGCCCCAAAACGACGGGCCTGGACCAAGAAATCCTCGGGATTCCCATCCCATTCCTTGCTCCAACAGGCTAGAGCCAGACCGCCATAGCGGGCCAAGGCTCCTGCCAGGTATGCCGGCGTGCTGGCGGCCACCGCCAGCTTGCTCCCCCCCGCCATTTGGAAAGCATCAATAGCATGAATCAGCCCTTCCCATTCCCCTTTATTTCCTCGCAGGTCCCACAAGGCAAGATGTCCCGTGCGGGCCATGGCCTCCCCGAGTTGTTGCCAGTCCACCCGGTCGAGGGACCCGTCGAGCTCACTCACGGCCACCGGCAGCTCTTCCGCCAAGATAGCATGGGACCTCATGCCGGTCAGGACCAAGCCGCCGCGGGGTCTCCTTTCAACGGGCCTGCGGTCTCCTAGGGCCAGCTTTAAGGCTCTAGTGTGGTCCGGGTTGCTGCCGCAGCAGCTTCCCAGGAGATTAATCCCCAGATCGAGGAAGTCCTCCACATACCCGGCCATCTCCTCAGGAGTCTCGGGATAAATGGTCGTGCCCCCCTCCATCCGGGGCATGCCCGCGTTGGGCAGGGCCGATAGATAGGCGGGGACATCGGCCATTTGTCCGATGAATCCCACCATCTGCTCTGCACCAACACCGCAGTTGCTGCCGACCGCCCAAGCTCCCATCCTGGCCAAGACCCATCCCGCCGTGGCTGGATCTGTTCCCCCCATCGTTCGCCCCGTCGGGGTAAAACTCATCTGCGCAATGATGGGCAAAGAGGTTGCCTCCCTGGCCCCGAGCAACGCAGCCCTGGCTTCTTGCAGGTCGGTCATCGTCTCGATGATGATGCAGTCGGCTCCGCCCGCGGCTAGGGCTGCTGCTTGTTCGGCGAAGATGTCCCGAGCCTCGAAGAAACTGAGCTCCCCCCAAGGCTCCAAGAACTTGCCCGTCGGGCCGATGGCCCCCGCCACATACTTATCCTGGGCCACCTCCCTAGCCAAGGCCGCACCTTCTTCATTGATCCGCTGGACCAGGTCCCCAAGCCCATAGGCCGAGAGCTTGATGCGGCTGCCGCCGAAGGTGTTCGTCTCGATAATATCACACCCGGCTTGCAAATACTGGACGTGGATGCCCTTGATGAGGTCCCGTTCCTTGATGTTCAGGAGCTCCGGCGGGCTGCCAGGGGGGATAGCCGTCTGGAGCATAGTCCCCATGGCCCCATCAAAGAGCAAGATCTTCTCCTGAATGCGCTCTGCTAGGGTCACTTGGCATCCCCTTTCAGAGATCAAACCCCTCACCGGGTTGGAGTATGCGGCACTCAGCCTCCGCGCCGACGAGCCTGGCAAACTCCGCGGGGTCTTGGCGAATGAGCTCAAAGGTATTGTAATGCATGGGAACGACTATCCTGGGCCTTAACAGCTCGACGGCGTATGCGGCATCCTCCGGACCCATGACGAAGTTGTCGCCGATGGGCAGGCAGGCCAGATCGATCTTCTCCCTCTTGCCGATGAGCTCCATGTCCCCGAAAAGACCAGTGTCCCCCGCATGGTAGATGGTCTTCCCCTCGGCCCTAAACAGAAAGCCGCACGGATTCCCCGTGTATTCGATGGCATCGTCCACCACCGCCGAGCCATGCCAGGCAGGGGTCAGCTTCACCCAACCGAAAGGAAACTCCCGCGCCCCACCGATTTGCATCGGGTGGGCCTTGGCTCCCTGTCGTTGACAGTACACGGCCAGCTCGTAGGGAGCGACGATCAGGGCGTCGTTGGCCTTGGCAATCGGGATGGCATCCCCCAAGTGATCACCGTGGCCGTGGGTCACCAAGACGGCATCCACCTTAACCTCCTCTGGTTTCATCGCCGCCTGGGGATTGCCCGAGAGGAAAGGATCGATGATTATCCTCTTGCCCCCCCCTTCGACGAGGAAGCAGGCGTGTCCTAGGAAGGTTACCCGCACCTTTACCACCGCCTTTGTCAGAATTTCCTCAGCAATACAATTGTAGCCCATTCCCACCTCCCCATACAACCCCTATCCCTTCAGGGGTTCACATCTAATGCCTTTTCGCAATTTGCAGGAATGCCTAAACCACATGCTGAATAAGGTTAAGAAGAGATCTCACTCCTTTGCACTTCATGCTTGCCCTACAAAAAGCAGTGAGATCTCTTTTCCCTTCCTGGTGCATTTTTACACTAAGCCTTCAGGCGGCCAACGGCCCTCACCGGCTTGCTGACGGATCTGGCAAGCTCAGTGAGCTTATCAGGCCACAGGGAGGCCAACAGACAAGTCCCTGGTCCAGCCGATTTATTTAAATCCAGATCAGTGTCGAAGGTGACTTCTAATCCCGCCGTGGCCGCCAGGACGCCTGCTTCGTAACCGATCCCTTTCGACCCGACGGGGATAATATCCGATACGTAGTCGAGGTCTAATAGCGTCCTTAAGAGAGGCAAATCGACGATCTCAGGGTCATCGAGGGAGACCTCCGACCCAACCTTAGGCAGCCCGACGCAAACTATGAGCTGCCCCGCCTCCGCCGAGCCCACCCGGAAGTCTTCCTTGGCCGCAGCGCCGATCACCGTCACTCCTAGCCCCGTTTCCTTGGTCGGGACGTTTTCTTCGGTGCTGCCAGTGACCACGAGATCCCCT
>JAAYLV010000090.1 GCA_012521755.1 Bacillota bacterium | reverse complement strand
CCTAAGAACAATTACTTTTTTTTGTAGGGATTCTAGGCCTTGACAGGGACCTTGCTATCCTGTATAGTAGTTCTCAAATATCTCAAGGACCCTTGGAAAACATAGTGTTAAAGGCGATGCAGGGGACAAGTAGAGCGGTTCATCAACAACTCAGAGAGCCGGTGGTTGGTGCAAATCGGTGTTGTCGGATCGTTCGAACTCACCCCGAAGCTGCAGGCTGAAAGCAGTAGCGAGTAGGTCGTGCCGGGAGGGAGACCGCAAGGTCGAGCACACCCGTTATCATGCCGGTTCCATCGGCCCCGGGCTACCGGAAGGTGGGACCTTAAGGCTGTACTTGTGAAAGTGCAGCGAAATTGGGTGGTACCGCGAGGAAGCCTCTCGCCCCAGTATTTGGGGCCGAGGGGTTTTTTTATAACTTCACTTGCCTAAGGAGGAGAGGGGTGAGGACCGATGAAAATGACTGGTGCTGAGGCGGTAATCGAATCTCTAAAGCGCGAGGGTGTGGACGTCATCTTCGGTTATCCTGGGGGGGCAGTATTACCTATTTACGATGTCCTTTACCGTGCGGAGATTCGGCACATCTTGACCAGGCACGAACAGGGAGCAGCCCATGCTGCCGATGGGTATGCACGGGTCACCGGCAAAGTCGGTGTCTGCATCGCCACCTCTGGTCCTGGGGCAACCAATTTGGTGACGGGTCTGGCCAATGCCTACATGGACTCAATTCCGGTGGTTGCCTTGACTGGCCAGGTCAGTACAACCCTAGTGGGGCGGGATTCTTTCCAGGAAGCAGACATCACCGGAATCACCATGCCCATCACCAAACATAACTACCTGGTCAAGCAGGCGAGCGATATCCCCCGGGTGATGAAAGAAGCTTTCCACATCGCCCGCACCGGGCGGCCTGGGCCGGTCCTGGTTGACCTGCCGAAGGACATCACTACCCACGAGCTTGATTTCTCCTACCCGGAGACTGTTGACCTGCCGGGCTACAAGCCCACCTATGAGGGCAACTACCGGCAAGTCAAACTGGCCGTGGAAGCTATCAGCGAGGCTCAGCGTCCGGTGTTCTACGCCGGGGGCGGCGTCATCAGCTCGGGGGCCTTTGATGAGCTATTGACCCTGGCGGAAAAATGCCGGATCCCCGTGACGACCACTTTGATGGGCATGGGATGTTTCCCGGGGACCCATCCGTTGTACTTGGGGATGCTGGGGATGCACGGCACGGCCTACGCCAACTACGCGGTTACCCACTGCGACCTATTGATCGCGCTGGGGGCCCGCTTCGATGACCGGGTCACTGGCGTCATCGAGAAATTTGCTCCCAAGGCCAAGATAATCCACATCGACATCGACCCGGCGGAGATCGGCAAGAACGTCCGGGTGGACATACCGATCGTTGGCGATGTGAGGAGTGTGCTGGCGAGCATCAACCAGCAGATTGAACCAAGGGAAGATGGAGGGTGGCTCGAAGAGATCGAACGGTGGAAAACGGCCTATCCCCTCCAGTATGAAGCCTGCAACGGCACGGTAAAGCCCCAGTACGTCGTAGAGCAGCTCTGTGAGCTAACCGGCGGTGATGCCATCATCACCACGGAAGTGGGGCAGAACCAGATGTGGGCCGCCCAGTTTTATACCTTCACCAAGCCCCGCAGCTTCGTCAGCTCCGGGGGGCTGGGGACCATGGGCTATGGTTTTCCCGCCGCTGTCGGGGCCCAGGTCGGTCGGCCGGATAAGCTGGTGATCGCTGTTTCCGGGGATGGCAGCTTCCAAATGAACATCCAGGAGTTAGGGACAGTGGCTGCCTACAACCTGCCGGTGAAGGTCGTCATCCTGAACAATGGCTACCTGGGGATGGTGCGGCAGTGGCAAGAACTGTTCTTCCACCGGCGCTATTACCAGGTCGACATGGCCGTCGGTCCCGATTTCGCCAAGGTGGCTGAAGCCTACGGGATCAAGGGGATGACCATCCGGGATTACCAGCACGTACGCTCCGGTCTGGAAGAGGCCCTAGCCCATCCAGGTCCGGTGGTGGTCAATGTGATGGTCGACCGGGAGGAAAATGTCTTCCCCATGGTTCCCGCGGGCAAGGCCATCGATGACATGATCGGTTTGGAGGGAGGCTCATGAAAAAGCACATCATCGCCGTCCTGGTTCAGAACAAGTCGGGGGTGATGGCCCGGGTAGCATCGCTTTTCAGTCGCCGGGGGTACAACATCGACAGCATCGCCGTGTGTGCCACCGAAGACCCCGAAGTCTCCCGGATGACCATCGTCGCCCGGGCCGATGACGATATTCTCGAGCAGATCACCAAGCAGCTCAATAAGCTCATCGAGGTGATCAAAGTCAGCGACATCACCAACGATCCCCTGGTCGACAGGGAGCTGGCCCTGATCAAAGTTGGGGCCACTCCCACCAACAGGGCGGACATCATCCAGATCGTGGATATCTTCCGGGCCCACATCGTCGACGTGAACCCAAGATCGGTGACGGTGGAAGTCACCGGCGATGAGGGCAAAATGGAAGCCATCATTCAAATGCTCCGACCCTATGGGATCAAAGAGATCGTGCGCACGGGCAAGATCGCCATGGTTCGGGGTGGAGTCGAGAACAACAATTAAAAGGAGTGGTGAGGATGGCTAAGATGTATTACGACCAGGATGCAGATCTGTCTCTGCTCAAGGGAGAGAAAATCGCGATCATCGGCTATGGAAGCCAGGGACACGCGCAGGCCCTAAACCTGAGGGACAGCGGACTAGACGTGATTGTGGCCAACCGCCCCGGCAGCGAAAACTACAAACGGGCCGTAGCCGATGGCTTTACTCCGGTGAGCGCCAAGGAGGCTGCTGAGCAGGCGACCGTCATCCAGATGCTAGTGCCCGATGAAGTCCAGGCCAAGGTCTACCGGGAAGAGGTTGCCCCCCACATGACCGACGGGAAATCCCTGGTATTCTCCCATGGATTCAACATCCACTTCAACCAAATCGTGCCGCCGCCGAACATCGACGTGTTCATGGTTGCCCCCAAGAGTCCAGGGCATCTGGTCCGGCGGATGTACGTTGAAGGGAAGGGCGTTCCGGCTCTTCTGGCCGTCCATCAGGATGCCACAGGACGGGCCCATGCCAAGGGCCTGGCTTACGCCAAAGGAATCGGCTGCACCAGGGCGGGAGTCATCGAAACCACCTTCCAAGAAGAGACGGAGACGGATCTCTTCGGTGAGCAGACGGTTCTGTGCGGGGGAGTGAGCGAACTCATCCGGGCCGGCTTCGACACCCTCGTTGAAGCAGGCTACCAGCCGGAAGTCGCCTATTTCGAATGTCTCCACGAGCTGAAGCTCATCGTCGACTTGATCTACGAAGGCGGCATCAGCTATATGCGCTACTCGGTGAGCGATACGGCCGAATACGGGGATATTACCGTTGGAAAGCGGATCATCAACGAAGAGACCCGCAAAGAGATGAAGCGAGTCCTCAAGGACATCCAAGACGGCAAGTTTGCCAAAGAGTGGATCTTTGAGAACCAGGCGAACCGGCCCATGTTCAATGCGATGCGGATGCGGGAGCGAGAGCACCCCATTGAAGTTGTGGGCAAGCGGCTGCGGGCCATGATGCCTTGGATTGAAAGCAAGTAATTCCCGCGGAGGGGGAGTGGCTATGTTCCAAGAGAAAAAGAACCTGTTCATTCCCGGCCCTACGCCCGTGGCTCCAGGGCTTTTGCGGACCACGAGTCGGCCGGTCATCAACCACCGGGGACCGGAATTCCATGAGCTGTTCGGGCGGGTCCGGTCTTCCCTAGGGAGACTTTTCCAAACTGAAGGGAAGGTTTTCATCCTTACAGGTTCAGGCACCAGCGCTATGGAGGCGGCCGTGGCCAATACTGTCTCTCCGGGAGATAAGGTGCTGGTGCTGGTTGGGGGCGCCTTCGGCGAGCGCTGGGCCAAACTGGCGGAAACCTTCGGCGCCCAAGTGGAAAGGCTGACCTACCCGTGGGGGACGGCGGCCGACCCCGAGCGGGTGAGGGAGGCCCTGGCCAAGGACGAGGGCATCAAAGCAGTCTTTGCCACCCAGAATGAGTCTTCAACCGGTGTGGCCAACGACATCAAGGCCATCGCCGCGGCCCGCGGGGACCATCCAGCCTTGCTCGTTGTCGATGCCGTCAGCTCCTTTGGCGCCATGGAGCTGGATATGGACGGGTGGGGCGTGGATGTGGTGGCAACTGCCTCCCAGAAATGCTTGATGATGCCGCCGGGACTGGCCTTTGTGGCCTTCGGCCAGCGGGCCTGGGAGGCGGTAGCGGAGGCGAAGGCTCCCCGCTTCTACCTGGATCTTCGCCAGTATGAGACCTTTGCCGCCATCGGAGAGACCCCCTTCACTCCCAACGTTCATCTTTGTTTTGCTCTCGAAGAAGCCATTGGGATGCTGGAGCGGGAAGGCGTGCAGGCTGCAAGAGAACGCCATCTGCTCATGCGGGACATGGTGCGGGTCGGTCTTTCGGCCTTGGGGCTGGAGCCCCTCGTGAAAGACGAACGGGCCGCTTCGCCCACAGTCACCGCCGTCCTCGGCGGGGATCTGGACATTCCTCGCTTCCGCAGGATCGCCGAAGAGGAATTTGGCTTCGTCCTGGCGGGGGGTCAAGGAGAGCTGAAGGCCACTACCTTCCGCATCGGCCACATGGGCTACATGCTGCCCGTGGATATGGTCGGGCTCCTGGCGGTAGTTGAGTTGGCTTTGGCCCGGGCGGGCAAGAAGATAGAGCTTGGGCAGGGGGTCAAGGCTGCCCAAGAACTGTTGCTGGAGAGAACTTAAGGTAAAGGGGGGTTTCTTGGAGATGGCCAGAGTACTGCAGATTTTCGATACGACCTTAAGGGATGGCGAGCAGTCCCCGGGCGTTAGCCTTAATCCCCAGGAAAAAGTGGAGATCGCCAAACAGCTGGCCCGTCTGGGGGTTGACGTCATCGAGGCTGGTTTTCCCGTGGCCTCCCCAGGGGACTTCGCCGCAGTGCAGGCTGTTGCCGAAGAGGTCGAGGGCCCTTACATCTGTGCCTTGGCCCGGGCCGTCGCTAAAGATGTGGAGCGGGCTGGGGAAGCTTTGCGCTCTGCCGACAAGCCTTGCATTCATACCTTTATCGCCACATCGGACATTCATATGAAATACAAGCTGAACAAAAGGCCCGATGAAGTCCTGCGCATGGCCGTCGATGCGGTCAGGCTGGCCCGCAGCTACGTAGATATGGTCGAGTTTTCCGCGGAGGATGCGACCAGGAGCGACCGGGACTTTCTCTGCGAGGTTTTTGCCGCCGTTTTGGAAAATGGGGCAAAGATCATCAACATCCCCGACACGGTGGGCTACGCCACTCCCCAGGAGTTCTACGATCTCATCACCTACATCCGAGAGCATGTCCCGGGGATTGACCAGGCCATCATCAGCGTCCACTGCCACAACGACCTAGGCCTCGCCGTTGCCAATTCCCTGGCCGCGGTGAAAGCTGGGGCCCAGCAGGTCGAGTGCGCCGTCAACGGACTTGGCGAGCGGGCGGGCAATGCGGCCTTGGAAGAGGTGGTGATGGCCTTGCGCACGAGGCAGGATCACTACGGGGCCATCACGAACGTGGTGACGGAGCAGCTCTACCGGACCAGCCGGCTGGTCTGCGCCCTGACGGGGGTTTCGGTCCAGCCGAATAAGGCTATCGTGGGCGACAACGCCTTCGCCCATGAATCGGGGATCCACCAAGATGGAGTCTTGAAGGAGCGGACCACCTACGAGATCATGACCCCCGAATCCATTGGCCTGCGGCAAAGCCGCTTGGTCCTGGGCAAGCATTCGGGCCGCCACGCGTTCAGGGAGAAGCTGCGGGAGCTCGGCTACAGCCTAACGGAAAAAGACATCAACCGGGCCTTTGAGCGGTTTATTGAGCTCGCGGATAAGAAGAAAGCCATCACCGACCGGGACATCGAGGCCATCATTGAGACGGGGCGGTTTGCCGTACCGGGGACCTTCATTCTCGAGTATGTCCATGTTGTCAGTGGCAACACGACGGTACCCACCGCCACCGTCCGGATTCGGCACGGCGATGAGGTGGTGGAGGAGGCGGCTTGCGGCGACGGTCCCATCGATGCGGTGTACCGAGCCATCAACCGGGCGACGAAAGTTCCCGTCCATCTGCTGGATTACGCCCTCCAGGCCGTTACCGGGGGCGCGGACGCCCTGGGCGATGCCACTGTCAGGGTGAAGGACAATGGGCACATTCACATCGGCCGGGGAACCAGCACCGATGTTATCGAGGCCAGCGCCCTTGCTTACGTCCACGCGATCAACAAGATAGTTAACAGTCGGGAAAAGTATCAGTCGGCTGGGGAGGTGTAGCCATATGGGAATGACTATTGCGGAGAAGATACTGGCGGCCCATGCGGGCAAGGCCAGGGTGGTCCCCGGTGAGCTAATCACCGCTAAGGTGGATCTAGTCCTGGGCAACGACATCACCGCGCCGGTCGCGATTAAAGAGTTCGAACGACTAGGGGTGGAGACGGTCTTTGACCGGGATCGGATCGCCTTAGTCCCGGACCATTTCGTGCCGAACAAGGACATCAAGGCCGCGGAGCAGGCCAGACTGATGCGGGAGTTCGCCCGCAAGCACCAGATCACCCACTACTTTGAAGTTGGCCAGATGGGCATTGAACACTGTCTACTGCCGGAGCAGGGCCTGGTGGCCCCCGGTGAGCTCATCATCGGCGCCGACTCCCACACCTGCACCTATGGGGCCCTGGGGGCCTTCGCCACCGGCGTTGGTTCAACGGACATGGCGGCGGCCATGGCCACCGGGGAGCTGTGGTTCAAGGTTCCCGCGTCGATGAAGTTCGTCTTCCATGGCGAGCCAAAGCCCTGGGTGGGGGGCAAGGATTTGATCCTTCACATCATCGGGGACATCGGCGTCGATGGCGCAACCTACATGGCCATGGAGTTCGCCGGCGAAGGGATCGCAGCCTTGTCCATGGACGGCCGCTTCACCATGTGCAACATGGCCATCGAGGCCGGCGGCAAAGCCGGGATCATCGCCCCCGACGCCAAGACGATAGCATATGTGAAGGAGCGGGTGGACCGGGAGTACGAGATCTATGAAAGCGACAAGGATGCCGCGTACGCCCTGGTCAAGGAATATGATCTGGCCACAATCGAACCGCTGGTGGCGTTTCCCCACAAACCGGAGAACACCCGGCCCATCAGCCAGGTTGGCCATGTGCCCATCGACCAGGCCGTCATCGGCTCATGTACCAATGGGCGGATGGAGGACTTGCGCATCGCCGCCAAGATCCTGGAAGGGCGGAAAGTCGATCCGCGGGTGCGCCTCATCGTCATCCCCGGAACCCAGGCAATTTACCTTGAGGCCATGGAAGAGGGGCTGATTAAGACTTTCATTGAGGCGGGAGGAGTCGTCTCCACGCCTACCTGCGGTCCGTGCCTCGGAGGTTATATGGGGATTCTTGCGGCGGGCGAGCGGTGTGTGTCCACCACCAACCGGAACTTCGTGGGCAGGATGGGACATCCCCAAAGTGAGGTCTACCTGGCAAACCCGGCGGTGGCCGCAGCTTCGGCAATAGCCGGACGGTTGGCATCGCCCGAGGAAATCTTAGGATAGGGAGGTGGCGCTATGCGGGGCAAGGCTTGGAAATTCCGTGATGATGTGAATACCGATGAAATCATACCGGCCCGTTATCTAAATACCTCGGACCCGAAGGAACTAGCCCGCCATTGCATGGAGGACATCGACCCTCAATTCATGGAGAAGATGTCCCCCGGCGACATCATCGTAGCCGGGAAGAATTTTGGCTGCGGCAGCTCCCGGGAGCACGCGCCGGTGGCCATTAAAGCCGCGGGGGTTAGCTGTGTGATCGCCGAGTCCTTCGCCAGGATCTTTTACCGCAACGCGGTGAACATTGGCCTGCCGATCATGGAAGCGAAGGAAGGAGCCAGCAAGATCCGGGAGGGGGATATCATCAGGGTCGAACCAGAAGAGGGGAAGATCATCAATGAAACCACCGGGGAGGAATACCAGGTGGCGCCCTTCCCGCCCTTCATGCAGGCGATCATCGCCCAAGGGGGACTTATCAACTATGTCCGGGCCCGGGTCGGGGAAAGCAGGTGATAATTTGTTTAAGATCGCGCTCTTGCCCGGAGATGGCATCGGGCCTGAGATCATCGCCGAGGCCGCAAAGGTGCTCCGGGCCGTCGGCGACAAGTATGGTCATGAACTGGAGTTCAAAGAGGGCCTAATCGGCGGGGCAGCCCTCGATGAGGGGGGAGAAGGGCTGCCCCAGGACACTTTGGACCTTTGCCGCCAAAGTGATGCCGTTCTCATGGGAGCAGTGGGGGGGCCAAAGTGGGATAGTTTACCAGGCAATAAACGGCCGGAAGCTGCGCTCCTTGGCATCCGCAAGGCCCTCGGCCTTTTTGCCAACCTGCGGCCGGCGAAAGTCTTTCCCGCCCTGGCTGGAGCGTCCAGCCTGAAGCGGGAGGTGGTCGACGGCATCGATTTAGTGGTAGTGCGGGAGCTCACCGGGGGGATCTATTTCGGTCAGCCTAAAGGGCGAGAGGGAGACAGGGCCGTCGATACTATGGCCTATTCGGTCCCCGAGATTGAGCGAATCGCCCGGGTGGCTTTCGAGTTGGCCATGAAGCGGAAAGGCCGCGTTACTTCCGTCGACAAGGCCAACGTCTTGGAGACATCGCGCCTTTGGCGAGAGGTGGTCATCAGGGTGAGCGAGGATTACCCCGAGGTGCACCTCGAGCACATGTACGTAGACAACTGCGCCATGCAGCTCCTGCGGGATCCGGGTCAGTTTGATGTGATCCTCACCGGGAACATGTTCGGCGACATCCTCAGCGATGAGGCGGCGATGCTCACCGGCTCCTTGGGGATGCTCCCCTCGGCGAGCCTTGGTGAGGGGACCCTAGGGCTTTACGAACCGGTCCACGGCTCGGCCCCGGACATCGCCGGGAAGGGAGTTGCCAATCCCCTCGCGACTATCATGTCTGCAGCCATGCTCCTGCGCTATTCTCTAGGTTTGACCGAGGAAGCGGCCAGGATTGAGTGGGCCGTAGGGACCGTCTTGGATCAGGGGTATCGCACCCCGGACATAGCCGAGGAGGGCTGCGTGCCTGTCGGTACGAGAGAAATGGGGGATCTGATTGTCCGGGCTATCCAAAGCTAGCGACGAACCCCACATTCCCCCTAAGGGGGTGGGGTATGGAAAATAAAATGAGGGAGTGAACTATTCATGACCGAGGTGGTTTTGTATGATACCACCCTGCGGGATGGCACCCAGGGTGAAGGCATATCTTTTTCCGTCGAAGACAAGTTGAAGATCGTCAGGCGCCTAGACCGTTTAGGCATACCCTACGTCGAAGGCGGCTGGCCGGGCTCCAACCCGAAAGACATGGAGTTCTTCCAGAGGGTAAAGGATCTGCCTCTCAGGCAGGCCAAAGTCACCGCCTTCTGCTCAACGCGAAGGGCCAACATCACCCCCGCTGAGGACCGGAACCTCCAGGCGGTCATCGAGTCGGGGGTGAAGACCTGCGCCCTATTTGGCAAGTCTTGGGACTTCCACGTCACCAACGCCCTTTGCACCACCCTCGAAGAGAACCTAAAAATGATCGAAGAGTCCGTCGCCTACCTGAAGGCCCAGGGGTTAGAGGTGTTCTACGATGCCGAGCACTTTTTCGACGGCTACACCCATAACCCCGAGTATGCCCTGGCGACGTTGCAGGCGGCAAGTCGGGGAGGGGCCGACGTGTTGGTCCTTTGTGACACCAACGGCGGCCGGCTGCCTCATGAAGTTGCCCAGATCGTGGGTGAAATCAAAAGTAAGATCGACAAGCCCCTGGGGATCCATGCCCATAACGACTCGGGGGTGGCGGTGGCTAACACCCTCGCCGCGGTCCGGGAAGGAGTCCGACATGTGCAGGGGACCATCAATGGTTATGGGGAGCGGGCGGGCAATGCCGATCTTTGCAGCATCATTCCCAATCTGCAGCTGAAGATGGGCTTTACGTGCGTCTCCGACGAGGAGCTAAGGCAGCTGACGGGAGTGGCCCGGTACGTCAGTGAGCTGGCCAACCTTAGTCTGCCCTGGAATCAGCCCTTCGTCGGCAAGAGCGTCTTTGCCCACAAGGGCGGCATCCATGTCAGCGCGTTGATGCGCCATCCTGAGACCTACGAGCACATCAAGCCCGAGCAGGTGGGCAACCGGCGCCGGGTCCTCATCTCGGAGCTTTCCGGTGGGAGCAACGTCCTTTACAAATCCCAGGAGTATGACTTGGACATCGATGAGTTGGGCATGCGCCGGATTGTCGAGACCATCAAGGATCTCGAGTATCAAGGCTACTCCTTCGAAGGTGCCGAAGGATCCTTTGAGTTGATGTTGAGGAAATCCCTGGGCCTCCATGAGAAGTTTTTCGATTTTGAGGGCTTTAGGCTGATCATCGAAAAGAAGGAAGCAAACGGCGAGCCCGTCGCCGAGGCCTCCATCAAGCTGCGGGTGCAGGACCGGGTCCTCCACACCGTCGCCGAAGGGAACGGTCCGGTCAATGCCTTGGATAAAGCCCTGCGCAAGGCTTTGGAAGAAGTCTACCCCCACCTGCGGGATATTCACCTGACGGACTACAAAGTCCGGGTCATCAACGAAAAGGCCGGTACCGGAGCCAAGGTCCGGGTCCTCATCGAATCCCAGGATGGCCGGTCTTCCTGGGGAAGCGTTGGGGTTTCCACCAACATCATCGAGGCCAGTTGGCAGGCCTTGGTGGACAGTATCGAATATGGACTGGCGAGAGCCGGTCAAACCCGGGGTGAAGCCTGAGGCTCACCCCTCTTTTTTTGGCTAGGGAAAAGGTCGGCAGGAGAGAATTAATATACATAGACCTTTTTCTGGGGGGAAGCAGTTGGCTGTTACCTTCGTCGACATCATCGATATACTCATCGTCGCCTTCGTCATTTACAAGTTGATTGCCTTGATTCGTGGAACTAGGGCCGTAGCCTTGATCAAGGGGCTGGCGGTGTTGTTTCTGGCCAGCGCCCTTAGCCGGGCCCTCAGGCTGCGGGCCTTCGCCTTCCTCCTCGATCGGGGAACAACCGCGTTGCTCGTTGCTCTACCCGTCGTCTTCGCCCCGGAAGTCCGCCGGACCTTAGAGCGGATCGGACGGGGGGAGCTCTTTACCCGCTCCTCCGCTGCCAAATCAAGACAGATGGTGAGCAAAGAAGTAGCCCTCGCCTCCGGCTGGCTGGCAAGACGCCGGATCGGCGGACTTATTGTCCTGGCGCGGGAGAGCGGACTGCAGGAATATGTGGAGACGGGGATCGCCCTAGACGCCCTCGTTTCCCACCAGTTGCTGCGGACGGTTTTTTCCCCCGCCAGCCCCCTCCATGATGGTGCCGTCATCATCCGGGAGGGCCGGGTGGTCGCCGCAGGATGCGTCCTGCCCCTGACCGAGACCAGAGAAGTGCAAGGAGAGCTGGGCACCAGACACCGGGCAGGCCTGGGCTTGTCGGAGCAGACCGATGCGCTGGTGGTCATCATCTCGGAGGAGAGGGGCGCCATTTCCCTGGCGGTAGAGGGTGCGATGGAGCGGGGGCTGGATGAGGAAGAACTTGAACGCCGGCTGCGGCAGCTCCTCGATTGGGGGATAGCCCTGTGAATACCGATCTTTACTGGCGTTTCTTTAGCCTTTTCCTAGCAGTTGTCCTCTGGGTGATCGCGGCCGATGGCCGTCCCGATCTGATCCAGCGGGAGGTCACCGTCAATGTGGAGGTGGTCCGGGCCGCGGAAGGGGCCCTTGTCTCCCTGGAGCCGGGACAGGTGAGGATCGTGGCCAGAGGCATCAAGGTCGACGACGAACAGGTCAGAGCCTTCGTTGATGTGCAAGGGAAAACGGGCAGCCACCTCATCCCGGTGGAGACGACGGCCCCTAGGGGAGTTGAAATCCTCAGGGTGGTTCCGGCCGCGGTCGCAGTGAATGTGGACTTGCCCAAGTCCCGGGAAGTTCCGGTGATGGTGGGTACATGGGCCATTCCGGGCCAGCGGCAGGTGGTCGATGTGCAGAAGCTAAAGCCGCGTCTCGTGACCGTCTGGGGGGCGGAGGCCAAGATCGCCCAGGTGGAGCGGGCTGTGGTGCGCCTGACCCTCCTACCCGGCGATGAGGTAGAAGGCACTTTCGGTCTGCAGCTGGTCGATGCCCGGGGCAACGTAGTCCCGGGAGTGTGGTCTGAGCCCGAGGAGGTGGAGGTGTCCGTTCGGGTTCCACCCGCGGTGCGGGAGGTGGTCCTCCCGGTGCGTCCCCAGATAGTGGGGGAGCCGGCTGCGGGATTTACTCTTCGGGAAGTGGAGGTTTTGCCCCGGCAGGTAACCCTTCTCCTGCCGGAGAATATAAAGTTCGATGAAGCAGAAATCCTAACCGAGCCCATCTCCATCGCCGAAGCCCAAACTGACATCGAACTTGTGGCCCGACTGCAGGTCCCCCCAGGAACTCAGGCAGAGCCTTCGTCGGTGAAGGTGGGGGTGCAGATCGCGCCTGTTGTAACCCCCGATGGGCCTGCGGAATAGACTATAGGGTGGATAACCTAAGAGGGATGGGTGATCTTTCTTGGCAAAGTTGTTTGGTACCGACGGCATCAGGGGTGTAGCCAACGTGCACCTCACCCCGGAGCTGGCCCTCAAGATAGGGCGAGCGGCGGCTTTAGTCTTGACCAAAGAGGGAAATGACAAGCGCCCCCAAGTCCTCATCGGCCGGGATACTAGAGCTTCCGGCCAGATGCTTGAAGGGGCGTTGATTGCTGGGTTGAACTCCGCCGGAGTTGATGTGCTTCTCGCCGGGGTAATCCCGACTCCCGGGGTCGCCTATCTGACCCGGAAGCTCCAGCTCCTTGCGGGAGTGGTCATCTCCGCCTCCCATAACCCGATTGAAGACAACGGCATCAAATTCTTTGATGGCCAAGGGCTCAAACCGCCCGATGAGAAGGAAGCGGAGATCGAAAAGCTCATCGAGGGAGATGACTTTCCTCGGCCGGTGGCCGGCGAGGTAGGCAGGGTTTATAGCCTTGATAACGCGGTGGAGCTGTACGTGGATTTTCTGGCGGGATGTACCGACGAGGATCTTAGCGGGCTGCGGGTCGTCTTGGACTGTGCCCACGGCGCGGCCTACCAGGTGGCCCCAATGGTCCTCCAGCGGTTGGGAGCGGAGGTAATTGTTCTCAACAATCGACCTAATGGGGTCAATATCAATGTTGATTGCGGCTCGACCCATCCGGACTTGGTGCGGCGGGCAGTGCTCCGCGAGGGGGCAGATGTGGGCCTGTCCCACGATGGGGATGCGGATCGGGTCATCGCGGTTGATGAGCTGGGAAACATCGTCGATGGAGACCACATCCTGGCCATGTGCGGCCTGGATCTCCTGCATAGAGGCCGATTGCCGGGGAAGGCCATCGCCGCCACCGTTTACAGCAATCTGGCGCTGCGGGACCTTTTTGCCAGAGCCGGCGGGTCGGTGGTCATCACCAAAGCCGGGGATCGGCATGTCCTGGAGGCGATGCAAGCCCATGGTCTGATCCTAGGCGGCGAGCAATCGGGGCACATCATCTTTCGCGAGCAAAACACCACCGGCGATGGCATTTTGACGGCCCTCAACATTCTCGCATTGATGAAGCGCAAAGGAGCGCCCCTTTCGGAACTGGCGAAGGTGATGCAGCCTTATCCGCAGATTCTGGTCAACGTCCGGGTCAAGAACAAGGAAGCCTTTCAGGGTAATGGCGCCATCGCCGACCGGATCAAGGAAGCTGAGGAGAAGCTCGGCCCTAGCGGCAGGCTTCTTGTGCGTCCCTCAGGCACTGAACCGGTGATCAGGGTGATGGGGGAGGGCCCCGAAGAAGAACTGGTCAAGGGTGTGGTTGAGGACTTGGCCAGCTTTATTGGAAGCAAGCTAAACTGAAGGGGGTGAGGCCAAGGAGCACTAAGCTTTAAGGAGGTGAGAGACGGGAGGATGACTTTTAGCGCCAGGGCTCAAACCTTTAGGTTTGAGTTGACGAGGTGGGGGATCTCGGATCATCGGCGGGTGACCCCCGGCTGGCCGCGGTCGATAGGCTTTCGACAAAGACCGGGAGCGATCCCGGGGACAATAGAAAGCTAAGCGGCGCTACCCGAACAGGAGGTTGACTAGATGTGCGGAATCGTCGGCTATGTGGGCCCGCGCCCTGTGGCAGACGTCCTTTTGGATGGTCTGGAGCGGCTGGAATACCGGGGCTATGACTCCGCGGGTCTGGCTCTGGGGAGGAGCGGTGCCCTGGGGGTTTTCAAGACTGATGGGCGACTGAGGGACTTGCGCGAGATGGTAGACGCATCGGGGGCAAATGTGGGGGCGGGACATACCCGCTGGGCCACCCATGGTCGACCGTCCATCCTCAATGCCCATCCCCACTTGGATTGTCATGGTCAAGTCGCGGTGGTCCACAACGGGATCATCGAGAATTACGTGCAGCTTCGGGAAGAGCTCACCGATCAGGGACATCGGTTCCTCTCTGAGACGGACACGGAAGTGATTCCCCACTTGGTAGAAGAGTACTACCAGGGGGACCTCCCCGAAGCGGTGGCCAGGGCCCTACAGGATGTGCAAGGTTCCCTGGCGATCGTCGTTCTCCATGCGGAGCATCCCGACATGTTGGTGGTGGCCAGGAGGGATAGCCCCTTGATTATCGGGCTGGGGCAGGGGGAGAACTACGTAGCCTCCGACATACCCGCCCTGCTGCCCTATACAAGGGATGTGCACGTCATGGAAAATGGCGAAATGGCTGTACTCACCCAAGAAGGGGTGAAGCTCACCGATTGGTCGGGGAGGGAAATAAAGATGAATCCCTATCGGGTAAACTGGGATCCAGCCCAAGCGGAGAAAGAAGGCTATGAGCATTTCATGCTCAAGGAGATCCACGAACAGCCTAGGGCCATCGAGGATACCCTCAAAGGCAAGATTAAGGGCTCCCAGGTGGTCTTCGACTCCCTGGATCTCCCCGTCGATCGATTTAACAAGATAGTCATCCTCGGTTGCGGCACTGCCTGGCATGCCGGCCTGATGGGCAGAAAGTACATCGAGGCCTTGGCCAAGATCCCCGTCGAGGTAGATATTGCCTCGGAGTTTCGCTACCGGGATCCGATGGTTGATGAGGGAACGTTGACCATAGTCATCAGTCAATCGGGGGAGACGGCCGATACCTTAGGGGCTATGCGGGAGGCCCAAAGGCGCGGCTCGCGGATCCTGGCCATCACCAATGTGGTGGGCAGCACCGTCTCCCGGGAGGCGGATGATGTGATCTACACCCGGGCCGGCCCGGAGATCGCCGTCGCCTCAACGAAGGCCTACATGACCCAGCTCGTCTGCCTGCTCCTCCTCGCCCTTTATTTGGCCCAAAGACGGGGCGCGGTGGATGAAGGGGCTGCAGCTGAGGTCCTCGATGCCCTCAGGGGTCTTCCCGATCAAGTAAGGGAGGCCCTCAAGACGAATGGGAAGGTGGAGGATCTCGCTCAGAGGCTCCAAAAAGAGCAACACGTCTTTTTCATCGGCCGGGGCCTGGACTATCCCCTGGCCATGGAAGCGGCCTTGAAGCTCAAGGAGGTCTCTTACATCCATGCCCAGCCCTACCCGGCAGGGGAGATGAAGCACGGCACCTTGGCCCTGGTCGTCGAGGGTCTGCCCATCGTCGCCATCGCGACCCAATCAGCATTGCGGGAGAAAATGCTGAACAACATCAAGGAAGTGAAGGCCCGGGGCGCCGATGTTGTCGTCATCGCCCCTGAAGGGGACGATCTGGACGAAGTGGGAGAGGCGGTCCACATCCCCCGGACCATGGACCTCCTCATGCCCCTCCTGAGTGCGGTCCCTTGCCAGCTGCTTGCCTATCATACCGCAAGGATCAAAGGCTGTGACGTTGACAAGCCGCGGAACCTAGCCAAGAGTGTGACGGTGGAATAAGGAATCCTTAGTCAATGCTGCTGTTGTGAGGGATCATGACAGCAGCATTGCTTTTCTTGGGAAGGAGGCCTCCCATGGAAGAGATCGTTGCTGAGTTTTGTCAGTTGGTGCAGATTGACTCTGCATCGGGACGGGAAGGGGCCATCGCCCAGGCGGTGGAGGACAAGCTTCGGGAGCTCGGGTTCAGCGTGGAAAGGGACGAAGCTGGAGAGCACTTTGGCGGCGAGACGGGCAACATCATCGCCAAGCTCCCTGGGGAGGGACGGCCCATCCTGCTTAGCGCCCATCTCGATCGGGTCCAGCCTGGCCTCGGCATCAAACCGGTGGTCAAAGATGGCCGCATCGTCGCGGGCGGAGACACCATTTTAGCCGCAGATGATGTGGCGGGGATCGTGGCCATCCTCGCCGGGGTCAGGCAGGCTAAGCTGTCCCGGGAGAAGCTGCCTCCTTTGGAGGTTGTCTTCACCGTTTTCGAAGAAGGGGGGCTCCTCGGCTCTCGCTACCTCGATTACGAAAGGCTCGAGTCCACCATCGGCTTCGTCTTGGATGCGGCAAGACCCGTCGGGACCATCATCAATCAGGCTCCCACCCAGTTCAAGTTCGACGTGGCCGTCCTCGGCCGGGCCGCCCACGCGGCCGGCGCTCCCGAGGAGGGCATCAGCGCCATTCAAGTGGCCGCGAGGGCCGTCGCAGAGCTGCCCTTCGGCCGGATCGATGGGGCGACGACGGCTAACATCGGGAAGTTCAAGGGCGAGACGGCAACGAACATCGTCTGTGACCGGGTTGAGATCCAAGGGGAGATCCGAAGCCTTGATGAGAATCGGGCAGAAGAGCTCCTCCGGGAATTCTCCCGAACCTTCACCCAAGCTGCCGCCTCCTTTGGGGCGGAGGTAGATCTGCATTCGGTCCGGACTTACCAAGGGTTCAAGCTGGATGAAGAAGGAGAGACGGTCCTGCGGGCCAAAAGGGCCCTGGCCAAAACCGGACGCACCCCCACCATCGAGTGTTCCATGGGAGGCAGCGATGCCAACAATTTTAATCGCCACGGCATCGCCGCGGTGAACTTGGGGGTGGGCTACGAAAAGTCCCATTCCACCCGGGAAAGCATCGCCATCGATGAACTGGTGGCGGCAACCAGGCTAGTCTGCCAGTTGATCTTAGAACCTGCGGATGTCGTTCAAGACTAAGAGGAGACCGATGACCCTTCAAGGCAGTTGGTTCAGGCCGAGGGCAGGATCTTCGCATGCCTTTGAATAATAGAGTAGTCAGTACCGACAGAGTTGGCGTCAGTTATCTGAAAAGGCTACATAAGCAAGTTTTAGTGGAGTAGTATGCAACTCTAGCGGCCATCAATCGGTTCAGGCGAAATGTTGTGGGAAGGCCTCCGCCAATGATTCAGCTAATAGGTGGACTGTACCTGCTGGCGATTAGACTCCGACTATAAAGGAAAGGAGGCTTAGCAGTGAGCAGCTTTACGGTCGCGATCTCGGCAGACTTTTTTACGGCTTTTGCCGGTTTACCACGGCAACAGCAAGCGCGGGTTAGGGATTTCATAACCAAATTCCGTGCCAATCCCCGCTCACCGGGGATCAACTACGAGAAGATCCAGAATGCCTATGACCCCAATATGTATTCGGTCAGGATTGATGATACCTACCGCGGCATCGTGGTGCGACAGGAGAGAAGCGGCGTTTATCTGTTGCTATGGATTGATCATCACGATCGGGCTTATGACTGGGCTTGTCGCAAGCGGTGTAAAGTACACCCGACGACCGGCACTGTTCAGGTTTTCGATGTGCAAGAAACAGTCGTCACGGCGACTGACCAGATAGAGACCGACAAAGGCTTGTTTGGCCACGTAACGGATGAGCAATTGCTTCGCCTAGGCGTTCCCAGTGAGAAACTGCCGGAAACAAGGGCTCTCATGACGTTGGAAGACCTGTACCAACGGAAGGCCAGTTACCCGGAAGATGCCTATGAAGGGCTGGAATGGGTGGCCAACGGCTTCGATGTTGAAGAGGTGCTGGAGACTCTCTATGAGGACGCGTCCTCCCATGAGGAGATCAGTACCGATGATTTTGCCAAAGCTCTTACTAAACCAGGAAGTCTTATGACCTTTGCCGTGGTCGAAGGAGAAGAGGAATTGCAAGGGATGCTGGACGCTCCCCTGGAGCGGTGGCGAGTGTTCCTGCATCCTACACAGAGAAAGATCGTTGCTAGGCATTACAATGGCCCAGCCCGGGTAACTGGTGGAGCTGGGACTGGGAAAACAGTGGTAGCCATGCACCGGGCGAAATGGTTGGCGGGGCAGCTTGAGGGTGACCAGAAAATCCTTTTCACCACCTTCACCGCGAATCTAGCCGAGGATATTCAGGACAACCTGCGAAAGATCTGCAGCGTCGACGAAATGAAGCGGATTGAGGTCATCCATCTCGATCTATGGGTTGCTCGATTCTTGCAAGAGCAAGATTTCAACTGCCGCGTCATCTACGGAGAAGAACTAAACAACCTATGGTCTGCCGCCATAGCCCTGGCGGGACAGTCCCTAGACCTTCCGATGGAATTCTTCCAGGACGAATGGTCTAGAGTAGTACAAGCCCAGGAGGCTTTCACTCAGGAGGATTACCTGAGGGCTTCGCGGCGGGGTCGTGGTATGAGGCTGGATCGCCGGAAACGCATAGCCGTATGGAAGGTTTTTGAGGTGTTTCTGCATCTTTGCCATGAACAGCGGATTCGGGACGTGGAGATGGCGATGTATGAGTGTAGGAGGATTATCCGCAGACGCTTCGACAAACCATTGTATGCATCGATTGTCGTCGATGAAGGACAAGACCTAAGCATGAGCGCCTATCGATTGCTGCGGACGATGGCCGGTGAGGAACGGCCGAATGACTTGTTTATCGTAGGGGATGCTCACCAACGGATCTACCGAAACCAGGCGGTTTTATCCCATTGTGGCGTGAACGTTCGGGGACGCAGTAGTCACTTGCGGGTCAGCTATCGGACTACGGAAGAAATACGCAAATGGGCCTTTCGCCTACTCAAAGGGATATCCTTTGATGACCTGGATCAAGGGAATGATGACGGCAGCCTCTGCCTATCCCTCACCCATGGCCCGGAACCTGTCGTTCGCGACTTTGCATCGTTAGATGCGGAGTTCGCTTATCTATTGGAGGCGATTCGTGGCCTGGAAGCCCAAGGAACCCCCTTACGGGACATTTGCGTGGTGGCTCGCACCAACAGGCTCTTGGATGAGTATGTGAGGAGATTCCTCCAAGCCGGAGTTAGAACCTATGAAATCAAGCGGAGCAAATTGGATGATCGCAGCCTTGATGGAGTACGGCTCGCCACTATGCATAGAGTCAAGGGTCTAGAGTTTGATCATGTTTTTGTCGTAGCCGCGAATAAAGATATTATACCCCATCCCAGGGCTATAGCTGATCACGATGAAGTCTCACTCATGGAGAGCATGACGCGCGAAAGGTGTCTACTCTATGTAGCCTTGACCAGAGCCAAAAAGTCCGCCCATGTCACCAGCTATGGAGGCATCTCAGAGTTTGTTGCGGAGATAATGGAGCCACAGGAGTCTTAACAGTGGATTTGCATCGCACTGCATCCTGACTCGGTTGGAATTGATCCGTTAAAGGATGCTTTATTGCAGGGAAATCTGCCCCTCGGGGCATATTTTTTACCAGACGACGCATTCAGGGGGTTTAGGTGTGACCTGTGGGATTGGGATTGACGTGGTCGATTTGCCGCGGATTGCAAGTCTCTTGGAGCGGTTTCCCCGGCGCTTTCCCGAGAGGATCCTCTCGGCCCGGGAGCTGGACTATTGTCAAAGGCAGAAAAACTTCCTAGGGGCCTTAGCGGGGCGCTTTGCGGCCAAGGAAGCCGTGATGAAAGCCTTAGGCGTCGGCCTTGGGCAAGGGATTTCCTGGCAAGATATCGAAATCCTGAATGAGAGTACAGGTCGTCCGGTAGTCTACCTGCACGGACAGATCGAGCAAGTAGCAGCAAGGCTTGGGGTGGGAGCGGTGCTCGTTAGCATCTCCCACGGGGAGATTTGCGCTGTTGCCCAGGCCCTAGCCCTGAGAAGTGGAGTTGGCATGATGTGAGGTTGGTTACAGGTCAGGAGATGCGGGAGGTTGACGCCAGGGCTATCAAGGAGTACGGCATTCCTGGGATAGTCCTGATGGAAAACGCGGGGCTGCGGGTAGTCGAGGAGCTAGAGAGGGAGTTCAGCCCCTTGACCGGGCGGCGGGTATGTGTTTTCGCCGGCCCGGGGAATAACGGGGGCGACGGATTCGTCATCGCCCGGCACCTGCTTTGCCGCGGCATTTGGACCAAGGTCTTCCTAGTGGGAAAGCGGGAGAGAATCCGGGGCGATGCCCTCGTTAACCTCAACATTTTGGAGAAGATGGGGGCATCGATCACTGTCTTGGCGGAGCGGAACGACAACCGGGTGCAGGTGGCCTTGGCCCTTTGCGACATCATCGTCGATGCCTTGCTCGGCACCGGGTCGTCGGGCCCGCCGAGGGGACCTTTTCCCAAGGTGATGGAGGCGATAAAGGGGAGCTCAAGGCCGGTGGTGGCGGTCGATATACCCTCAGGGTTAGACCCCGATACGGGGAAAGTGGCCGATTGCTGCCTGAAAGCCCAGCTCACCGTGACCTTTGGTCTTCCCAAGCGGGGCCTTTGCCTCCTCCCGGGAGCGGAATACGCGGGGCGCTTGGTCGTGGCCGATATCGGGCTTCCCCCCGACTTGCTTCAAGGAGGCGGAACCAGACTGATAACTAAAGAATATGTGGCCTCCATCCTTCCCCAGAGGCCCCCGTCGAGCCATAAGGGCACCTTCGGACATCTGCTTCTCCTTGCCGGCTCCCGGGGCTTCGCGGGGGCGGCGGTCCTGGCGGCGAGGGGAGCCTTGCGCAGCGGCGCGGGCTTGGTCAGCCTTGCCGTACCTGGGGAGATAGTGTCTCTGGTTGCCCCCCAGGTTCCGGAAGCGATGGTCCATGAACGAACCTCTGTGGATGATCTCCTCGAGCGGGCAACGGCAGTGGTCCTCGGTCCAGGCCTGGGTACGAGTCCGGATGCTAAACGATTGGTGCGGGATCTGATGGGCAAAATAGAACTGCCACTAGTGATTGATGCCGATGGACTGAACATCCTGGCTGAAGAGGGGCTTGAGCTGGCGGCCAAGAAAAAGGTCGTCCTCACTCCCCACCCTGGTGAAATGGCGCGCCTTTCTGGTCTTTCCATCGCCGACATCCAAGCGGACCGGGTGGAGATCGCCAGGGCCTTTGCGAAGAGATGGAGTCTCACCTTGGTCTTGAAGGGGGCCAGGACGGTGGTGGCCGGACCCGATGGGACCGTTTTTGTCAATCCAACCGGCAATCCCGGGATGGCTACCGGGGGGACGGGGGACGTCCTCGCGGGGATGATCGGATCGCTGCTGGCCCAGGGGCTAAGTCCGATGGAGGCTTCGGCAGCCGCGGTCTTCCTCCACGGGCTGGCTGGTGATCGCGGTGCCTTGCAGGTGGGCCAAGCGGGGCTGGTGGCGGGCGATGTGGTGGAGTACTTGCCGACGGCGTGGCAGGAGGCCTTGATAACCTAAGCCGTAAGGGGGAGTGGCCGATGCGGGTCCGGGACATCATGACGGAGGATGTGACCACGGTCAGTGAGGATGCCACTATTGGCGATGCGGCGCGACTGATGGCGGAAAAGGGGATAGGAGGCCTGCCCGTCACCGATGCTAAGGGTCAGGTGGTGGGCATTATCACCGAACGGGACCTGCTCTGGCGGGCCAAGGAGCTTCGTCCACCGACCTTTGTCCCCATCATGGGGGCTTTCATTTATCTTGAGAATCCGGAGCGGTTTCAGCGGGACCTGCGGAAAGCCATATCGATGGTGGTTGGGGATGTGATGACCAGGGGAGTAATCACTGTCGACGAAGATGCTGGGGTGGAAGATGTGGCGAGGATTATGGTGGAGAAGGATATCAACCGGGTGCCGGTCATGAAAGAGGGAAAGCTGGTCGGCATTGTGGCCAGGGCCGATGTGGTCAAGGCCATCTTAGGCGAGGAAGCTGGGAGCAGGGGGGACGGGGATGTCTGAAGAGGAGGAACTGAGGGCATGGGTTGAGGTGGATCTAGGGGCTATTGTCAAGAACACCCGGACTCTGAGGCGGCTCATCGGGGACGAAACTAAGCTGCTGGCCGTCGTCAAGGCCAACGCCTACGGCCATGGGTCCGTCGGGGTAGCCCGGGCTGTGCTCTATGCCGGGGCGGACTACCTGGGCGTGTCGACAATAGACGAAGGACATAAGTTGCGGTTGGGGGGGGTTAGCGCCCCTATCTTGATCTTGGGCTATGTCCCTCCCCCCGAAGCGGAGCGGGTGGTGGAAAACAGGCTGAGCACGGCTATCTTCGATGCCGGCTTGGCAGAAGCCTTAAATGCCGCCGCGGGCAGGCTGCAGACTAAAGCGAAGGTCCACATCAAAGTCGATACGGGCATGGGGCGCCTCGGTCTTTATCCCGATGAGGTTTTAGCCTTTTACCAGTACCTGGAGGGACTTGCCAGCTTGGAAATCGAAGGGATCTTCACCCATCTGGCCACCGCCGATGATCCCGATCCAACGGGGGTTCGCTTCCAGCTCCGCCAATTCAATGATCTGCTGGCAGTCCTGTCGGCGGCGGGGGCGCAAATACCGTTGGTCCATGCGGCCAATAGCGCCGCCGTCCTGGCCTTCCCCGAGTCTTTGTACAACATGGTGCGCCCGGGCCTTGCTCTCTATGGCCTGTCGCCTAGGCGAGGCGAGCTGGTCTCCCTTGAGCCGGCCATGTCCCTCAAGTGTCGGGTGGCTCAGGTGAGGTCTGTGCCTGCCGGGCGGGGGATAAGCTATGGGTGGGCCTATCGCACCCTCAAGAAAACGAACATTGCTGTGCTGCCCGTTGGTTATGCCGATGGGTTTTCCCGCCTTCTCAGCAACAAGGCCAAGGTCTTAATCAGGGAAAAGGCCTACCCCATCGTCGGCAAGATCACCATGGACTACTGCATGGCCGATGTGGGGGATGACCCCATCCAAGAAGGCGATGAGGCCGTCCTCCTTGGCTGCCAAGGGAGGGAAGCCATCACCGCCGACGATTGGGCCGAGGCCCTGGGGACCATCAGCTATGAGGTGCTCTGCATGATCGGAGCGCGTGTGCCGCGGGTTTTCATCAATGCTCCCCCTGATTTTCCTTGTCTTGACAGCCCTAAGGAATTGGGTTACCGTTAAACTTGTACTAAGAATTGTCTAGGAGGGGTAGGAGTGAAGGCCGACCTTTGCATAATCGGTGGTGGCCCCGGAGGTTATGTGGCTGCTATCCGGGCGGCCCAAAGGGGCAAGGCCGTTTGTCTTGTGGAAAAAGATGAGGTGGGGGGAACCTGTCTTAACAGGGGCTGCATCCCGACGAAAGCGTTGACCTCCACAACGGAGCTGTTGGCCCGGATCAAGAGGGCGGGGAGTTTTGGCATCAAGGTCGACAACGTCCAAGCTGACTTTGCGGGAATGATGAAGCGCAAGGACCAGACCGTTGCCCGCCTAGTCAAGGGCATTCACTTCCTGCTCCAAAAGAATAAAGTCCAATTGCTCTCTGGTGTGGGCAGAATCAAAGGCCCAGGGCGCGTTGAGGTCGCCTTGGGAGACGGCACCGTCCAAGAAGTCCAGGCGGAGGATGTCATCATCGCAACGGGCGCGGAACCGGTGGTGTTTCCCGCCCTTGGCTACGATGGCGAGCTGGTCATCACCAGCGATGAGGCCCTGCAGCTAGAAGAGCTCCCGGAGCACATCATCATCGTTGGCGGCGGCGTCATCGGATGTGAATTCGCATCGATTTTTGCCACTCTAGGCAGCCGGGTGACCATCGTGGAGATGCTGCCCCGCTTGCTGCCCATGGCCGAGGAAGAGATCAGCAAGCAGTTGACCCAATCCCTAAAGCGCCTCCGGGTGCAGATACACACCGGGGTGAAGGTAGCCCGGGTGGATAAGTCCGATGGGCTCAAGGTGATCCTGGAAACAGGCGAGGAGCTCCAGGGAGACAAGATGCTGGTCTCGGTGGGTCGGCGGGTGAACACGGAGGGCTTAGGCCTGGAGACGGTCGGGATTAAGACCAATGGAAAGCACGAGATCGTCGTCGATGGCCAAATGGCGACGGACGTACCTGGCTTTTGGGCCATTGGCGATGTGACTGACTGTCCGTTGAAGCTGGCCCACGTGGCTTCCTTCCAAGGGTTGGTGGCCGTTGCCAACATCCTAGGCGAGACTTGCACCATGGATTATAGTGCGGTCCCCAATTGCGTCTTCACCCAGCCCGAGGTGGCTTGGGTGGGGATCTCCGAGTCTGAGGCCATCGAGCAGGGCTATGAGGTGCAGGTGGGCAGATTCCCCTTCCTGGCCAGCGGTAAAGCCTTAGCAATGGCAGAGAACGAAGGCATGGTCAAGATCGTCGCCGATAAGGATAGCGGCGATCTCCTCGGGGTGCACATCATCGGCCCCCACGCGAGCGATCTCATTGCCGAACCTACCCTTGCCATGAGCATCGGCCTTAGCTTGGAAGAGTTCGTTACCGCAGTCAGGGCCCATCCCACCTTGCCGGAGGCGGTCATGGAGGCGGCTGAGGCGGCTTTAGGACATCCCATCCATTCATGAAGGCTTGAGAGCGGACTCCGTCGGGAGTCCGCT
>JAAYLV010000089.1 GCA_012521755.1 Bacillota bacterium | reverse complement strand
TAGAGTACACCCTGGAAGTTGTGGCCTGCATCGGCGCCTGCGGCCTTGCGCCGACGATCATGATCGATGATGAGACTTATGGCCGCCTCACCCCAAGGGATGTGCGCAAGCTCCTCCGGCAAAAGAAAAGAGCCGCCAAGGCTCAGTAAGACAGTCATTTCGCGGGGCAGCTCTGCGGAGCTGCCCCCCCTCGCGCGTGCGTTTATTGCGGCAATAGATCGAATTATTGCTGTCGACCTAATCCTGCATATGACCCTTGCGTATTCCTATCATTTGCATATGTTGTCAACATTTTGATTACCCATGCGCGGAGACATTGTGAAGGGAATCGCAGTGCCTTCGTCGAAATTGGACGCGACACAATAGACTTTTGCTCTATTGGATGCTTTATAGTGGCTCTGTGTAAAAACATATCGGAAGGAGACAAGTCTGAATGATGCGCGATTTAGTATATGTGCCCTCCACATGCAAAATAGAGGACATAGAGACGCCCGCCCTAATAGTTGACCTTGACAAGCTAGAGAGGAACATCGACAGGATGGCTAGATTCTCAGCTGAATCAGGTGTCAACATAAGGCCCCACGCGAAAACCCACAAGTGCCCCATCATAGCCCACAAGCAAATCGACAAGGGCGCCATCGGCATCACGTGTGCAAAGCTCAGCGAGGCAGAAGTCATGGCCAGTGCTGGCATCAAGAACATTTTGATCGCCAACCAGGTTGTGCAAAGAACAAAGATCAACCGCCTGGCCAGTTTAGTGAGGCTGGCCGATGTCATGGTGGCCGTTGAGGATCCGGGCAACATAGAAGACCTTGATGCCGCGGCTCGGGCAAAGGGAGTTACGATTCCCGTTGTCATTGAGGTCGATGTGGGAATGAACAGATGCGGCTCCCGCTCCGTCGAGGAAACCCTCCTTCTTGCCAGAAAAATAGCCGCCAGTCCAAATTTGGAACTGCGAGGATTAATGGGTTATGAGGGTCATGCCGTATTCATTAAAGACATTGAAGAGAGGCGGGCCAGGTGCGCTGAAGCTAACGATTTATTGGTCAAGCATAAAGAAGCGCTGGAGGATGCTGGCTTTGAAGTATCTATTGTAAGTGCTGCAGGTACGGGAACCTATGATCTCGCCGGCAGAAACCCCGGCATCACGGAGATTGAGCCCGGCTCCTACATATTCATGGACACCCGCTACGGAGGCATTGAGGGCATTAATTTTGAACAATCGTTGTTTGTACTAACGACTGTTATCAGCAAGAAAGGCCCCTCCGAGGCGATCCTCGATGCGGGCAAGAAAGCAGTTACAGAAGAGTTCGGCCTGCCTCGCGTCGCGGGCGCACCGGGCTGGGAGCTGACAAAGCTAGCGGAGGAACACGGCTTTATCAAGGCCACACAGCCGGCATGCGAGCTGCGGGTCGGCGACAAGGTGCGGCTGATACCTAGTCATTGTTGTACTACAGTCAACCTCCATGACATGTACTATTGTTGCCGAGGCGAATTCGTTGAAGCAGTCTGGGATATTGCCGCAAGAGGCTGTGTTAGGTAATTCGACAAGAAGGAGGTGTTCCAAGGCGGCAGACATAGGCGTCCTTCCAGATGACAACTGCGTTGTTGAAGGCCGGTCCGTGGATGTAAAGCACAGATGACAAGCCGGAGTTGGTCGATCCTTGGATGACTTGGGTTATCATGCAGTCTTGTAGATGCGAACACGAGCTAGACTGTGTCACTTTGGCGAACAAAGGTTCACACTGAGGACTATTGCCTCAACAGGGAAATCAGGAGGTGCAGGAAATTGAGGCGATTGCTTGCCAGTTTGTTGACGGTGATTCTCATTCTGTCATTCTCGTGGAGCCTTGTCGGAGCCGCCGAGTACCCCTCCTCCACAATTAAAATAATGGTAGCGGCAAAAGCAGGCGGGGCAACGGATGCTTCGGGGCGGATTGTAGCTCAATTCCTGCGGGAACAGCTTGGAGTACCAGTAGTTGTTGTCAATCAAGAGGGCGGTGGCGGTGCTGTCGCAACAGACTCCACCATCAATGCCAAACCAGATGGATACACCTTGCTTTATGACCATGTCAACGCCCATGTTCGGTACCATACCGGGCTTTACGGCGTATCGCCCCTGGAACTCACGCCAATTGCGACAACAGCCGCAGTGAACCAAACCATCGCCACCGACAAGGCATCCCCGTGGCAGACTCTCGACGACCTTGTCCAAGACGCCAGGGCTAATCCGAAAAAATACGCTTTCGGCATGCAAACAGGCGCCAGCAGCCACTTCTTGTCCCTAGCATTGATGGATGCGGCTGACATCGAGCTGCGGCTCCTCGATGCAGGATTCGAGGCAGATAAGCTGGCTGCCCTCCGGGGAGGGCAGCTCAATCTGATTCAAGCAACTGTCGGCGCGGCCCGTGAATATGTGGAAGCGGGCATCATGCGCGTCTTAGCCGTCTGTGCGACCGAGAGGGACCCCTTAGCACCAGACTTCCCCACGGCTGTTGAACAAGGGTACGACATCGTGTTTCAATCAATGCACACCCTCTACGGACCTCCAGGGCTTCCTGACGAGATCGTTAAGGTAATATCCGACGCTCTGGCAAAACTCGAAGATGATCCGGAATACATCGAGAAGCTCCACAAGATTGGCCACGTGTGGGGCTATAGAAACCCCGAGGATACCAAAGCCTTCGTCCGGAATGAATTCGAAAGGATCGGTCGGCTAGCGGAGAAGTTCGGTTTGAAGAAATAGTTGTCACCAATCTGGGGCAGGCCAGTTCGCAAACGGCCTGCCCTCAGAAATACCGTACGAGGGTGATGCCTAGATGAACCGAAACCAGTTGACAGGCAGCTTGCTGACACTTATTGGCGTTGCCGCATTGATCATAGCCAAGGATCTATCTGCCCCGGTCATCGAATATGATCCGGGCCCTAGGTTTTTCCCGTCCATCGCGGCAGTAGGGCTCATCCTTTGTGGAATCGCTATTTTTATCCAGCCGCAAGGACGAATTGAGCCGTTCTTGACTCCAAGAGGCTGGCGACGCATGGGCCAGATGGCCGCATTGCTGATCTGCTATACCCTCGGCCTATTGTATCTCGGCTTCCTAATTGCCACTCCCATCGCCTTGTACATCGTCATCAGGATGATGGGGCAGCCAAAAAGCAAGTATTTGACCACCATAGTAGTCTCCCTCGCTGTAACCTTTGTTACCCACTACGTGTTCCAAGAACTGCTCATGGTGCTGCTGCCGTCCGGATTATGGTAGTCCCGTTTGAGGAGGCGATCCTGCATGTTAGTGCTTGCTCAAGCATTGCAAATGGTAATTCAGCAGCCCTTTATGATGGTCTTGGTGCTAATGGGGGCAGTTATCGGCCTTGTTTTCGGCGCCATTCCCGGGCTCACAGCAACCACCGGCGTGGCCCTCGCCTTGCCGTTGACCTTTGCCTTGAATCCCGAAATGGGCATGGCGCTGCTCATCGGCATTTACGTGGGCGGCATTTCAGGAGGCTTCATCGCCGCAACACTCCTCGGCATACCGGGCACACCAGCATCCATTGCCACTTGCTTTGACGCATACCCACTGAGTCAGCAAGGACAGCCGGTGAAAGCCCTAGCGATCGGAGCAACAGCCTCTTTTATGGGGACATTGGGCAGTACCATCTGTCTAGTCTACATTGCCCCGATCATTGCCAACATCGCCCTTAAACTCAGTCCCTTCGAGTACTCCACCCTGATGTTTTGCGCATTGACTTTGATTGCAACCCTCGCCAGGGAGGAGCCATTTCGCGGCTTAGCCTCCGGGTTTCTCGGCATCCTGCTGGGATCCATCGGAATAGCCCCTATCGGAAGTACTCTCCGCTTCACCTTCGGCCTAGTCCCCTTGTCCGCTGGTCTCAACCTACTGGCTATGATCCTGGGTATCTTTGCCATCAAACAAATCTCCGTTGACTATGCAGAGGATAAGCCCATTCCCCTGGTTGACTTGGAGGTCAAAGGCCTGGGTTTTCGCCTGGGGGAAATCGTTGATAATGCGTGGAATATCGTCCGGTCATTCCTCATCGGCCTGTGGATCGGCTTCTTGCCTGGGATGGGAGCAGGTCTAGCCAATCTAATTGCCTATGCCCAAGCTAAGAGTTCCTCAAAACATCCCGAAAAGTTTGGCAAAGGAGCCCCTGAAGGCATCTGGGCATCAGAAGTGTCCAACAATGCGGCCATTGGCGGAGCGATGATTCCCATGTTGACCTTGGGTATTCCAGGAGACAGCGTTACAGCTCTCCTTCTTGGAGGTCTCATGATCCACGGCCTCATCCCCGGTCCTCTGCTCTACATCAAACAGCCAAGGCTAGTCAATTCCATTTTTGGTCTCTTGGCGATATCCGCTGTCATTTGCCTAGTCCTTTGCTACCTCGGGATGAGGCTTTTCCCTAGAGTCCTTACCATTCCCCGCCATTATTTGTATCCCGTTCTGATGGTGTTGAGCTTTGTGGGCTCTTTTGCCAGCAACAACTACAGCTTCGACTTTTGGATAATGCTGCTCTTTGCCCTTGTTGGCATGTTGATGGATATGGCTAAGATGCCAATGAGTCCGATGATTCTAGGCTTTATACTTGGCCCGATGCTAGAAGAAAACCTGCGCCGGGCCTTGACCTATTCCGCGGGCAGCTGGCTTCCCTTTATCACCAGGCCCGTGTCAGCAGTATTGCTGGCCATAGCCGTATTCAGCCTTGTCAACTCCGTGATCAAAATGAGGCGACACCAGGCGCTCCAAGCTGGCAAGAGCGCCTAGACATGAACATCAATACCTGGAAGAAGAGGTGGCATGATGTTTGATCTTATCATTCGCGGTGGACGCCTAGTTGATTACCAGAACAGTATTGATGGGACTTTTGACCTTGGCATTACCGATGGACAGGTCACCGAAGTATCACGGGAGATATGCCTCACCAGGGGCAAGAGAGTCCTAGATGCTACTGGCAAGATGGTCCTGCCAGGAATCATCGACCTGCATGTACACACGGGTTTTGTCTGCAAGGGCCGGACCGGGATGAATAACATGGCCAAAGCTGGAACGGTCACTGCAGTCGATCTTGGGGGTCCCCTAGAGGAGTTCTATGACAACGCCGTCAATCATGGTGCCGGACTGAACGTGGCTTGCCTGCAAATGATCCGACCCGACTACACCGTTAAAGGAGTCAATCCGAGCCCCAAAGAGATCGGCGAACTGATCGAAAAAAGCCTGGACAACGGTGCATTAGGGCTCAAAATCCTAGGAGGCCACTATCCTTTAAGCCGGGAGGCAACACGAAAGGCGATCGAATTGACCAACGAGAAAGGAGCCTACATTGCCTTCCACGCGGGCACTGCCGAATCCGACGAAACGGTCCTGAACACCCTCGACAGCTTCAAGGAGGCCGTCGAGCTGGCCGAAGGCTATTCTGTGCAAATGGCCCACGTCAATGCTTACGCCAGAGGCCGCACAGCCAGCCCCCTCGAGGAATGCATCGAGGTATTAAGACTGCTTGAAGCCAATCCCAACCTTTTTTCCGAGTCATACCTGGCCCAATTCACCGGGGCGCCCGGCCGGTGCATAGACGGGCGACTGGAAAGCAAGGGAACGGGCAATTCGTTAAGCATGGGAGGCTATTCGAGGGATGAGAAGGGCCTGCGGCAGGGCATCTTAGACGGTTATGTCTTAGTCACCTGTGAGCTTGGTGAAGAAAGCATACTGTTGACTGGGAAAGAGGGTTTGGAGTACTGGGAAGCCAATGATGGCGATGTTACCGTCTCCTGTCCTACCAATCCTGCAGTGAGTCTCTTCCTGTGCGCTACCCAGAAAAACGCCGAAGGACAGTTCATCGTTGATGCCATTTCTACCGATGGCGGCGGCATACCTAGGAATTTCATTGTCACCAAAGGAACAGCTTTAGTCAAGCTGTACGGCCTTACATGGCCCGAGTTTGTAATGAAAACAAGCTACCAACCCGCTCGGATCCTAGGCCTCGAAAACAAAGGGCATTTAGGCCAAGGCGCAGATGCTGACATCACTATCGTTGACCCGTTGGCAGGCGCGCCATATGCCGCAATTAATAGGGGCAAGATCATAATGTTGAATGGCGTCATTCTTGGAACAGGGACCACTGTCATAACTACAGAACGAGGAGAGAATGCCGTAAGACAGCGAGGCCTCACTCCATACGTCGTCGATCTTGAGCGAAGCTGGTTCTTCCGCGGCCGACAAAACGTGGAGGCGATGACAAAATAACTATGAGTATCTACGCTCGCTTCGGCGTTAGAACTGTTATCAATGCAACCGGCACAGTGACTCGCCTCGGCGGCGCCCTCATGGAAAAGGAAATCCTAGATGCCATGTGGGAAGCAGGACAATACTCAGTGTGTCTGGAGGAGCTCCAAGCAGCAGCGAGCCAGGTGATCTCTCGATTGACCCATGCCGAGGCAGGCATTGTCACCGCCGGCGCTTCAGCGGCCCTGACCCTCGCCGCCGCCGCCTGCATTTGCTGTCTTGATGTGGCCAAAATGGACCGCCTGCCCGATACAAGCAAGATGCCAAATGAGGTAATTAAACCGTGGCACCAAATTAGCGGCTTTGATCACGCCATTCGCGCAGCCGGTGCCGAACTAATCGGAGTAGGGATCCCTAATTCCACCACTCCACCCCAGGAGGTCCATTTTATCCAGGTTCGAGAACTGGAAGCTGCGATCAGTGAACAGACAGTCGCCATTGCTTATGCTGTGAGGGCGGGAAGCCATCCTCCCCTTGAAGAGGTCATTGCCTTAGGGAAAAGGTATGGCATTCCGGTGATTGTCGATGCGGCTGCTCAGATTCCACCCGTTGAGAATCTACACCGGTTCATCGACCTCGGGGCCGATCTGGTGTGTTTTAGCGGAGGCAAAGGCATTCGCGGACCCCAAAACACCGGCATTCTATGCGGAAAAAAAGACTTGATCGCGTCCGCGGCCCTGCAGATGCTTGATATGGCCGTGGGCTCCTTCGATGATTGGGAGCCGCCAACCTCTCTGATCCCCAAAGACAGACTCAAGGGAGTGCCAGAGCACGGTATTGGCCGGTCAATGAAAGTAAGCAAGGAGGCAATTATCGGATTGCTAGTGGCATTGGAGCGCTTGGCCACCGATGGTTTTGACCGGAAAGCCGCCTACCTGAGGACTCTGCTCCAAGAAATTGGTGAGCGGATACAGGGTGTTCCGGGGGTAGCGCTTCAGATCGCCGAAGACTATCCTGGGGCCTATCCAATGCTTGCAATAACAATTGATGAAAAGGTGCTGGGCAAGTCTGCC
>JAAYLV010000088.1 GCA_012521755.1 Bacillota bacterium | reverse complement strand
GTCCATGGAGCCGCAGCCCCAGCCGGTAGTTGCCGGTGCCCTCCACCTGCTCCATGAAGCCCCTGGCGCACAAGGTAGCTACCAGGCGGTGGACGGTGCTCTTAGGAAGGTCGAGGGCCTGGCTCAACTGCCCCAGACTAAGGTCAGGCCCCTGGTCTTCAAAGACGAGGAGCAGCTGCAGGCCCCGATCTAAAGACTGCACCAGATTGTCACCTTGATTATTCATCGGAAAAGCCCCCAGGTTCCAAATCGCGGAACGCTATTCCGAATCAATTATAAATTGTCACTATCTTACTGTCCACGCTAATATTGGAATTCCTAGTATTCTCTGTTATGGTTTCCAGTCGGTTGAGGGGCCGACTAAGGAGAGGCTTTCCTATACATCGCGGCGACATGACAAAACAGCCTGAAACCCCGTCGAGAACGAGGTTTCAGGCTGTTTTTCCCCTGGGCTGCTGTAAAACTTTTCAGGGCGCCCTCATCCCGACCCATCGTCCAGGAGCCGCCGCTCCCCTTCGAGGGCCTTGATGCGGCTTATCTCCTGGCTGACCTCAAGGGTGCCCCTGTAGGCGCCGTCGCCGTCCCGCAGGGCAAAATAGCGGATGAGGACGAACTTGTCCCCCATCTTGATCCAAAAATCGGCGCTGTCCCTGCGGCCTTCCCGAAAGCTGTCAATGATTTCCTCCACCACATGCACGCTCGTCGGCGGATGACAGTTGTGCACCTTGCGCCCGATGATGGTCCGGGGCCGGGTGAAGATCCGATCCGGCGATTCGGAGAAATAGCGGACTTCGTCGTTCTCGTCGACGAAGGTGATGTCGATGGGGAGGTTGTTCAAGATGAGCTCAAGCTGCTCGGCGCTCAGCACCCCGGTGGGGAGGCGAATCATGCCGTCCCCGGCCCTGAGCTCTTCATCTTCCAGCGCCGGCATCCAGCCAGTATCGGGCTCAACGAGGCAATAGCCGATCTCAGCCGAACCCCGGTACACGTGGCGCCAGTCCTCATCGGTGAAGCGCTCCTCCATCATGGGCAGCAGGATCTTCTCTTCCTTAAAGATCATGTCCTTGATCCTTGTAAGGACCGTCCTCACCGCATCGACAACTTTGGCCCGGTCTGCCTCTCTGAAAGATAGGAGCTCCTCGCGGACATGCTTCAGGCCGGCCCGGATCTCATCGTCCACCCCCCACATGACCTGGGTAGGCCCCATTATCCCGTATTTCTCTAAAATGGGGAAGAAGACTTCTTCCTTGCGTTTGTAGTGCTTATCCACATCCGCGAGCAGATTGATCTTCTCCACCAAGGCTAGAGCCTCATCCTCGCCCTCTTCGAACCTCCGCAAGATCGGTTCCATATCATCGATCAACGCCTCGATGGCCCTGTTTTCCTTGAGGAATGTATGCAAGGGATGGCCCGGCTGGGCCTTCGGTTCAGGCTGAATCTCGAGGGCATCCTTGAACAAGGCCGCGTGGACATCGCAGAGCCTTTGGACTTCTTCGACGGGGATGCCCCCGTCGATCAAGGCCTGCTCCATCGCCGATATCTCCTGGGGCGATACGCCCCTGACGATATCGGCAAATTTCGCCTTGACCTCATCAACTGCTTTCCCCCGGTGCAGCTCCTCAACTACTTCCCGGAGGGCCTCCACCCGTTGACGATGGCGCTCATCTTCATGGGCCATACTCATCTCGATCATCTCCTTTCCTTCCGCGGCTTAGTATCTCCCCCACCACCTGTTTCAACAAAGGTTCTCCCGATCCCGGCCAAAAACCTGCCAACTGTTTTCTTGTTTGGCAATAAAGGCTCTCCTTTTGACATTTCTCCCCCAGATCCGGGGATCAAAAAAGGCACCGGAGGCCTAACCCCCAGTGCCCCGTTTTTCCTCTATCCTTACCAGTCGGGCAGCTGAGCTGCGTTCCTACCGGCGATGCGGCCAAAGATGATGCACTCGGCAATGGCGGTGCCGCAGCCGGGATAGCCGACACACTTGCCCCCAGTGACCTCTCCAGCTGCGTACAGCCGGCTGATGGGCTCATCGAAGGGATTGAGCACTTCAGCATCGACGCTCGTCAGCAGCCCGCCAGTGGTGATCACCGGCAGGGGATCGGCGATGATGCCGTAGAAAGGAGCTTCCTTGCAGGGGAAGAGAGCCTTCTTGCCCTTGCCCAATGGGTCTTCTCCGGTCTCGCAGGCGGTGTTGTACTCATCGATGGTGGCCTGCAACGCGTCGGGATCGATCCCCAGCTTTGCGGCCAGCTCCGGAATGGAAGAAGCTTCAATGACCTTCTCCTCCGGAATCGCGGCGCCAACGGTATTGCTTACCTCATCGCGGGCCCTCAGCTTGGAGTCAAACACCAGGAAGGCAACAGCCCCAGGCTGCTTGAGGGCTTCTTCGGTGATCGGCTCCGTCCAGGCGTCTTCCTTGATGAACCTCTTCCCTTCCTTGTTGACGATGACAGTGTACTCCATGAAGGGAGTGAAGTAGGCCGTGCCCACGCCATTAATCCCGAGGGATTCGAGGACCTCATGCATTGCCCACAAGGCAGCCCCCATTTCCTGGGCCATCAAGATGCCGTCGCCGGTTGCGCCCGGGCTGCCCTTGGCGCCGGGATAGCCGTCGCCGCCAGGAGCATAGGCTTTCAACATTTCCTTGTTGTGGACGAAGCCGCCAGTGGCTAGAACGACGCCCTTCCTGGCCTTGATGGCCAGCTCTTTGCCGTTCTGGACGGCACGAACGCCGACGATGTCACCGGTTGCAGGGTTGCGGATGAGCCTGGTGGCCGGAGTGTTGAACCGCACCCTGATGCCCCTGGAGTCAACCGCGTTCTTGAAAGCAGCGAACAGTCCCGGTCCGCCGCCTTCCACCCAGTGGCTTCTGGTTCTCGCGGGGGTTATATGTTCATACAAGTTTTCAAAGCCGCCCGCGGTGAGGCCGGGAACGCCATACTTGGCGGGAACCTTCGCCCCATGGCTGAGCAGCCATTCCACCGCCTCCGCGGACTTGGCGGAGATTATCTCGATAAACTCGGGCTTGTTGAGCCCCGGCTTGATCTGCTCGTAGTACTTGGCCATCTGCTCAGGCGAATCGTCGATCCCCAGTTCCTTCTGGACCGAGGTCCCCGCGCCGTAAACGGCACCGCCGCAAAGGAGCGCATTCCCGCCGGGAAAAGCAAGCTTTTCCAGCAAGAGCACATCGGCACCGGCATCATGGGCTTCCGCAGCCGCCGCAGCGCCTGCCGCACCGTAACCGACGACGACAACGTCGGCCTCATCGTCCCATTTCTCCGGCAGCCCTTGCGCCAACGCGCCGCCAGCCAGAAGCAGGCTGACCAGGAGTATGACGCTTGTCACGCAACGTGGTGAAAACATTTTCTTCATCGAATCTTGCCCTCCTTATCTCCTACAACAAGACGTTTTGCCAACTGGGAGCGGCCCTCCCATGTACGCCACGAATCACCCCCCAATGTGCTCGTGCGCACAGTCGCATACGATTCCAATTATAGTAGCACTGGTAATGGCTGTCAATCATGACTGGTTAGTTGAGAAATCAGGATAAAATTGGAAGTCTCTCGCTGCCGGGGCCTTTCGTTCAGCAGACCCTTCCCGGCAGCGATCGGGTCAAGGTTCGGCAGGGCAGGTCATCGCGCAGGGCACCGCGACGAGACATTTGCCGCAAACATCGGTGACGGGAATGTCAGGGAACCTCTCATCGTTGGCCAGGCACATCGCGTAGCACTTGTGTCGGTCGAAAGAGTCGATGGACAGGGCCCCGTTGACGCACCGGCGGACGCATTTGCCGCAAGGGCGCCCGCGTTTGTGCAGGCAATACTCCCCCTCGCTCCTTGAGGTGGGCTCAAGGGCTAGATCGGTGACCAGACTGCCCACGCGGCCGGCGCAGCCCTTAGCGGTGATGAGCATGTTGTTCAGGCCAAACTTGCCAAGGCCGGCGATGAAGGCCGCATGGCGGTGGGACCAGCCGCTAATGAGCTTGTCGCGATCAAAGTTGTGGGTGGGAGGGATGGCTGCTCCTCGGTGGCCTAGTTCCTCCAGGGCCTCCTTGAGATGCCGGTTCAAATCCTCGATCAAAGCATTAGTCTCATGATAGGCGACGGCCCAAGCCCGGGAGCACTCCCTCCCCTCGATGTTGCTCTTGACGACGGCCCCGTCGAAGGGCAAGAAGTAGGTAATGACCGTTTGGGCGCCAGGCAGGAAATCGGACGGCATCCCATGGGAGGGGTCGATGATCTCCTTCATCTTGGCGAAGAGCTCGTCCCCCGCGGCGGCGTAAGCCGTCAAAGGCCTGCCCCATCGCGTCATTGTCCCCTTCTCCCGGGGGTAGTTTTCCACGTAGCGACCAATTAGATCGTCAATCTTGGTTTTCATGGGCATCCTCCTTCGGTTCTCAGAGGCTTCGCCCTCTACCCTCCTTTTTCCTACCGGCGGAGAAAGAGGATAACCCCCGTCCGTCACGAAATTACCTGATCAACCGATAGAAGATGAGGGAGGTCTTTCGACTGACGGAATGGATTAAGCGGCTGGTCTCGTTGATGTGGGGGCTGTTTATCTTTAGCTCCGGTCTTCTGCTGACGATCCAGGCCAACCTGGGAGTTGCGCCGTGGGATGCCTTTCATCTTGGGGTTGTTAATCATTCCAGTTTGACCATCGGCCGGGTCTCCCAGTTGACGGGCCTTTCCTTGATCATCCTTTGCACCCTCTTGCGGGAAAAGCCCGGCTGGGGCACTCTGGCGAACATGTACTTCGTCGGGTTTTTTCTCGATCTTTTGAATGACGCGGGGATCATTCCCCAAGCCCATAATCTATGGACGGGACTGGTGATGCTCCTTATGGGCATTGGCCTCATCGGCTGGGGATCTTTCTTCTATTTAAATGCAGGCCTCGGCTCGGGCCCCAGGGATGGGTTGATGATGGCTCTCAATCGCATCTCAGGCATCGAGATCTGGATGGCTAGGATGGCCATTGAAGTCTCCGTCCTCATTCTCGGCTACTTGTTAGGGGGACCGGTGGGGCTGGGAACGGCCATTACGGCCCTTTGCATCGGCCCCTCGGTGCAATTGGCTTATACAATTGCCAAACAGGAGCCGAGCGCCATCTCCCACCGGACCCTGGCCGATGACTACCGGGCTTTGAAGGCAAGGGCCGCAGGCCGCAGCCTAGGCTAGCGTTCCCGGGGACGGAAGGTTTCGCAGCAGGTCTCGGACGAAGTGTCGGCTCCCTTTTTCTTGCGGCCGCCCAGTTCCTCCGCAAATTCGTAGAGCTCACCGGCCTTGGAGGCCGGGCTCGTTTTCACCATAATCGTGTCGGCCTTGCAGACATCTCCCTTTCCCCAGTAGGTGCAGCTGTCAACGACGCACTTAACCTCAGTCATCCAAGTCACCTCCCGGATCAAGGATGCCCAAGGCTCCCGCGTCTATGCATAGGGCCCCCGGGGGACATCCCACGGGGGCCCGGTCGGGCAAGGCTTCCTTGCCTTATTCCTCTCCCTCTTCCTCTTGACATTCTTCACATTCTTCCAAGGACATCACCGACAAGTCGTCAAACAGGTCACCGCAGCAGCTCTCTAAGGAGGCGCACAGGATCGGATTTCCGGGCGCGCCCTTGTGGGAAACGGGCTGTACGCATACAGTGGTATCACAGGTCAAGTCGCAATCGAGCTTGATCGCCCCTGCCCATAGGTCATGGTCGCTCCCGCAGCGGTGGAGCGGGAAGGAGAAGCTGCCCACCCCGGGGATCGTCACCAGTCCCTGGAAGCTCCCGAACAAGCCTGTGGGCCGCAGACCCACCGCCAGAATCCCAACGAGGGATTTTCCTTGGCGCGGATCTTCGATCAGGGCAACCCCCAGGGGATGATCCTTGCCGTCCACCTTTTCCAGAATGACGCAGCACGGTGATCGCAAACACCCGCCGTCGGGAACGCAAAGGACATCGCCCGGGCAGATCAAGTTCGGATTGCTAATCTGCGGGTTGGCGGCGATCAAGGCATTGAGGCTGACCCCAAACCGCTGGGCAATCAGGAACATGGTATCCCCTGGCTGGACGGTGTAGCGACCCTGGAAGCCGGGAGGACAGCTGGCCGGCACCCGGCTGCCGCACTCTCCGGGCGCACCAGGCACGCAAAGGACATCGCCCGGGCAGATCAAGTTCGGATTGCTGATCTGCGGGTTAGCGGCGATCAAGGCATTGAGGCTGACCCCAAACCGCTGGGCAATCAGGAACATGGTATCCCCTGGCTGGACGGTGTAGCGGCCTTGGAAGCCGGGAGGACAGCTGGCCGGCACCCGATTGCCGCACTCACCAGGCCCGCCAGGGACGCAAAGGACGTCGCCAGGGAAGATCAAGTTCGGATTGCTGATGTGGGGGTTGGCCGCAATCAAGGCATTGAGGCTGACCCCAAACCTCTGGGCGATCAGGAACATGGTATCCCCTGGCTGGACGGTGTAGCGGCCTTGGAAGCCGGGAGGACAGCTGGCCGGCACCCGACTGGCCATCAGTTCCTCCGCATCCTCGGCGGCCACGTCCATCGCCACCGCTCCCGGCACGCAAAGGACATCGCCTGGACAGATCACGGCCGGATTGCTGATGTGGGGGTTAGCCGCAATCAACGCGTTGAGGCTGACCCCGAACCGCTGGGCGATCAGGAACATGGTGTCGCCCGCCCGGACGGTGTAGCGACCCTGGAATCCAGCAGGACAGCTAGCCGGCGAGCGGCTGCCGCAGGCGCCAGGGGCACCGGGCACGCAAAGGACGTCGCCGGGACAGATCACGTTCGGATTGCTGATATGGGGGTTGGCCGCAATCAACGCGTTGAGGCTGACCCCAAACCGCTGGGCAATCAGGAACATGGTATCCCCTGGCTGGACGGTGTAGCGACCCTGGAATCCCGCGGGACAGCTAGCCGGCGAGCGGCTGCCGCAGGCGCCAGGGGCACCGGGCACGCAAAGGACATCGCCGGGGCAGATCACGTTCGGATTGCTGATATGGGGGTTGGCCGCAATCAACGCGTTGAGGCTGACCCCAAACCGCTGGGCAATCAAGAACATGGTGTCCCCCGCCCGGACGGTGTAGCGACCCTGGAATCCCGCCGGACAGCTCGCCGGCGAGCGGCTGCCGCAGGCGCCGGCGGCCCCGGGCACGCAAAGGACGTCACCGGGGAAGATCACGGCCGGATTGCTGATGTGGGGATTGGCTGCAATCAACGCGTTGAGGCTGACCCCAAACCGCTGGGCAATCAGGAACATGGTGTCGCCCGCCCGGACAGTGTAGCGACCCTGGAATCCCGCGGGACAGCTAGCGGGAACCCGGCCGGCCTGCTCGATGGCCACCTCGGCCGCCCGGGGCCCGAGGGTAAACAAGTTCCGGAGGGCGGACCTGAACTGGTCGAACTTTAGCCAAAGCCCCAGGGCCTCCATCACAACAGACTCGATCCGATCGAAACTATAGGTGAGTTTACTTAGGAAGTTATCCAGATTCTCCATCGCTCTATCGAAATCAAAATCTTTTTTCAACCATTCTTGGCCCATCTTCATCCCCCATTCTGGTGAACAAGATCCTGAGAAGCAGCTATGCAGCCACTATGCCGATTCCCACCCCCTATTTCACAGATGTTCACTTCATCATATTGCTGCGGCGGCCAGGGGGATATGGGTCGTTCAACTCAAATCAGGAAGCCGAGGACATTCTGGGAAATATTAATGAGGTGGACTTTGGTGAATTTTGGTGGAGGTGTAGGATGGCCCTGCGACGAATGCAGAAATGAATGCCAAGGAAGGAGGGTTTTCCGTGTTCAAACTCCGCTGTGACCACATTCACCTCAAGAGCAATGATATTGAAGCTACGGCCAAGTGGTACTGCGATCATCTTGGAGCTGAGATAACCTTTGAAGGCAGTTTCCGCGGCGCCAAGGTCTATTACCTGTCCATGGGGGGCATGAACTTCATCTTGTCCGAGCCCTTCGCGGGGGAAGACACCCTGCCGGCTTCCATCAACTCCCGCCTCGGGGTGGACCATTTTGGGTTTGAAGTGGACAACGTAGATGAGGTGGTAGAGACCTTAAGGGCCCAGAATGTGACCATCTTCGAGGAGCCGGTGGATGTGCGGCCGGGCCTTAGAATCGCCTACATCGAAGGGCCTGAAAACGTCCGGATTGAGCTTAGCCAGAGGGATTAGCCCGATCCGGCTTCTTCCGGAAAATGTACCCTCGATCGGCTAAAGGAGCGCGCAGGGCGCTCCTTCTTAGCTTCCCTATTTAACGGGATTGCGGGTCTTGGACCTAAAGCATTCCCTGCAGGGCCTCCATGATCTGGATCAAGGCCGGCCCCAGGAGGACGACAAACAGGGCAGGAAAGATGAAGAAGATCAGGGGAAAGAGCATCTTAATAGGGGCCTTCATGGCCGCCTCTTCCGCCCGCTGGCGGCGCTTGCGGCGCATCTCCTGGGATTGGATGTTGAGCACGTTGCCGATGGACACCCCCAATTGATCGGCCTGGATGATGGCCGTAATGAAGGTGCCCAGATCCTCCACCTGGGAGCGATGGGCCATGTCCTTGAGGGCGGCCCGGCGGGGCTTGCCCATGCGGATTTCTTGCAACAGGCGGCCAAACTCTTCAGCCAAAGGCCCCGTTGATTTTTCCACCACCTTGGCCACCGCGGCATCGAAGCCAAGCCCCGCCTCGACGCTGACGCAAAGGAGATCGAGGGTGTCGGGGAGAGACTTTTGGATCTGGACCTGCCGGCGGTCGCTCTTGGTTTTGAGCCAGCAGTCGGGAAGGAGCCAGCCCGAGAGAGCTCCTATGAGCACCCCAAGAATGGAGCGGGCAATGAAGAACCCGACGAGGGCAAGTCCGATTGTCACCGCTCCCTTGATGGCCAAGAATTCGCTGGCTTGCAGGTTCCAGGGGCTCCCCGCCACAAGCAGGCGCTGCCGCACCCGATCCCGGTAATCCTGGGGCGAAAGGCGGGACAGGACCTGGCCAAAGCGCACAAGCCCGGGTCGGAGGACCCTTTGCCAGAAGGGTCTTCCCAATTCAATTTCCCGCAGGCTACGCGGCCCCATCCGGGCCACCCACTCCAGGCGCTCCCGCAGTTTCGGGTCATGGCCAAGCTGCCAGCCCGCGGCCAGGACCAGGAGGGAGACAGATAAAAAGACGAGCAAGGCAAGAATAAATGGCATTTCTCACACCTCGATGTTGACGATCTTGCGGATGATCAGCATCCCTAAGATCTGTCCTACAAAACCCAAACCCAGCATCAGCTTTCCCAAGGGATGGATGAACAGGGTCTTTAGATAGCCGGGATTGACCGACAGGATGAAAAGGCCTATGCCGACGGGCAGGAGAGTAATGATCAAACCGGAAATGCGGCCCTGAGCCGTGAGGGTTTTGATCTCTCCCTTGATCCGCACCCGCTCCCTGATGGTCTCGGCGATAGTCTCCAAGATGCGGGCGAGATTCCCCCCCACCTGCCGCTGGATGATCACCGCGGTGACCACCAGGTCCAAGTCGTCGCTGCCAACCCGCTCCGCCGTCGCCTCCAGAGCTGCCTCCGTCGGCACCCCCAGGTTCATCTCCTTGAGGGCCCGGGCAAACTCGGTGCTGATGGGGGGCTGCATCTCCCGGGAGGTGATCTCCATCGCCTGCAGAAAGCTGTATCCTGCCTTCAGGGAGTTTGCCGTCAAGACCAGGGCATCGGCTATTTGGGCGTTGAAGCGGGCCAGGCGGCTTCGCTGCCTGCGCAAAAGATAAACCCGGGGCAGCAGGGCTCCAACGAGCCCCCCCGCTAAAGCCGGAGCGGAGAATCCCCCCTGGAGGAGAGCAATGCCGATCAAGGGCAAGAGGCACGCCAAGATGTTTAGAGTAAGGAATTCTACTCCTTTGAGAGGGATGTCTGCCTTTTGCAGCTCAAGGTCAACTCTCCGGGCCAGCTTCGTCCCCGGCAGATGCCGGGCCAGCCTGGCAAGGAGCCCCTTTTCGGGAGGAACAGGGTCTGCCGGGGCCGTTTCCGCGGGCAGGGCGCCCCAAGCCAGCACCCGGTCAAGGCGCCAAGCGACTCGCTGCCGCCGATAAAACACCAGGTACAATACGGCGAAGGCCAGGGAGGAGACGGCGATGAAACTGGCTGCAGCCATAAGCACCGGCATGGTTCAATACCCCCCGAAGAGTTCTGCGGGCAGGTTGATGCCCGCGGCTTGGAATCTGTCGGAGAACTTGGGACGGATGCCCGTTGGCCGGAGCCTGCCCAGGATGCGGCCCTCTTCATCGACCCCGTGCTGCTCGAAGAAGAAGATGTCCTGGAGGGTGATCACATCGCCCTCCATCCCCTGGACTTCCGTGATCTGGATGATCTTGCGGCTGCCGTCCCGGAGCCTGGCTTGCTGGACAATAAGATCGATAGCGGAAGCAATCTGCTCTCTGATGGCCCGGACGGGCAGATCCATCCCCGCCATGAGGACCATCGTCTCTAGGCGGGACAGCATATCCCGAGGCGAGTTGGCGTGGCCCGTGGTCAAAGAGCCGTCATGGCCCGTGTTCATTGCCTGGAGCATATCCAAAGCCTCGCCGCCCCGCACTTCCCCAACGACGATCCTGTCGGGCCGCATCCGCAGCGAGTTCCTCACCAAGTCCCGGATGGTAATCGCACCCTTCCCCTCGATGTTCGGCGGACGGCTCTCCAAGGAGACGACATGCTCCTGCCGCAGCTGAAGCTCCGCCGCATCTTCAATGGTCACGATCCGCTCATCGGGAGGGATGAAGGAGGACAAGACGTTGAGCAGGGTCGTCTTCCCGCTGCCAGTGCCTCCCGAAACGACGATGTTGAGGCGCACCTTGACGCAGGCCTCCAGGAAGCGGGCGATCTCCGGGGTCATGGTGCCAAAGGCGATCAAGTCCTCCACGGTGAGGGGGTCCGCGGCAAACTTGCGGATGGTGACCGTCGGCCCATTGAGGGCCAGGGGCGGAATGATGGCGTTCACCCGGGACCCGTCTGGGAGCCTGGCGTCCACCATAGGCATGCTCTCATCGATCCGGCGGCCGATGGGCGCCACGATCTTTTCGATAATGTGCAAGACATGGGCGTCATCCCGGAAGGTGACATCGGTCAGCTCCAGCCTCCCCGCCCGCTCGATGTAGACCTGGGAAGGACCATTGACCATGACCTCCGATATTGTCGGATCCAGAAGCAGGGAGTTAATGGGACCAAAGCCCACCACTTCATCGACCATCTCCCGCAGGATCCGCTGCCGTTCGCTCCGGATCAGGTTGGCCGCCTCTTCATCGAGGATTTTCTCCACCACTTTGCTCACCTGGGCGGTGAGCTGCTCTCTTTTTTCTTCGCTGTCCACATCATTCAACAGGTTCGGATCCACTTCGACCACTAGCTGATCGTGGATCTTCGCCTTGAGCTGCCGGTAGGGATCGGTGACCCGCCGGAGGGGAGCCGCGGGAATCGGCTCTCTCCTCTTGACCGGCGCGGCCGCTTTCTTCTGGCGCTCTAGCCGTTCAAGGAGCATCTAATCACCCCCCGACTGGATTAAGCAGCCTCTTCAGGCCGGAAAGTACGGGCCGGGGGCCCGCGTTTTCTCTGGCTTCCCCTCGATCGATGAGCTCGGTCAACTGGCCGATGCCCTGGGCAAGCTTCCCCTTGCCCCCTAAAACTAGGGGCTCCCCCCGGTTGGCTGCCCGAAGGGCCGCCCGTTCATCGGTGGGCAGCCACGCGGCCACGGGAAAGGGAAGCTTCTCCGCTACCATCTGGGGAGTAAGGTCGCTATCCGGTGAACAGCGGTTGAAAACTACCCGCACCCCGTCCCATTCATACCCCAGGGAATCGATGATGTCCATGGACAGTCTGGTGTTCTTGATGGTGGGGAGATCCAGGGTTGAGACCACAAGGAGCTCTGTTCCCAAGTCCATGGATTTCAGGGCCGCCTCGGTGAATCCCTGGGCGGTGTCAACGATGACGTATTCAAACCCTTCCCTCAGGGCCGTCAAGATCTGCCCGACGGCCTCGGAAGGGACCCGCTCTCCCTCCTCGGGCCGCAGAGGCGCGGCCAGGAGGAAAAGACCGCTCTTGTGCTCCTCTAGATAGGGCAAGATGTTCTCCAAACTGAACTCCCGGACCTCGGCAGCCAGATCGCTGATGGTCCTCGCAGGGTTAATATCCAGCATGACCGCGCCATCGCCGAACTGGAGATCCAGATCGACCAGGACCGTCCGCCGACCCTTCCTGGCCAGGGAAACCGCGAGGTTCACCGACAAGGTGGACTTGCCGACGCCTCCTTTAGCGCTGAAGATGGTTAGCATCCGGCCCTTTGCCTTTGGCTGTCCGGCGGGACTGCTGCGGCGCTGCTCCAAGGTGTAGGCCCGCTTGATCGCGTTGACCAGCTCATCGCCGGCAAAGGGCTTGACCAGATAGTCCCTGGCTCCGGCGAGCATCGCTTTGCGCAAATACTCCTGCTCCCCTTGCACAGACATCATAATGATGACCGTCTGGGGCGCTTCGACGCTGATCAATTGGGTTGCTGTGAGCCCATCTAAGCCCGGCATGTTGATATCCATCAACACGCAGTCGGGCAAGAGCCTTCGGGTCATGGTCACTGCTTCCTGGCCGTCGGCCGCCATGCCCACGACTTGAATGTCCTCTTCAAAGGAAAGGAGGCGCGCGATGGTCTCCCGGGTCTCCTCCACATCATCGGCGATGAGGACTCTTATTTTGTCAGTCAAGAAGCTCACCTCCCCCCTGAGGGAAAACACTCAAGGCATCGACCTGGGCTTGGCCTAAGAAGGTCCAAGGCGTGATGAAAAACAACAGCTCCGTTTCCATGCGTTGAAACTTCTTGCTCCGAAACAGGGCGCCGAGGACGGGAAGGTCCCCCAGCAGGGGCACTTTCGCTATACTCTCCGCTTCCTCGCTCTGCAGCAGCCCCCCGATGACCAGGGTAGCCCCGGTCCCCACCCGCACCCGGGTCTCCACCCGCCGGGTGCCGAGGGCCGGCAGAATCACATTGTTTATCCTGATGCCGTTGTTCCAATCCAGGGTGCTGACCTCGGGCCTGACGATGACGGTGACTTCCTCACCCTCAGCCTCCACGATGGGGGTCATGCGCAGGTGCACTCCATAGGTCTTCCACTCGATGCCCGTCTCATCTCCCCGAGGGACAACAACGGGGATTTCGCCCCCAACGAGGAAAGTGGCCTCCTCCCCGGACATGGTCAGCAAACTGGGGGATGCCAGGATAGTGGCACTTCCTTCTTCCGCCAGGGCCTCCAGCTCCGCGGCCAGCCGGTTGAGCCGGGCCCACGGCCCCCCAACGGTCTCTTCCTCCACCCGCAGCCAGTTGGGCATGAACACACCGCCCAACAGACTCCCCCACTGGATGTTCAACTTATCTGCTGCCGAGCGATCAACCTCCACTACCTGGACCTGAAGGAGGACTTGCCAGGGCTTCTCTACCTCGAGGAGATTCACCACCTGACCGCTGTAGCCCTCGGCGATCTGCACCGCCCGGCTGAGCTCCCGCTGATCCCGCACGGTTCCCTCCAACAGGATCCCATTGCCCGTGAAGGATGCCTTCACCCCGGGCAGGTTGATGGCCCGCTGGACTTTGTCGGCCATATCGGGCCTTGCCGGCTCCTCAACGACAATCAGACTGACCACCTGGGGATAGTAGATCGATGCGAGCCGCTCGGCCCTCTCTTTACGAAAGGCCTTGTCGACCGTCCCTTCCAGGATGACCTTCCCCTGGAGGACCCTAACGGAGACGTCCCTGTCGCCGATCACTTCCTCAAGCTCCCGGGTCAAGGGTTCAACAGGCAAGGAGGCTTCTTCCTGGAGCCCGGGAGCGGCAAGGTCAATCAAGTTGACCACCTGCCCAGCGAAAGCTTTGGCGATGTACTCAGCCCGCTTGATATCCGCTTCCTGGAGGGCTTCCCCGGTCAAGACCACCGTCCCGTTGAAGGCCTCCACCTTAATGCCTGCCTGGTCGATGGCCCTTTCAATGGTCCCCTGGAGCAGGGCATCGGCCAGGCTTTGATCAAAACTCTCCTCCCGGACGCTCAAGGCGAGGAGGTCAATGACGGGGAGGCCAAAGGCCCGGGCCAGCTCCACCGCCCGCCTTCTTTCCGCCTCATCGGGGACCGTCCCCTCCAAAAAGAGGGTGCCGCGAACTTCCCGGACCTCAATCTCCGGGCGGTCGATGACTTGCCCAACCTCCCGGGCGATCGCCGCCCCGTTGGGGTCAGCCCCGGCAGGCTCCCAGACTTCGATGAAATCACGGACTTCCGGCCAGAGAGCTTCGGCCACCGCCCTTGCCCGCTCTTTCGTTTTCACATCTTCCACTAAACCCTCCAGGAAGATCGTCTTGCCGATGAGGCGCACCTGGACTTCCTTGGCCCCGATGGCCTCCTTGATGGACCACAGGACGTCCTCCTCCTCCGTCGGCAAAGATGAGACTGCAAGCAAATCGACCACGGGCAGCCCGAAGGCCCGGGCCAGCTCTACCGCGCGCTTATGTTCCAGCTCGGAAGGGACCTCGCCCTCAAGGAAGATAGTGCCGGCAACTTCCCTGACGGAGACGCTCTCCCGGGCGATGAACCCGGCCAGCTCCGCGGCGATCTCGCCCCGCGCGGAAGGGGCTGACTCTCTGACCTGGATTAGGTTCACAACAGGAGACCAAAGGGCTGACGCGACGGCTTCCGCCCTCTCTTTATCCTTTTCCTCCCGGACGGTGCCCTCGAGGAACAGGGTCTCCCCGTACATGTTGACCTGGACCTCCGTTTGCCCGATGGCCCGAGCCACGGAGCTTGCCGCCTCCCCTCGGGAGGAAGCCTGGGGCTCGAGCAAATCGACCACGGGCAGCCCGAAGGCCCGGGCCAGCTCTACCGCCCGGCGATGCTCATGGTCCGAGGAAGCCTTTCCTTCAAGGAAGATGGTGCCCTCAACCTCCATCACCCCGATCTCCTCCCGGTCGATGAGCCGGGCGATGGTCGAGGCTAATCCCCCTTCGGGAGCCCCGTCGGGCAGAACCTGGATGAGGCTTCTCACATCGGGCCAGAGGGCCTCGGCGATGGACTCGCATCTTTCCTTGTCTTTTTCCGAACCCACCGCGCCTTCCAGGAACAGGGTCTCCCCGTAGAATCCAGCCCCAACCCCGGGGCTTAGGTTTTTCTTTAGCTCCCAGAGGAGCTCCTCCCTCGCGTCCATCGCCAGGGAGTACACCTGCAGGAGGCTGACAACCCGGGGGGAGAAGGCCTCGGCGATTCTCTCCGCCCGCTCCTTCTCCAGCTCCGTTGGCACCACACCTTCCAGGAAAACTGTCTCCCCATGGCGGGTGATGTGGATGGCCGGATCCCCGATAGCGGCAGCGATGACCTGCTGGAGGGGCGGATCCCCCTCCCCAAGCTGGAGGAGATTGACCACGGGCCTGCTAAAAGCCCGGGCCAGAGCTTCCGCGCGCTCATAGGCAGCCTCATCGGGGACCGTCCCCTCCAGGAAGACGGCATCCCCTACCAGCTGCACCTCAACCGTCGGGAGATCAATGAGCCCTGCAATGAGCTCATCCAAGCTTTGACCGGGTTCTCCTCCCCCGGGACCAACCTCCAAGAGGTTCACCACTTCATCGACGAAGGCCCGGGCGATGGCCCCGGCTCTCTCTCTTGCCTCGCTGGATAGGGCCCTTCCTTCCAGGATGGCCGTCCTGTTGACAATCCGGACCTCCACCCCTTCCAGCCCAATGCTCCGTACAATCTCCTCCTCCAGGCGGCCCTGGTCCCGGTAGACGACGATCCGGTAGGAATTCCTCCCCTTGGCATGCCAAAGATGCAGAGAGGTCTCCCCGGGCTCCTTGCCGTTGACCAGGACCTCCCGGGGCGAGACGACAGCTACGTCCGCGATTTCCGGATCGGCAACGGCAACCCGGAGGACCCCCGAGCTGCTCAGCAGCCGCGAGCGACCCGCGATGACAAAGAGCTCCGCCCCCTCCTCCGGGAAGGGGGAGGCCAGTACCAATCCGCAAACATGAAGGATAATCAACAATAATGCTGCTACCCGGGCTAATCTAGACATGGCGGCTCCCTCCCAGACTCCTAGTAAAGGTTGACTTCTTCTTTGTTCGTCCCGCGAATGACTTCAACGGACCATCTCGGCTTAGGCTGGGGATCGGACTGCACGACCACCGTCCCTTGCTTGATGCTCCTCCCTATCACTTCCTCGGCGGTGACCGGTGCGAGACTGACGACCCGGGCGGGCGCTTCGGCAGGGCGCAAGGCCAGACGGAGGCGCCCCCGCTCTTCCGCGAAGGTGACCTTTTCCGCCTCCTTCGGCGTCACCGCTAAAGTCACCGTCGTGGTCACCTTCGGTTTTTCATCGCCGGTCCTTTCCATCTGCTGGGCCACAGCCAACACCTGGACGTGCTGGAGGACCGTCGTCGTCATGTCTTCCCCAGCTACTCCCCCATCGAAGGTCCCCAGGACGTCCACAAAGTCTCCGGTATTGATGAATCCGGCAACGCCCAAGACTTCATTGACGGCAATGGTCACAGCCCGCTTCCCTTCAGGGATGATGAAGCTCATCCCCGGACGCTCATCCTGGTCGTAGAGCCGTCCTTCCAGGACCTGCTCGCCGGGAAGGATCTCGCCGCGGGTGATGCGCCCGGCAACATCCTCCACGTTCCTCAAGGAGTCGGGGTGAACGTGCTCGATGGGCACCTCCATCACTCGCAGGGCGTCCCGTTCCACCCTGGACCGGGGAGGGATCGCCCGGGAAGCAACGACGACGGTGGTTGTTACCGGTTCCGGGGCCTTCTCGTCCAATCTGGCCGCGTAGCGGTAAACCATGCCTGCGGAGATGAGGCCGAGGGCCAGGGCGATCGCAATGACTATCTTTGGGTTTTTCATTTCATCTCACCTCTTTAGTCAACCAAGGCGGCAACCATGGCGCCAAAATCCGGCACGTCTCCCTTTTCTCCATCGACGAGCCGACGGATGAAGCGGCCGGTGATCTCACCGGACTTGAACCCCTGCAAATAGAAGACGGCAAAGCCGACAATAGTCACCTGCTCGCTCTTCCCCGGTACATTCAGCCGGTCGATGATGGGCACCACCACCACCCGGGGGCAGCCGACAGTGACGATGCAGCTTTCAAATCCCCCGTGATTGCATCGACTAGTGCGGTCCTCAACGCCCTTCCTGGTAGGGCCCACCATGTTGCCCGGCTCGGTGTAGACTCTGTCCCCCACCCGGAGAAAGCCGGTGTAGCCATTTTTCAGGTTGTTCTCATATACTTTCGCCCCCGTTCCCCCAAGGGACAGGGCTCCGTAATTGCCCGTATAAGGTGCGCCGGGGGTGATGCTGCCAGCCTTGAGCACGTATTCGTGGCCGAATTCAAAGTTCTGCTCGACAACGCCCAGGGGGACTATGTTTCTTGCCCCGGCAAGACCCCAGATCCGAGCCGTTGCCGCCGCGCCAACCCGGCCCCGGTCAATCCCCATCACCCGGGCAAAGAAAAGATCGACCTGCCGATTGATTCTCACCTGAAGACCGCGGTCGCCGTCAACGGTCTGAATCTGTATTTCATCATCTGCTCTGCCGTTTGTTAGGGCGTACTCCCTGGCCACCGCTTTCGCCTCGCCGGGATCCTCCGGCAGGTGCCAGACCCCCGCCAAGGCCGCGGCGTCCGCGGCGTTCACCAGTTGGACCCGGTTCAGGTAAAGGAAGCCCACATCGGCCACCAAGGCCAAAAAGCCAAGCAAGACGGCCATACCCGTAGCGACCATGACGAGTACGGCCCCTTCTTCGCACTTTATTAGCCTCACAAGCATTGCCATCACTCCACCCGCATAGTGGTCTTGCCCCGGACGATGACGGGGCTGGGCACGATCTGCTGAATCAGGGGGGTGATGATTTCGACGGGATAGGAAACCTGGACCATTACTCCTTCGCCCCGGACCCTCGTCCCAGGGGCAACTGCCACCTCAATCCTGCTCCCGTTCAGAGTACTGGCAGCACTAAGGACTCTCTCGGCAACGACGTCATCCCCGTAGCCCAGGGCAGCCACCCGGGCCCCTTCCCGGGCCGCATGGGTGACCACCAGATAGGCGTGGCCCAAGCGGCCAAATTCCATCACCCCAAGGAGGATCAACAAAAGCAGGCTCAAGGTGATGGCCAGCTCAACCATGGCCTGACCTTCCTCCC
>JAAYLV010000087.1 GCA_012521755.1 Bacillota bacterium | reverse complement strand
TGCCGATAAACCTATCAGAGTCGGTCTTGCCCTACGCTTACTATGACTACCCCTCTGCAATAGGTGAGGTGACAAAGATGAAAGGCATCGGCCCCGTAAGCAGCGCCGAACGAATGGTCATATCCTCCCCCAAGACCCCAACAAGAAACATCACGCCGCCTCCCTCGGAAGAACAAGAGGAGATCGCCCGAGCTGACCTAGAGAAAGCGGTTGAAGCTGTCCAGAAGGTAAGCCTCATCTTTGACCGCAAGCTTGAATTCATGATCCACGAAGATACTAACCGTGTCATCGTCAAGGTCATCAATAACGAGACAGGAGAAGTAATCCGGGAGATCCCGCCGGAGAAGATCGTCGAGTTGGTAGCCAAGATGAACACCTACCTTGGGCTGCTGATCGACGAGACCGTGTAAGGAGCTGATCCCATGCAGATAAGCGGACTAGCAACAGGTCTTGACGTGGAAGCCATCATTACCCAGCTGATGGCCATCGAAAGAAGACCGTTGGTGGCCATGGAACAGCGAAAGAATAAGTATCAGGAAGAAAAAAACGCCTGGAGAGACATCAACACCCGGTTGCTGAATCTCCAAAACAACCTAGATTCTCTCCTTGCCCCTGATCTTTTCCAGCGGATGGCAGCAACCTCCAGCAAAGCCGACGTAGTCACCGCCTCAGCCTCCAGCAAAGCCCTCGACGGCAAATACGACATTGAAGTCGAACAGCTGGCCCAGGCCCATCGGGTGGCATCCAAGAGATTTGATGAGGTCGACAGTCCATTGGGATTGGAAGGGACCTTCAAGATAAACGAGATGGATATAACCATCGAAGCTGATGACTCCCTCATTGCCATCCGCGACAAGCTTCGCGAGGCAGGCATCCTGGCCAACATTGTCGATAACACCCTGATCCTTACGGCGAAGGAAACGGGCCTAGCCGGGGCTTTCACCTTCAAAGACGACGATGGGGTACTCGCTGACCTGGAGCTTGTGGAAGGGGAGAACTTCAAGACGGTACTTCAAGAACCCCTGGATGCGATATTCACCATTGACGGCCTGAAGGTCACCAGGTCGAGCAACACCATCGATGATGTGGTTGAAGGGGTTACCTTCCAGCTCCGTGATGTGGGCCAAGGGGTCATCGAAGTCAAGAAAGACAATGACCGGGTCATCCAGGCGGTCAAGTCCATGGTCCAGCAGTTCAACAGCACCTATGGCTTCATCAATGAGAAGATGGGCGAAGGGGCCTTGCTCCAGGGAGACCAGATGATGCTCAGGTTGCAAAACAGCCTGCGGCGGGTCTTCATGGACCCGGTTGCCGGCTCATCCCTGGGGAGCGTCGGCATTTCCATCAGCAAGGAAGGGATCATGAGCCTTGATGAAGCCAAGCTCAAGAAGGCCCTGGAGGAGGATCCCGCGGGGGTTTACGAGCTCTTGGGCAGCAAGGATGGTGCTATCGCCCGGGCCCAGGAGTTTATCAAAACGTATACCAAGACAGACGGCCTGCTTGCGGAAAAGCAGAAGGTATACGACGGGAGGCTCCGGGACCTAGAGCGGAGAATGGAGGACTTCGAACGGCGGATGGAGCTTCGCCAGGCTAACTTAGAACGCCAGTGGAGCCAGCTGGAGACTGCTTTGTCCTACTCTTTGAGCCAGCAAGACTGGTTGACTTCACAGCTAACGGCCCTACAGTATTTCTACACTCCAAGGAGGACATAGTCATGGCAATTGGCGCCTATCAGGCCTATCGCAAGACCCAAGTTGAAACATCCGGGCAGCTGGACTTGGTGATTATGCTCTACGATGGAGCCATCAAGTTCGCTAAGCTTGCCGCCAAGATGCTAAGGGACGGGGATCTGGCAAAGGCCCACGACTATTTGCTTCGAGCCCAGGACATCGTCGGTGAGCTGATGTCTTCCTTGAACATGGACGTGGGAGAAATTGCCGAAGGTTTGTTTAAGCTCTACGAGTATGCAGACTACTGCCTAGTTGAAGCCAACATCAAGAAGGATCCCGAGTGGATAGAGCGGGGCCTTTCGGTCCTCACAGGGCTCAGGGAAGCTTGGGTCGAAATTGCCCGCAAACCTAGGGGAGGAGAGGATGTTGTCTCCAGCTAAGGAGCTTCTACGGCGGATCCTGGTTGGCTACCGGGGGCAGTATGAACTGTACGGGAGGTTGTTTAAGCTCACCCAGGCTCGGGGAGATGCCGATCTCGACGAGCTGGGTGAACTTATTAAAGAGACCCAGGACATCATGGCCAAGCTCGATGTCCTGCAGGCCCATCTCGACGATAGCAAGAAGGCCTTGGGAGAACTGTTGGGCCTAGGCGAGGTCACCTTAAGGGATCTTGAGGAGACCTTTGGGGATGTCAGGGAGCTAGAGGACATCCTTCGGAAACTGACTTCCCTCCTTGAGGACATCAAGCGCCTCGAGGAAGAGAATCAGGCCCGCTGCCAGAGGCGTATTGCCCAGGTCAAACAGGATCTCTTAGATCTCCACAAGGGGCAGGCGGCAACTTCAGCTTATACCGGGGACCACATCGGGGAGGCTAGGTTCATCGACCGCAAGAGTTAGTTAGGTTTTCATGGCACCTTAGCCAAACTTCACACTTTCGTAACAATCATCCTGTATAATCTCCCCGGGGTGAAAGGGGAGAAGGATATTGGATACATTTAAGTGCCCTCTTAATGGACAAAAGGTGCGGCCGGCCAAGTGCATCCACTGCCAGAGCTACTGGGGCCTTTGGAACCAGGGGGTACTCTGTCAAAGGGCCAACCGCTGGCTGCCTTACAAGTATGACTGGGAGCGGGAACAAGTTGTCCTCAAAAGGTAAGGGGGTTGCCGTCTTCGTCGATTTCGACGGCACCATCGCCCGCCGGGATGTGCAGCTGGCCATCCTCGACCGCTTCTGTCCCCACGACTGGCGAAGAATCTTCCTTGACTGCCTAGCCAAAGGACAAAAGTCCCGCTGCTATCTGCCCGCCTGGTACCGGGGGTGGAAAGTCCCTCCGGAGGAGATTATCGCTTTCATCGACCAAGAAATGGAGCTCGACCCTTATTTCCCCTCCTTTGTGGATTATTGCCGTCGTCACGGCTATCACCTCGAGATCCTAAGCGACGGCCTTGACATCTACATCGCCCATCTTCTCGGCAAAAGTGGCCTTGCCGTTCCCTACAAAGTGAACCAGGTGGACTTCTCCC
>JAAYLV010000017.1 GCA_012521755.1 Bacillota bacterium | reverse complement strand
TTATGTCCATAAGAGATCTCACTCCTTCAAGCACTTGATGCTTGCCGTTCAAAAGGCAGTGAGATCTCTTTTTCTCTCCCTGGTAGAATATTCCTACCGGGCACCCTACAGTAACTTTACACTAAGCCAGGTAATCCTCCATGCTTTCCGTCAGCATGCCGGATCCCCCCTTCTAGAAGAGCCCAACGAGCCTTGCCCCCTGGGCCGCCAGGAAGCAAAGGGCAACGCCGATCGCGGTAGGTATGAGGGCAGCCAGGGCCGTCCATTTCCAGCTTTGGGTTTCCTTGTGGATGGTGAGCAAGGTGGTGCCGCAGGGGAAATGGAGCAGGGAGAAAAGCATCATGTTCAAGGCCGTCACCCAGGTCCAGCCGTTGGCCAGCAATAGCTCCCGCAAAGCTGGGAGGCCCTCAAGTTCAAGCATGGCCCCGGCGGAGAGGTAGCTCATCAGGATGATGGGAATGACGATCTCGTTGGCCGGAAGTCCGAGGATGAAGGCAAGGAGGATCACCCCGTCAAGCCCCATGGCCCTGCCTAAAGGCTCGAAGAATCCGGCCGCATGGCTCAGCAGACTAAGGCCATCCACGTAGATGTTGGCCAGGGCCCACGCGACGGCCCCCGCGGGGGCGGCCACCTTCACCGCCCGCCAAAGGACGAACAAGGTCCGGTCGAAGACGGAGCGGACGATGACCTGGAGCACTTGGGGCGGCCGATAAGGGGGGAGCTCCAGGGCAAAATGGGATGGGATGCCCTTAAGGAGGGTGGAGGAAAGGAGCCTTGAGACCACCAAGGTGATGGCGATGCCCCCCACCACCAGCCCGGCCACCAGAAGGACGGCAAGGATCGATCCCCCGTTAAGGGCTGCGGCTCCCAAGAAGATGTTGCTCATGGCGATGAGGGTTGGAAAGCGGCCGTTGCAGGGGACGAAGTTGTTGGTCAAGATGGCGATCAGTCGCTCCCGGGGGGACTCGATGATGCGGCAGGCGATCACCCCGGCCGCGTTGCAGCCAAAGCCCATGCTCATAGTGAGGGCTTGTTTGCCATGGGCCCCCGCTTTCTGGAAAAAGGCGTCCAAGTTGAAGGCTACCCGGGGCAGGTAGCCTAGATCTTCCAGGAGGGTGAAGAGAGGAAAGAAGATGGCCATCGGGGGCAGCATGACGGAGACTACCCAGGCCAGGCAGCGGTAGACGCCGAGGATTAAGAGGCCGTGGAGCCAGTCTGGAGCCCGAAGGAGGAGGAATAGACTGCTCAGCCACCCTTCCACCGCAAAGAGGAAGCGGGCGAGCAGCTGGGACGGCATATTAGCGCCGCTGATGGTCAGCCAAAGGACTAAGGCCAAGAGGGCCAGCATCGAGGGGTAGCCATACCTTTTCGAGGTGAGGATATCGTCGATGGTGGAGTCCCAATCCCTGGCCGGTTTTTCCGTCAGGACAACTTCCCTCGCCAGGGACTCGGCCTCCTGGTAAAGGCGAGCAACAACTTTATCCCGCACGGCATCTTGACCGCAGGAAAGATCCTGTGCCCGCTGCAATATCCGGCCGAGGTCCGCGCTCATACAAACACCTCCTCGAGCCTTGCGGGAGGGTCCGTCAGCAGATAGTGCTGGATGCCTTCCAGGACCGTCTCATCCCCTTCCAAGAGGCGCAGGGCCAGCCAGCGGCTAGTTGCATCATCCCCCAAGATGCCCTTGATTTCCGGCAGGATCTGGTGCAGGGCGCCTTCCACCTCCCCGTCGTAGATGATCGGCTTGGGCGAGGGTTTGAGCTTTCCGCTGATCATGTCCTGCACAGTCTTTTTCAAGAGTTCCAACCCTTCACCGGTCCGGGCCGATGCCGGGACCACGGGGATGCCCAACCGCTCCGCGAGTCTGGCAAAATCGATCTTGATTAGTTTGCGCCTAGCTTCATCGATGAGGTTGATGCACAGGATGACCAAGGGCGTTATTTCCACCACCTGCAGCAGCAGATTCAAATTGCGCTCAAGGCAGGTGGCGTCGGCAACGACGATGGTAGCATCGGGCCGGCCAAAGTAGATGAAATCCCGGGCGATTTGCTCCTCCACGGAATTGGCCAAGAGGGAGTAGGTGCCCGGCAGGTCTACTAGAATCACTTCCTGCCCCCCATAACAGTATTTCCCCCTCGCCTGGACAACGGTCTTGCCCGGCCAATTGCCCGTATGCTGATTGAGGCCCGTCAGGGCGTTGAAGATCGTCGTCTTCCCCGTATTGGGGTTTCCTGCCAGCGCCACCACTGGGGAGTCGGCATCCTCGATGCCAAAGCGAAGCAAAGGCTGCAGCGGCTGCCCCTTCATGCTTTTTCCCTCCGTTCAATCTAGGGATCGTATCTTGACGTGGGAGGCGGTGTCTAAGCGCAAAGCGATCACCGCCCCGCGAATGTTGAAAGCCAAGGGATCTCCCCCGGGACTTTGGCGCAAGGTCCGGATCTTGGTGCCCGGGACTAGCCCCAAGTCGAGGAGCCGTCGCCGCACGAGGCCGGAGCAAGTGATCGCCACTACTTCCCCCGTCTTGCCGACGGGCAGCTGACTCAAAAGCACCTCGATCCCCCTCGAAGTGTGACCGGCACAACACCTTGACGGCCGGGCAACAGTCTTGTATTCAGCTACATATTATGAAGGCTGGGGAGCGATTGTGACGCTAAGGGACATGATGAAGGCAGTGCACATTGCCCTGCCCTATACCAGGGAGGCTTCAGCGCGCAGGCAGCCGCTCTTTGAGGAGGCGGATAATGTACCCCACCTCCTCCATCCGGAGAAGAAAGACCATGGCCGCGTAGATGAGGACGCCAGCCAGGATGGACAGACCCACCTGGAGGAGGCGGCCGGTGAAGTGGGCCATATTGAGCATCCCTTCCAGGCGGCCCGCGAGCATCACAACGGCCAGGCCCATAACGATGGAGGCGAAGATGGATTTCAAGGCGGCGGCCGCGATGCGCCGGCCGTCGATTGTCCCTAGCCGTCGGCGAAGGAGGTGCAAGAATACCATCAAGTTCACCAGGCTTGTCAAAGAAAAAGCTAAGGCCAGCCCCCCGTGACCAAGGGAGGTCTTCCGCAGGAAGAAAATGCTGAGAAGCGTATTGACAACGATATTCAGCAGGCCGATCTTGACCGGAGTGCGGGTGTCCCGGATTGAATAGAAGGTCTTGGTGAGGAGCTGGATCCCCGATTGGGAAAACAGCCCGAAGGAGTAGAAAAACAGAGCCGTCGCGGTTGCCTGGGTGTCCCGGGAGGTGAATTGGCCCGACTCAAAAAGGAGCCGCACAATGGGCACCCGCAGGGCAAGGAGGCCCATCCCGGCGGGAATGGTGATCAAGAAGACTACCCGCAGCCCTAAAGAAAAGCTCTGCTTGAATTCTTGGACCTCGTCCCTGGCGGCGAGCCGCGTCAGTTCGGGAAACAGGGCGGTGGAGATCCCCATGGCGAACACCCCCAGGGGAAACTGGATGAGCCGGTTGGCAAGGCGCAGCGCGGTAATGCCCCCATCGAGGCCGGAGGCCAGATTCTGGCCGATGATCAAATTGATTTGGGCGATGGATAAGCCCAAGAGCGCGGGCAGCATCAGCCCGCCCATATGTCTGATGCCCTCGTGATTAATGTCGATGGTCGGAACGTAGCCTCCGGCCCGCTCCGTGAAAGGCGGCAGCTGGACCAAGAAGTTGCCGACGGCCCCCAGGACAACCCCCAGGGCCATCCCCGTCAGCCCCAGGCGCGGACCGAGGAGGTAGGCGGACAGGATGATGGCGGTGTTGTAAATGATTGGTCCCAGGGCAGTAGTGAAAAAGTACTGGTAGGAGTTGAGGACCCCCATCGCCAGGCCGGCCAGGGCGGTGAAAAAAACAGCGGGGAACATGATCCGCATCAACCGAATCAACAATGATAGCTGATCGCCGCTGAACTGGTAGGCGACCAAGGGGGCCAGGGAAGGAGCGAAGATGATCCCCAGGCCTGTACAAAGGAACAAGAGCAAAACGGTGATGTTGATGAAGGTTGAGGCTACCCGCCAGCCTTCCTCCTCTTGACCCCTGGCCAGGTAGCCGGTGAAGACGGGGATGAAGGCCGCACTGAGGGCTCCCCCAACGAGGATGTAGTACATCAGGTCGGGGATGGCAAAGGCGGCAAAGAAAGCATCAGTCTCAGCCGTCCGGCCGAAGACCTGAGCCACTGCCCGCTCCCGGATGAAGCCCAAAACACGGCTGATGAAGATGCCGGTCATCATCAGACCGGCCGATTTGACCACTCCCCGCCCCACATCCGCAACCTCCCATCGAACAAAAAAGGCGGGCCCCCGCCCCGGAAGAGTTATTCGCCCTCGGGGGCCCAATCCCTTCCGGGCCTTTAGCCTTAGTGTTCCCCAGAGAGGAAAAAAATACTAACGGGGCAGATCGGCCATCACCTTCGCGAACACATCGGCCAGGAGGCGTGCGGAGCGAAGGGCCAGTTCCTCTGGATGGTTGTAGTTGCCCATTTCCAGCAGGAGCGCCCGGGGATGGACGTGGAGGTTGTAACGGGCGGTGGTCACTACCCTGACGCCGCGGGAGAGCCCAGGATACATCTCCTCCATCCGCTCGTGGAGGAAGCGGGCGAAGGCTAGGTTGCGCCGCCAGTTGGGATGGGGCAGACCATAATCATCGGTGGTCACCACGATGAGAATCTGGGCTACCTCCTCCCCGTTGATGGTGGTCGTCAGATCCGCGTTGGCCACCCCATCCCGATGGAAGTCGAGGACCACTTCCACCTGGTCGTTCTCGGCCAGGATTCTGGTGATGGTGTCGAGGGAGTTGATGTAGCTGCGAAGAAACCCGTCGCTGTCGTGGAGACGCTGGGAATGGAGCACGGGGATGCCGTACCGCTCCTGCATGACCCGGGCAAACTCCCGCCCGACGCGCATGATCCCCGTATCCGTTGTGTTGCGGAGATGATAATCGTTGAAGCGCGCGGGGTTCATCCCCGGACGATGGTAGGTTTCGGAATTATGGGTATGGTAGACCACGATGAGGGGCCTGCTCCCCCACTCCCGGGGACGGGGCGCCGGCTGCCTTGGGGGAAGAGCGGCAGCAGGGATTTCCTGGACTGGCTCTGACTTTTCGGGCAAGGTGATCTCAATGCGGGGGAGCTCTTCCAACCCGGAGCCTTGGAGCTGGGGCAGGCCCGCGGCAATGAAGGTTGCCGGATCGGCCAAGTCAAAGCTGGTCACCACCCGCACCAGGCTCCGCACCGCATCTTGGCCGTCGAAGGGCTCAGGGCCCAATTCCAAGATCGGCAAACCCTTCTTCAGGATCTCCTTGGGCAAGTCGGACCCGCTGATTTCGATCATGGCGGGAATGATCAGCTGCTGGCAGCTGGAGACGAGGGCGGCCGCGCCCCGGAAGGCGCCAGTGGCCAGGGAGCTGTAAAAGCCGGGATAGAACCTGCCCACGGTGAGGAGCAAGGCTCCCAGGATCAGCCCGCCATAGAAAAGGCCCATGTTTCGCACCGCGGCCCGGGGCAGGCGCCTCGTCCAGGCGTATGAACGCCTTCGCATCCGCAGCCCCAACAGGCGGAGCCCATAGCGCAAGCGCCGGAACATGTCCCCTCACCGCCCTTTCGCCAGACTAGTACAAAATCTATTCATGGGAGGCGAGAGATATAACCTGGGAGAGGACGGGCCGCACCTTACTATATGTCTAAGTCGCGAATGACGGCCATTTCATCGCAATTGGGGAACTGGGGACAGTTGATGCACTCTTTCCAAACCTTATGGGGCAGATCGTCCTTGGAAATCACCCGAAAGCCACAACTGACGAAAAAATCAACATTGTAGGTCAAGGCAAAGACCCGGGGAATGTGGAGGCTGCGGGCCTCCTCCAGCAAGGTCAGGACCAGCTGCTTGCCCAGCTTCCTCCCCTGGGCCTCGGGCACTAGAGCCAATGCCCGGATCTCCGCCAGGTCTTCCCAGATGATATGGAGGCCGCCGGCGCCCAAGAAACGCCCATCTTCTTCGACGACGGTAAACTCCCGCAAGCACTCATAAAGCATATTGCGGGACCTGGGGAGCATCAGCCCCTTGGCAGCGTAATCATTCACTAACGCGTGGATTTGCTCCACGTCCGGCATCGTCGCTTTGCGAAATACGACCATTGTTTCCTTCCTTCCCATAAACTTAATTGGCCGGCCGGGTACCAAACCTAGTATCAAAGACAGCACCGAGACCAAATAGGGCGGCGGCAAGTCCGATGAGCCAGCCGAAGACCGGCAGGAAACGGACGAGGCCAAGCATCACCACGCCGACCAAAATCTCAACGATCATCCCGAGCCGCCCCTCGCCGGTGATGCGCCGACCGATGAGCAAAGCGACCGCCGCGTAACCCATCATCCAGGCGGCAACAAACCCGGCAGCGAGAACCATAATCACCGGGATGCCCACGATGGTCAAAACCAGAAAGAGGGCCCCTGGGACAAAGGCCAAAGCTAAGACAAGGCCAAGCAAGAAGGAGCGGCCTGGCTGGCCGCCAACGGCCCCAGCCACATTATCCAAGGCTCCGGGGAAAAGGGCCCCTAAGAGCACCGCCAGGGCGGCGACGGCCGCGGCGTTCATCCCGCGCCAAAGAAAGCCGGGACGGGGATAGAAAGCTAGCCAGCCTCTCCACCGGTAGAAATGGGGCATGCCCATATCGACCGTTTTCCCCCTGACCAAAGCGCCGGGATGGATTTCCACGCCCCGACCGATGCCCGTCACATCGCCATCAACCCGCGCGTTGGCTTCCAGCACAACTAGCCCGCCGACGGCGAAGACATCTCCCCCTACCGGTCCATTGATCCGGCTGCCGCCCCCGATGACCACCACATCCTCCATCACCCGGCCATCGACCCGGGCACTGCCGCCGATGACCACGACTGACCCATCCAGCAGCATCTGTTCCGGAACGTGGACCGATCCGCCAAAGCGGACCAGATCTCCCCGGTGATGCTCAACGGCCGCCGCAGGCAGGGCAATCAGCAAACATAAGACCAAGGCCCAAACCAGCTTCCCCATGGCCTCACCTCCCCTTCCGCGTACATTCTATAACCGACGGATTGCCAGTATTACTCAGGAAAGGTCAGGATCCCCTTGTCGGTAATCACCAAATCCACTGGTATATCATACTCGCGGGCGGGCACCGCATCAACTATTTGTTCCGCAAAGGCGATGCCAATTCTGCGAGCGCCAGGCCGCAGCCGCGGCAGGAGGCGATCGTAGTAGCCGCCCCCGTAGCCGATCCGGTAGCCTTGCCGGTCGAAAACCACCCCCGGCACCACGACCAAGTCAATTTCATCCACAGGGGCCAGCCACAGGCGGCTCCGGTCAGGTTCTAGAATCCCCCAGACCCCCGGCACCAGCTCATCCCAGCTAGTTATCCAGCCGGGGATGAGCTGTCTCGTTTCCCGATGGGTCACAGGGAGGGCCACCCGCTTGCCCTCTTCGAGAGCCCGCAGGGCCATCTCCTTCGTGTCCACCTCCGAACCCATGCTGGCAAAGAGCATGACCTTCTTTGCTTCAACGAAGGCCGGCAAGTCAAACAGCTGCTGGGCGATGAGCCTGCTTTTTTCTTGCCTGACCGCTTCTGGCAGCCCATCTCGCTCCGCAAGCTTGGCCTGCCTAAGCTCCCTCTTGTCCAAAGGCTCCCCTCCCTAAACAGAGGATGTTGGTAACATATTCTCCCCAGATCCTGATTTCCCTGGCAAGGCGCGATCAGGAGGGACGGACCGGGAAGAAGGTTTTATCTTTGCGGATCGGGTCTTCCCCGTTACACCGGATTGTTGTAGGCTTTGGATCTATTGGGCGACGGCATTCCCCAGGATGGCTCCGGTCCAACAAAAAAGGGCTCCGCCAGGAGCCCAGAAGTCCATGGCTATTCCATTGGTCGGATGATGGATGAAGCTGCGGCCTTTGGATCTAAGTGCCGCCAGCGTTCTTCCAAGTCGGCCAGGGTCAGATCCTGCAGGATGTCCAGGTAGTCCCCCAGGGAGGTCCCTTCAAAGTGGTAGCCTATCACGCTGTTAGCCACATAATCGGAAGAATCAAAGGCATTGATCAAGCGGCCGATAGTCTTCTTGCGCAGGCGCTCCAGGTCAGCTAAGGCGACTCCTTCATCCTGGGCCTTGGCCAGTCCGTCCATGATCCGTTGGTAAAGGAGGTCGGGGGCCTCCGTCTCCCCTTCGATCATGGTGAAGCCGAAGTGTTCGCTGGCATAGTAGCGCAGGCCGAACTGGTCATCGATGAGACCCGCTTCATAGAGTTCGCTGTAGAGCGGCGAGCTGCGCCCTAAAACGGCCTGGAGAAGGAGATTCGTTGCCGCCTCCCGTCGCAGCAAATCCTTGCCCTTCAAAGGAGGGCCCACCTCCTTGAAGCCGATGCCAAGGCGGGGCCGGGAGACGAGCATCCGCGTCTCCATCCGGGGGCAATGGACCTCCGGGGGTTCGGTGGGCATGATCCGGCGGATTTCCCCCTGGGGCTGGTAGTCTCGACCTTGAAGGTCCGCGCGGACTCGCTCCGTCACTTGATCAGGGTCCACATCCCCCACAACGCAGACGGCCATGTTGGCCGGATGGTAGAAGGTGCGATGACAATCATAAAGCAATTCCGGGGTGATCTGCCCGATGGACTCGACGGTGCCGCCGATTTCGATGCGGACCGGATGGCGCTGGAACAGACACTGCAAGAGGCTGCTGAACAGCTTCCGCTCCGGATCATCTTCGATCATCATCAGTTCCTGTTGGATGATCCCCTTCTCTTTGGCCACGCTCTCCGGAGTGAAGTAGGGCTGCTGGACAAAATCCAACAGCAGCTCAAAGCTGTCCCAGAAGCCCGCGGTTGCCGAGAATAAATAGGCGGTGACAGTGTAGCTGGTGTAGGCATTGGCCGAGGCCCCCAGTTGGGAGAAGCGTTCAAAGGCGTTTCCCCATTCCTCATCGAACATTTTATGTTCGAGGAAGTGGGCAATCCCCGCGGGCACGACTGCGCTTTCGTCCTTGCCTGGGACGATGAACTCGTTATCGACGGAACCGTATTTGACCCCTACCACTGCATACTTCTTATTGTACTTCCGCGGCAGCACAAAAACGTCTATGCCCGGTTCAACGACCTGGTGGTAGATATCATTGAAGATGGCAACGGGCATCTAGTTTCCCTCCCTTTCCCGCGGACCGCACAGGAAGAAGGTCACATCGGGCTGGACCCCCTGGGCCACCCTGACCACATCCTCCCGGGCCACTTGGCCCAATTGGTCGATTAGCTCCCTTTGGGGGCGGATGCGATTGTTGATGAGTCCCAGCAGGTGGCTGTCGACCAGCCCGGCGGGGTCGTCGCTGATGGTGAGCTGGCGGTGGATGAGCCCCCGCCTGGTGGCCTCCAGCTCTTCATCGGAGATGTCTCCCGCGGCCAAGGCGTCGATTTGTTCTTTGATGATGTCCCGGGCCCGCTCATATTCATTCACATCGATGCCGGCGCTGGCCGCCAGCACCCCTTTGGTGGGCTCTAGGCGAGAGAAGGCAAAATAGGCGAGGCTGGCCCGCTCCCTGACATTGATGAAGAGCTTGGAATGGGGAAATCCTCCTAGGATGCCGTTGTAGAAAAGAAGGGCCGGGTAATCCTCATCCCGGTAAGTGACTCCGGTGCGCATCCCCATGGCCAAGATCCCCTGGTTGACATCCTGCTCTTCCCTGATTTCCACCCCGCCTTGGGGCGTTCCTTCACTGACCGGGGGGAACTCCCGGGACCGCCATCCGTCGGCAAAGGCTCCTTGGACTGCTTCTTCCACCTGGGAGGGGCTCACATTGCCCACAACGAACAGGTCACATTGCCCCTGACGAATCTCTTGGTAATGGGCAAACAAAGACGCCGCCGTGAGGCCTTCGATTTCCTCCCTGCTCCCATACTTGTGGATCCCGAAGGGCTCCTTTGGGCACATTTCCTGAAAGAGCCGCAGCATGGCATAACGGGGCTTGTCGTTGATCAAGCCATCGATCTTGCGCAAGAGGAGCTCCCGCTCCTGGCGAAAATACTCCTGATTGAAGCCCTCTCCTTCCAACAAAGGATGGCAAACCACCTCGGCCAAGGTCTGCACGGCTTCACCCAACAGGCCTGAGACTCCGAGGACCTTCTCTTCCGGCACGGAAAGGCCCAGTTCAATCAGCTGGCGCTCGCCGATCTTGACCACATCCGCACTGAAAATGGCTCCATAAAGCTCCTCCAGCCGGCGGGCGATGTCCCGCAAGGTGGGATAGGTCCGGCAGCCCCTCCCGAGGACAAAGGGCAACAGGGCCGTTGCGCTCGCCTTGGGCCCTAAGGGCTGGTGGATGTAGAGTTTGCACAGCACCGTTTTGAACCGATCGGTGACGTAGGTATGGAGATGAATGCCGTTCGGCAGCAAGCTATCTTGGAACTCCCTTTCCACGTAAAAGCTCTCCTTCCCCTTGACTGACAGCTCATTCTAGTCTTCCTTGTTTGCCTGGGAAATAAACCATGTCCCGCCTAACAAACTGCCCGGCCCAAAGAGGACCGGGTACTTATTACTACTCGACGCGGATGAAGTCCTCTAAAGCAGCCAGCTTTTTCTCCCCGATGCCGCTGACTTGCAGGAGGTCCTCCAACGCAGTGAAATGGCCATGCTCCTCCCGGTAGGCAATAATCCGCTCGGCAAGCACCGGGCCGATGCCGGGCAGGGTGACCAGGAGCTCCGCCGAAGCAGTGTTTATGTTCACCCTAGGATCCAATACCCGATCTTCCTGGGGAGGTGGGGGAAGCTGCTCCGGCAAGGCCATCTCCTCAACCTGAATTTCCACCGGACCCGCCGCCGACCACACGCAGGCCCGCAGCCACAAACCTGAACCTAGACTCAAGGACAAGACCAACAGGACGATGACTACTTGTTCCCGCCGATTAAGATCCAACACCTGAGCCTTCCCTCCTTGGGGCTGACCGGTGTTGCGGGGACAAGAATGGCCGATGGACGATTCTTCGCCATCGGCCCATTCGATTCCTGCCGGAGGAAAGCCCTACTTGACCACGATGTTTACCAGCTTGCCCGGGACCAAGATTACTTTGACGACCTTCTTGCCGTCCACAAACTCCTGCACCCGGGGCAAGGCCAAGGCCCGCTCCTTCAATTCGTCTTCGGCCATGTCAACGGGCACCACCAGCCGGTCCCGCACCCGGCCATTGACCTGAATGACGATGGTCATCTCTTCGACTTGGAGAGCTTCTTCATCGTAGTCGGGCCACTTTTGCAAATGGATGCTTTCCGTCCGACCAAGCCTGGACCAAAGCTCTTCGGTGATGTGGGGGGCGAAGGGAGCCAGGAGCAAGAGCAGCTTTTCCAAAGCCTCCGCCAGCAAGTCCCGGTTGACTTCTCCGGCGCTTTCTTTGTACAGGTACAAGGCGTTGGTCAATTCCATGATGCTGCTGATGGCCGTATTGAAGTTGAACCGGTCTTCGACATCCTCCGTCACCTTCTTGATGGTCCGGTTGACGATGCGCCAAAGATCCCGCTCCTGCTTGGTCAGTCGGTCGAGATCAAGTATGCCCGGCTCCCCCAACTGGTCGGCGTAGGCATCAACGAGCCGCCACACCCGGTTGAGGAAGCGAAAAGCTCCTTCGACGCCCTCATCGCTCCACTCCAGTTCCTTCTCGGGGGGCGAGGCGAACAGGACGAAGACCCGGGCCGTATCAGAACCATACTCGTTGATGATATGATCCGGATCAACGATATTCCCCTTGGACTTGGACATCTTGATGCCGCCCTTGAGCACCATGCCCTGGGTGAGCAAATTCTGGAAAGGCTCGTCCACAGTCACCAGGCCCAAATCGGACATGACCATCTGGAAGAACCGCGCGTACATCAAGTGGAGGATAGCGTGCTCCACTCCGCCGATGTATTGATCGACAGGCATCCAGTAGTCAACCTTCTCCTTGGCGAAGGGCAATGATTCGTTGTGGGGATCGGCGTAGCGCAGGAAGTACCAGGAGGAGCACACGAAGGTGTCCATGGTGTCCGTCTCCCGCTTGGCCTTGCCTCCACAACGGGGGCACTCGGTATGGACAAACTCATCCGCCTCAACCAAGGGCGATTGGCCCGTCGGCTTGAAGGCAACATCCATGGGCAGATAAACAGGCAGCTCCTCTTCTGGGACAGGCACCGTGCCGCACTCGTCGCAATAAACGATGGGGATCGGCGCTCCCCAGTATCGCTGCCGGGAGATCAGCCAGTCCCGCAGACGGTAGTTCACTTGGAAGCGGCCCAGACCTTGTTCTTCTAAGAACTTGGTGATGGCGCCAATTGCCTCCTCACTGGGCAGGCCGTTGAACTGGCCCGAATTGACGAGACTGCCGGGACCAGTGTAAGCCTCAACCATGGTCTCGCCGTCTAGGTCCCCATCGGGCGGCTGAATGACGACCCGGACCTTAAGCCCATACTTGCGGGCGAAGTCCAGGTCCCGCTGATCGTGGGCGGGGACGGCCATGATGGCCCCCGTCCCATATCCCATCAGCACGTAGTTGCCGATCCAGATGGGTATCTCTTCCTTAGTTGCGGGGTTGATGCAATAGCCCCCGGTGAACATCCCCAGCTTTTCCGTGTGCTCAGCGGTCCGATCCAGCTCGTCCTGGGCGGTGACTTTGGCAATGAAGGACCGGATGGCCCCTTCGTTCGGCCTCCCGGAAATCAGTTTGTCGACCAAGGGGTGTTCGGGGGCCAAAACCATGTAAGTGGCGCCGAAGATGGTGTCGGGGCGGGTGGTGAACACCGCGAGCTGCTCATCAAAGCCCTTGACGGGGAACAGGATCTCCGCACCCTCGCTGCGGCCGATCCAGTTGGCCTGCATGATCTTAACCTTCTCGGGCCACCCATCCAGCTTGTCGAGGTTGTCCAACAACCGGTCCGCGTACTTGGTGATCCTGAAGAACCATTGTTCCAGCTCTCGCTTCTGAACAGCGGTGCCGCACCGCTCGCAGGCATCATTGACCACCTGCTCGTTGGCCAGCACCGTGTTGCAGGATGGGCACCAATTGACCGCGGCGGCCTTCTTGTAGGCGAGGCCATTGTGGTACAACTGCAGAAACAGCCACTGGGTCCAGCGGTAGTAATCGGGCAAGCAAGAGGTTACTTCCCTCCGCCAGTCATAGCTCAGACCCATCCGCTTCAACTGGCTGCGCATGTACTCTATGTTATGGCGCGTCCACTCGCTGGGGTGGATATTCCGTTGGATGGCCGCGTTTTCCGCGGGCAAACCGAAGGCATCCCACCCCATCGGATGGAGGACGTTGTAGCCCCGCATGGTGTGAAATCGGGCGACTACATCGCCAATGGCATAATTGCGCACATGGCCCATGTGCAAGCGGCCCGATGGATATGGGAACATCTCGAGGCAGTAGTACTTGGGCTTGCTGGCATCTTCTTCGACTTGATAAAAGCCGTGCTCTTCCCAGTATCGCTGCCATTTGTCCTCGACAACCCGAAAGTCATAATGATTCATCTAATCCGCCCTTTCCCCTCAGCACGGTTTCCCTACTAGTCTCGCACCACTAGTTATAAAATACACTCCCCTCTCCCGTGAGGGCAAGAGGGGAGCAGGTTTCACGCCAGCAAAGGATCTTCTTCCAGTGGGTGCCCGGCCCTCGACTACTTAATTGTAGCAACTATACTGCACAAGATCAATGGCCCTCCTCACCAGGCCAGCTCTTCGATGGTGAGGTTTTCGATCCTGGCCTCGGTGTTCCAGGTCCTGATGGCAGGATAACCGCTGGCAAAGGCGGGCTCGCCCACTTCCGACAAGACCCTTTCGCCGTCAATCAGGAGATCGATCTTGGTCGAGTCCTTCCGCAGCCGCACCTCGACCCGGATGCGGTAAGGCCGGTTGCTCTCCAGCTCCGCTTCTTTGCCTTGGCGATTGCTCCACTTGGCCCCTGGAGTGCGGGCATCGCCCACGCCCACAAAGCCGCGAGCCCGGTGAACCCCCGTCCCTCCCACGGCCACCATATATCCATCCGGGTGGTACAGACCAAAATTCAGCTCCCGATATCCCTTCAGGAAGGTCACCGTCGCTTCGATAGCTACACTGCTGCATTCCTGATCAGGGACGATGGCCAGGGTCGGGGTGCCCCGATCCGTCTCCCACACTCCCTCTTCCGGGGACTGGATGCCCCCCAACACCCGCTGCAGCTCCAGGATCGGCTTGGCATCTTCGGCACGAATGTAGGCGCCCCATTCCGCCGGCTCGTCCCTCTTCGTCCGCAGACGGGACAGAAGATCCTGCAGACCCATCTCCAAATCCCGCAGGTGCTCCAGGAAAGCCGGATGGGCAGACCTGCCAACCTCAGCCCTGTAGATGGCTTCGCTTAATTCATCAAGGAGGGCTTGCATCTCAGCCAAAGTGGCGTCCTGAGCATCATCGTACGCCATGATCAGCGGGGAGCTCAGCAAACATACCAGCAAAATGGCCCCGAACCACATTAGTCGCCGCATCTTTTCCAAATACCTCCCCAAAGTGAATTCGCACCATTTCGCCCTGTTATTCGCCGGCAGAGGAGTCAACTCCTGCCACCGACTGACCTTGCCTTGCCCAGACCATCGGGGACAAGGAAAAACTGCAGGGACCGAAGAAGACTAAGGACAGCGTTCAAAAGACAGGAGGCGCCTCAATTGGGATTATGTCCAGATTGCAGCCGTGATGTGGAGCCGTGGGAATCCGTCTGCCGCCACTGCGGAGCGGAGATTCCACCGCGCAAGGTAAGGGTAGGTGAGTGCTTAAGGGAAGGATGGCAGCTTTTCGTCAAGGATGCGGGGATCTACGTGGGCTACACTCTGATCTTGGCCGTCTTGCTGACCATCCCCGTGGTGAGCTTCCTCGCTCCCATCCTCCACGAAGTCTTCATCGCCGGGCATTACAACATCGCTTTGCGTCGACTGCGGGGCTCGCCCGTCTCCTTCGGCGACATCTTCAGCGTCTGGCAGCGATATTTCATCCCTCTAGTGCTGACGGGCCTAGTCACCTCCGTCTTGATCATCCTCGGCTTCGTCCTGCTGGTGATCCCGGGACTTTATTTGTTCGTCGGTTATGTCTTCGCCATCCCCTTCGTCATCGAAGAAGGACTTAATTTCTGGTCGGCGATGGAAGCCAGCCGCAGACTGGTCCATCGCCGGTGGTTCAATCTGTTCCTCCTCCAGCTCGCCCTGGGAGGCCTGAGCATCCTGGGCGCCATCCCCGGCGGCTGGGGCCTCCTGATCACCGTTCCCTTGGCGATGACGGCCAACGCCGTCGCCTACACCAAGCTGGTTCAGCCTTAGCGAGGCTCCAGCCCAGCGCTCCGGTAGAAGCGAGCAAGGGCGATGTTATAGTCAAAAATGCCTTGAATTAGCTGGAGCTCCGCCTGGAAGGCCGCCCGCTGGGCATCGATGAGATCGATGGCGGTAATCACACCCGCTTCATAACGAATGCCAGTGATCCGCAGTGTTTCCTGGGCCCGGGCCAGGTTGGTCTCGAGGATCGGGATCCGCTCCTGGCCCTCGCGGACCGCCTGGTAGTTTTGCCGGACCTCCAGGATGATGTCAATTTCCCGCTCCCTAAGCTCCGCCTCGGCCCGCTCTAAGGCGAGGCGGCTCTTAGCGATGGTAAGGCTTGGAGTATACTCATTATCGTTCACCATGAGCTCCTTCTCCCGCAAGGCAACGGCGGCCCGGGCCCTTTTCAATTCGATCCTGGTATTGAGGGCCGCGGTCAGGGCCTCCTCCAAGCTCATATCCACCGGCTCGTAGGCGAACTCATCAACTAGACGGAAGGGCGCATCCAGCTCCCGGCCCAGGAGCCGGTTGAAGCGCATCCGGGCAGTGGCGCCGCTCGCCTCGGCCCGGTTCACTTCCAACTGGGCCGTTGCCACCTGGGACTGGGCGGCGAGCAGATCCACATCGGACACCATGCCCAGGCCGTGGCGAACCTGGGTTGATTCCAGCTGGGCCTCCGCCTGCTCGAGGGCCCGCTTGGCCAGATCGATGGACAGGTCAGTCCTCAGCACATCGTAATAAGCTTGTTCTACCTGCAGGGCCAAATCGAGTTCAGCCAGCTGCCGGGCGGCCTGGGCCGCTTCCCAGGCATCTTCCCCCTGCTGCTGGGCGATCACCGAGGGCCGCAGGATCTGATTGGCCTGCACTTCCATGTAGGCAAGGCGCGCCTCTTCCAGCGTTAGGTCAGCCAAGGCCGCGGCGATGCTGTCCCGCTGGGCGATGGCCACGGCTTCTTCCATGGTGAACAAAGGAGCCTCTTCCCCGCTGGCCGTGCAAGCGGCCACGACAACTGCCAGGATCACCAAGATGAATCGTCGCATCCTCAATCCTCCCCTTCCATCCACACCGGCTGCCCTGCTGCCCGACGAAGCCGCGCCTGAGCAAGCAGCGCATTCCACCGGGCTTCGTGCCAGGCTTGTTTGCCCCTAGCGGCGGCAATTTCCGCCTCAAGGAGCCCGTAGGGCGTCTGCGCACCGATGGCCAGTCCTTCTTCCATGAGTCTGAGTCTTTCTTCCGCCATCTGCCAGTCAAGATAAGCTAGTTCGACTTGGGCCTCGGCTTCTTCGGCGGCCAGGAGGGCATCTTGGATCGCCAGGGAAGCCGCTAGCTCCTGCTGAGCAAGAGCCGCTCGCAGCTGCTCAAGGCCCAGTTCCTCCTGCCAAGAGCGTTCCTTTTCCTCTCCCCCATCGAAGATGGGCCAGCTGATGCCCACATTCACTGACCAGCGCTCTTCCTGGAAGCTCCCCGCAGGCCGGTCGCCATACTGGAGGAGATCCCGCTGTACCGTGAGGGACAGGGCCCGGTCTTTCGTGTCCCAGGCGAGCCTCGCGCTCCCCTCATCGCCCCGGAGACTGCCGCTGATGGTCAAGACGGGTCGATCCCCCCGGACCCGGGCCTTCGCCTGCAGTTCCGCCTGTACTAGCCTCAGCCGCGCCTGGGCAACATCCCAGCGCCGATGGAGGGCCCCATCCAGGTCGACCGCCGCTGCATCGAGGGATACCGGCAAAAGCTCGCCCTCCTCCGGCAAGGGGACGCCCATTTCCTGTGCCAGACGGGCACGGGCCAGTTCCAGCCTGTTTTCCGCCCTGGCCAAGGCGAGCTCCCCCGCTCGCTGCTGGGCTTGGGCCTGCCTCAGCTCCAACTCCCCCGCCATGCCCAGCTCCTTGCGCAGTCTTGCCTGCTCAAGGAGCGCGTCGAGCTGCCCTTGCACAAGCCGCGCTACCTGGACTGCCGCTTGGCTTTTTAGCACATCGACGTAGGCCCCGAGCACAGCCAGCTTAACGGCCTCTTCTTCATCGGCCAGCTCCCTTCTGGCCCCTTCGACAGCCAGTCGGGCCAGCTGCCAGCTCAGGGGCTCCGTCGTCGGCAGCCACCCTCTTGCGGTGAAGGCCACCCCGGCCCGTTGGGCGGGCTCGGTTCCCTGCCACTCCCCATCGAGGATCAGCTGAGGCCCTCGGGATGCTTCCAGCTCCCTCAGCTTTGACTCCGCCCCTTCCAGCTTTAAGCGGGCCTGCATCACCCGATGGCTGGTCTCCAGGGCCTGGGCGAAGGCTCCTTCCAGGGTGATGGCCCCTTGGGCAAAAGCTCCAGGCGATGCCAAGAGCAAAAGGAGGACTAGCACAGCCGAAGCTCCTGCCCGGCGGACGCGGCGGCGATGGACCAGGTGATAAATGGTGGGGATCAGAATCAAGGTGACCAGGGTGGCCGCCATAAGGCCGCCGATGACCGTCCTAGCCAGGGGAGCTTGAATCTCTGCCCCTTCTCCCAGCTCCAAGGCCAGGGGAACGAGGGCAAGACACGTCGTCCCCGTCGTCATCATGATGGGGCGGAGCCTAGTCTTGCAGCCGGCGACGACCGCTTCATCTAAAGGCACTCCCCGAGAGCGCAGCAGATTGACGTAATCGACAAGGACGATGGCGTTGTTCACCACAATCCCCCCCAGCATGATCAGGCCCATTAGCGCCTGGGTAGTCAAGGGCGTGTCGGTGATGAGGAGAGTAACGACTACTCCCACCAACGCGAAGGGCACGGAAAACATGATGATCAAAGGATCCAAGAGCGATTCAAACTGACAAGCCATGACAATGTAGACCAACGACACGGCGAGGCACAGCACCGTCAAGAGCTCCCGGAAGGCCCGCTGCTGCTCTTCCCATTCGCCCCCGTAATGGATGGTCACCCCTTCAGGCAGTTCAACATCCGCCAGCGCAGCCTGGATGTCCCCCATGACGCTCCCAAGATCCCGGCCCTCGGGGGATGCGGTGAGCCGCACCGTCCGCTTCTGATTCAGTCGTTCAATGGCCGCCGGGCTGTCTTGCAGGCTCAAGGCGGCCACGGTATGGAGGGGGACGTAGGCGCCGCCGCCGATGGACATGGGCAAAGTCTCGATCTCCTTGGGCGACATGCTGCCTGCATCGGCCAGCTGCACCCGGACACCGTATTCCTGACCGTTGACATGGAGCTGGGTGGCAACTCGCCCCTGCACGGCAGCTTGGACGGCGCTGGCCACCTGGGAAGTACTCAGGCCAAACTCGGCAGCCCGGTGTCGATCGACCCGGAGGACGAATTCCGGCTGGGTTTCTTCCCGGCTCAGGCCCACGTTGACCACCCCGGGCACTTGGCTGACCAGCCCCCGCAGCTCATCGGCCACCTCCCGCACCAAGTCCAAGTCCTGCCCCTGAATGTTGATGGTGATGCGTTCTGATGAGCCCCCAAGGCTTCCTGAGGCCAACCGTTCAGCAAAGCTGCTTTGGGCCCTCACCCAGAAGGAAGGCCCGGGGATATCGGCCAGCTTTTCCCTCATCTCCGCGATGATTTCCTGGGTCGACCGGGCCCTTTGGTTGCGGGGAACCAGGGTGACGTTCAAGAAGCCCATACCCCCCCCCTGGCCTCCCCCTGACCCGGCCCGAGCGTTGATAGACTCGAGCTCCGGGACCGTCTCCCGCACCAACTGCTCAACCCGCCGGACCATTTCATCGGTCGTCCCCAGGAGGGTTCCCGGGGGGAGGGAGAAGCTGATGGAGAATGCCCCTTCGTCGGTGGTGGGCGAAAACTCGCTCCCCAGGTAGGGGATGAGTCCCAGGCTGAAGGCGATCAGCAGGCAGGCAGTGCTGATCACCACTCCCGGACGCTTGACGGCTTTGGCCAGCACATGCCCATAGGATTCCTCAAGGCCCTCCAGGATTCGATCCAAGTACCTGGCATTTCTCCCGGCCTTGAGCAGCCGGGAGCAGAGGAAGGGAACCAGGGTCAGAGAAACGGCCAATGAACATGTCAAGGAAAAAGCCACCATCAGGGACAACTGCCTGAACAGGATGCCCGTCATCCCCGTGAGATACATCAAGGGAAGGAACACCGCCAAGGTGGTCAAGGTGGAGGCAATGACCGCCGCGGCCATCTCGCCGCTGCCTTCCACCGCCGCCTCCTTCACCTCCTTGCCGCCTTTCAAATGCCTGTAGATGTTCTCCAGGACAATGATGGAGTTGTCAACGAGCATGCCGATCCCCAGGGCCAGGCCCCCCAAGGACATGATATTCAACGTCATGCCCGCCCAATCGATCAGGATGAATGAGGTGATGATGGAGACGGGGATGGCGATGGAGATGATCAAGGTAGAGCGAATGCTCCCTAGGAAAAAGAGCAGAATGAAGGCCGCCAAGAGCCCGCCGACAATCCCCGAAAAGATCACATTGTTGACCGCCTGGCGGATGAATCGGGAGCTGTCGTTGAGGGGCCTGATGTTCAGCTTGGGGTAGCGGAGGGACAGCTCATCCACCGTTTGGCGAACGGCATCAGACACCCGCACAGTATTGGCTCCCGATTGCTTCTGGATGGAGATGGTCACTCCCGGCATACCATCGACCCGCACGATGGCTCCAGCATCCTCGGCTACCGGGCGGATCTGGGCGACATCCCCCAGCCGGATGGAAACCCCATCGCGATTGGCCACCAAAATGGCTTCCAGTTCTTCCACGGCCCGCAGCTCCCCTAAAGTGCGCAGGGAAAACTGGGACTGGCCGACGACGATCCTGCCCGCGGGGACGTTGAAATTCTCGGCCCTGATGGCCTGGACGATTTGATCGATGGTAAGGCCGTAGGCTTGCAGGCGAGCCGGATCCAGCTCCACCCGGACTTCCCGGCTGCGGCCCCCTTGGACCGTCACTGCGGCCACGCCGTCAATCCGCTCAAGGTAGTAGGAGATCTCCTCTGCCGCCAAGCGGCGAAGCTCTGCAAGGTCCAGTTCGCCGCTGAGGCCAAGGGTCATGATAGGCATTTGGGAGGGATCATACCGCCCCACCCACGGAGCGCTCGCCTCCGCAGGCAACCGGGATCGCACCCTCTCCACGCTGGCCCGCACCTCGTTGGCCGCCGCCTCCAAGTCCGTCCCCCAGGGAAACCGCAGCGTAACCCGGGAGCTGCCTTCTCGGGACAAGGAGTCCATGCTGACAACGCCGCTCACGGTGCTGACGGCCTGTTCGATGGGGATGGTGATGAGGCTTTCGATTTCTTCCGGAGCAACGCCGGAATAAGAGGTGCTGATGCTCAAAGAAGGAAAGGCCAGCTCCGGAATCAGGTCGATGGCCAGCCGACCGAGGGCAAACAGACCCAGGAGGGTGACCGCGATGTAGATCATCGCGGTGGTGACGGGGCGATGAACGGCAAAACGGGAGATGTTCATCGGCTCCCCCCTCCATCGCCATGGCCTATAACCCGGATTGGTCGACCGTCTTGCAGCCTTTGTTGACCGACGGTGATGACCGCATCCCCCTCTTGCAGCCCTTCAAGGACTTGGACCCGCTCAGCCCCTTGAAGCCCTATCTGGATCGTCTGCATGTGGGCCGCGCCCTCTTTGGCGACGAAAACGTAGTAGCCGGCCGTGCTGGTCATGAGGGCTTCCCGGGGTATGGTCAAGACTTCCTCCGCCCGGGCCGTCACCAGCTCCACCTTAGCGAACATGCCGGGGCGCAGGAGAAGGCCTTCGTTTGGGATCCGCCCCCGCACCTGGAGGGTGCGGGTGCGCGGTTCGATGGCCGCTCCCAAGCGAGCAACCGCCCCCGGAAAGGCCCGGTCGGGAAAGGCGTCCACGTAGACTGTCAGCTCTTGGTCGACCGCAACGCGGCCGATGTCCCGCTCCGGGATGAAAAAGACGACCTCGATGGGATCGATGCCAGCGATGGCCGCTAAAGGCGCGTTGGCTCCCACTTGACTTCCCGGCACCGCGTTTAGCTCCATGACGACCCCCGCGACGGGGGCTTCGATGACGGCTTGACGCAATTGGAGCTGGAGCAGCTCGTAGTTGGCCTCTGCCTGATCCAGCTGGGCCTTGGCGATCTCCAGCTGGATATTTGCCTCCTCCAGCTGGTTTTGGACGTTCTTCAGCTCCTGTTGGGTGGCGGCCCGCTCTTCGTACAAGCGCTTAATCCGCTCATAATCCGCCTGCACCTTGTCCCGCTGGGCCTGGGCCCGCTTGAAGCTCCCGCGGCTGGCCGCCAGGGACGCGAGGGACTGCTGCTCCTGCAGCAAGAGATCATCGTGTTCCATCACGGCGAGGACATCCCCGGGCATGACCCGCTGCCCGGCTTCCACCTCCACACCGGCCAAGCGCCCTGCTCTGCGGGGAGAGACATCTACCTGGTAGCAAGGTTCGAGGCTTCCGGAAAGGACCGCGATCTCTTCTACCGTTCCCCGGCTCACCAGCTCTACTTGGACGCTGATCGGATCGTTCCGGGGTCTCAAGGTCATTTGGCTTGCCGCCTGCCCCCGGCTCTTGATCCCTTGGTTGATCTTGATACCGACCAGTACTAAAAGGATGATGCCAACTGCAGCGAAGACTGCAAGGCCAAGTCTTGGCTTTTTCATGCCCAATCCTCCCAATGGCTCACTTAGCCCTTCAGGATCGACTATTCGGCAGGGTGGCACGCAATCCTTCCCTTGGCAGATATTCACTTTTTCCTGAATACAAGAGTGCCTTTATTGCCTTGACGCCAGCCGCTTGGGACGTTGGCAGAAACCTAACCGGAACCCCCTCTGCGAATCCTCAAGCGGATCCAGCCAGCCTTCTCTTCAGCCGATGAGGCTCCTTGGGCAGACCCCGGCCTTTACGTTGTGGAAATTTCCCTCTAACCTATGGAGTAAACAGTTGGGATTATTCGAAGGAATTAGTCCTTCTGCTACAGAATTATTTGATATCGTGGTCACTTGCACATAATTTTCATTTCAAAGGAGGTCTTCCCATGGTAACGCGCGCTAAGAAGACTGTCACCTTGTGTCTTGCCTTCACCCTGCTCCTCACCCTCACAGTCGGAGCCTTCGCCGCCTACAACCCCGGCACGTACACAGCCGAGGTGCGGGGACACAACGGGCCGATAAAGGTCTCGGCCACCTTTAGCAAGGATGCCATCACGGCGGTAGAGGTCCTCGAGCATGCAGAGACCGTGGGCGTCGGCACTCCCGCGATCGAGCGTCTATCCAAGGAAATTGTGGAGCATCAGTCGTTAGGCCTTGACACCGTATCGGGGGCCACCATCACCAGCTATGCAGTCCTGGCCGGGGTCTCTTCCTGCGTGAAGCAGGCAGGAGGCGATGTCGATGCTTTGCGGGCCAAGGTCATAGAAAAGACGCCTGGTCCAAAAATCACCAAGACTGCCGATGTTGTCGTCATCGGCGCGGGCGGAGCAGGAATCGCCGCCGCGATGAGTGCGGTTGAAAACGGCGCCTCGGTCATTGTGATCGAGAAAAACGCGGCCATCGGCGGCAATACTCTGATATCGGGCTGTGCATGGAACGCAGCTAATCCCGCCCTAAGCTCAACGACGCCGGCGGCAACGGGATTGAATCAAAAGCTCCAGTCCTTCCTGGAGATGGACGAGACGGAGCTTCCGCCGGAATTCCGCCCAACATTGAGGGTCCTTAAGGAGCAGATTGCGACCTATCTAGCCGGTGATACGTCGATGATGTTCGACTCGGTCGAGCTCCATA
>JAAYLV010000016.1 GCA_012521755.1 Bacillota bacterium | reverse complement strand
TTCCTCCCGGGGGAGCGGGAGGAGTGGATCGAGGCCCTAGTCTAGATCGATCCTTCCCTGGAGTACATGAAGGTCTTGCCTTTTGGACAAATTACTGGCGAGAACAAACCAGGGAAGGGGACTAGGGGTTATGAGCGATGCGCGGCGGTTTGTGCCCTTTGTGATCGGCGCTTTAGTGATTTTCGGCCTGGTCGCTGCCAGGATGTTTACCGGGGACCGACGTCTAGCCGAACCACCCCCGGACGAGCCCAGTCCACGGCCGGAAGTGGAGACGGTGCTGGAAGTAAGGCCAAAGGATCTCTTTGAATTCCCTGGGGACTGGGACCAGGTGCCCAAGTTCACTGCCACCCTGTTTTATCCTGGCCAAACCTCATGGGAGTGGTTGGTGGGGGAGGAGCACGCCGGTGCGAGCCAGACCCAGGCAGGGGACGCGTGTCAAAGCTGTCATGCCCGGGCGGAAGATGAGCTGGGCAGGGCTTTGGCGACCCGCGGAGATCTGGAGCCCGATCCCATCGTGGGCAAACGGGCGGCGGTGAACCTGGATGTCCAGGCGGCCTATGATGATGAGTACTTGTATATGCGGCTGGCGTGGGATGCCCAGGATCCGGGGGCCTATCATGCCCTATGGCGGTTCGATGGTGAAGAGTGGCAAAGCTTTGGTGGACCCAAGCCCGTCGGTGAAGGGGGGACGCCGAGCTATGAGGAAAGCGTCTCCGTCCTCCTCGATAGATTTGAGAATGTGCGCGTGGCGCCTGATAAGAGGGCCGGTTTTGCCACCAGCGGCTGCTTCATCACCTGCCATGATGATTCGCGGGGGATGGCCCAAGGCTCCGATGGCGCAGGCAAGTACCTGCCCATGTCCCGAACTGACGGGGAGATGAAGTCCGAGGAAGAGATCCGCGAGCTTTTCCACGACGGTCAGTTCTTGGACCTTTGGCACTGGCGGGCCGCCCTGTCCAACCCCGTCGGCTATGGGAACGATGGCTATGTCCTCGCTGACCGCAGTGCCGATACCGGCAGGGTAAGCTATTCCCTGAGCGAGGATGGCCCGGCTTGGATGTTTGATGAGAAGAAAGTGGGCTTTAAGACGGCCCGCCTCGATGAGATGCAGCGGAATTTGGAGCTTTTCCACTTGATTGAAGGACAGACTGCTGTCGATTTCGATGCGGAAGCTGAATTCCAGGAAGGGGACATTCTCCCCGTCGCCCTGGTCCGGGAGCCTGAAGGCAGCGCCGGCGACGTTCAAGCCAATGGCTCCTACCGGGACGGCAGATGGACAGTTGTGCTGAGGCGCAAGCTAGATACGGGCAACCCCGACGACACGAGATTCGTGGCCGGCGAAAGGTACAATCTCGCCTTTGCTGTCCACGACGATTTCGTGGGCGGCCGTCGTCACCATGTTTCCTGGGTCTACATCATGGGCCTTAACCGGGAGGATGTGCAGATCAATGCTGTGCCTTTGGCTGCTAAGGAAACGCGGCCAGAAGAGAGCTGAGCCCCTCAAGTCGGCCGCGGAAAAAGATGAGTTTCAAGAAGGAAAACTTCCTGGGATGACGAATAGTAACTCGGCAAACTGAATAAGCAAATGGGTGCCGTTCTGATACGGAGAATAGGAAATCAGGTGTAAGTCCTGAGCAGTCCCGCTACTGTGAAGGCGAGCCGCCCTGCATGATGCCACTGGGTCCTTGATCTGGGAAGGCGCAGGGAGGCGATGAGCCCAAGCCAGGAGGCCTGCCCATTTGTGTGGTGAATCCCTCGGGAGAAGGGGGTGGCCTGCAGGATGATGGTAAAGTCCTCAGCTTAAGTGCTGGGGACTTATTTTGTTCAACAGGAGGGGAAAAACATGTCGACGATGGAAAAGGATGTAGGAGTGTCGGTGAGCAAGCGATTGGCGCGGATGGCGGTGCTGGTGGCATTGAGCGGTGTTGGGGCCTTCATCAAGATCCCCAGCCCGACGGGAACGGTGGCCTTGGACTCAGCCCCCGGCTACTTGGGCGCACTAGTATTTGGCTCCAAGGAGGGCGCGGTGATAGCCGCCTTGGGGCACCTGCTCAGTGCGGGGACAGTCGGTTTTCCCCTATCGCTGCCGCTTCATGTGTTTGTGGCCATCCAAATGGCTGTCTTCGCGGCCGCCTTCGGCTACCTACAGCGGCGAGTGGGCATGGGGACCGCGGTGGTGGCAGCTTCGCTTCTGAACGGAGTTGGCGCACCAGCTCTCTTTTCCTTGTTGCCGGGCTTTGGGCCCGCCTTTTTCGGCGCGATGCTCTTGCCCTTGCTTGTCGGCTCGACGGTCAATGTGGTGGCGGCCGCCTTGCTATTCAAGGCCCTGAAGAACATCCGGTAAGGTAGGGAGCGGGATGGTTCCGAAAGTAAGGCAGTTGCGGGATGTGACTGTAATCGACATGGCCGATGGTTCCTTGCTGGTAGTGGCCTGCGATTCCTTGGGAGCTATCGGTTCGAAAGAAAACGACCTGGTTAAAGTGCCGGGGTACGTTGTCGGTCGGATGACGAGCCGAGTGGCGCTGTTGGAAGTGATGAGCACCGGAGCGCGGCCTTTGGTGCTCATCAACGCCTTGGCTGTGGAGATGACGCCTACTGGGGAGGAAATCAT
>JAAYLV010000086.1 GCA_012521755.1 Bacillota bacterium | reverse complement strand
TCAACGACCGCTAACATCAGTTTCATCCTACCCACTCCTCCAGTTGCTCTGTCCCTATAGTATTCACCGTAGAGGGACAATTTCCTGCGGTGGCAAGGGAAGAGGAGGCTGACTTGTTCAGCCTCCTTCATTAGTCTATCCAAAAACGAACTGTGGGAGACGATTCCAGGGATTTAAGCCGCCAGGAACCGGGTACCGCGATATAAGGAATAAGAAACGGGAATCCAGACAAAGACACATGTGTCTGCCGGCCAAGTTGGGGAGGAGTCCGCAGGCCCACGGAGAACCATAGACTGACGGTCATTTAATGCTAATTAACAAGGGGGCGAATTTTGTGGCGAGCGGGAAAAGGCTGACAAGACACGTGGTGCCCCATAACACCAATTTAGCTGAAGAACCCGACCTTTGGACTTTGGTGGAGGGCAGGGGGCTGAGGGTCACTGATTCCACCGGCAGAACGTATCTCGACCTTGCGGCCGGCGGAACACGGGCCAATGCCGTTGGGTGGGGACGCGAAGAGATTGCCGAGGCGATGTATGATCAGGCAAAGAAGCTCCACTATTTCACCCCTGCCGACTCCCACAATGCTGCGGCGGTGAAGTTTGCTGCAATCCTCTCTGAACTAATGCCTGGAGACCTGTCAATGGCGTTTTTCGTCTGCGATGGTTCGGAAGCGGTGGAGACAGCCTTTAAGCTTGCCAAACAGTACAATTACTATCGAGGTCTGCCGAGGAAGTACAAGATTATCAGCAGACGCGATGCTTATCATGGTACGACTATGGGAGCCTTGAGCGCCATGGGGGCGAACCATCCGCTGCGCAGGGTCATGGACCCCCTCGTGCCGGGCTATCTTTTCGTCGAGAGGCCTTATTGCTATCGTTGTCCTTACGGCAAGGATTATCCGAACTGTGATATTGATTGCGCTCAAGTCCTGGAGAAGCTAATTCTAGATGAGGGACCCGAACAGGTGGCGGCTTTCATTGCCGAACCGATAATGCAGATGGGGGGCTGCGTCATCCCGCCGCCTGAATACTTCCCCATGATTCGGGAGATCTGTGAAAAGCATGATGTTCTTCTCATAGATGATGAGGTCATCACGGGTTTCGGACGTACTGGCAAGATGTTTGGAATAGAGCATTTCGGGGTTGTGCCGGACATAATGGTTATGGCAAAGCAATTGACAAGTGGTTATGTGCCGATGGGTGCAGCTGTCACTAAGCCCTCCGTCATCGGTGAATTTCCTGTATTTCGCCACATACACACCTATGGCGGCCACCCGGTAGCTTGTCGGGCGGCTGCAGTCAATCTCGAAATAATCAAGCGAGAGGGACTGGTGGAGAACGCCCGTGAAATGGGAGAGTATTTCCTGGATGGCCTGAAGGAACTGGAGAGGCACCCAATTGTGGGGGAAGTCAGAGGCATCGGCCTTTGGCTGGGCATCGAGTTTGTGCAGGATAAGAAGACGAAAGCTCGTTTCCCGGAAGATAACAACCCTGCTCTGCGGATAGTGAAGAGGATTAGGGAAAAAGGCGCGTTCTGCCGGCCTTCAATGCAGTCTATCGAGATTGCCCCCGCATTGATCATAACGCGGTCGGATATCGATGAAGCGGTGAAGATTATTGAGGAGGCAATAGTTGAGGAGGTCCAGTTCTTAGGGATGTAGTTCCCCCTGCTGTAATGCACCCGGAGGGAGCCCCCGGGATACAGCTCGGCGGCAAACGAGCGCTAGAACGACAGGCTGGCATAAAACAGGACATGCGCACTCAAAGGATGTCCGCTTAGAGGATGCCTACGATGAGCTTAGGACGGGTTGTCGGCGCTATCCTATTTCAGTGGAATTGTCTCCAAGCTCGTTTTTTTTCGATAAGGGACTTGTGCTTGGTGGTGGGAAGTCGTTCTTCCCACCATCTACTTGTTAATGTCATCGTGCTTCTTGGACAGCAGTCAACAATGCCTGGAATGCGTCTTCCCCGAGTACTTGAGCAACGTTATCCCATATTGGCATTGCTGCCTTCTTGAATGCCTCTCTCTCGCTCGCTGAGAGCTCTCTGACTGTCACTCCGCCCTCGATCATGCGGCGAAGATTTCTGGCTTCCGTAGTCTTTTGATGTTTAAGGACCGCCGTCCCTGCATCGAGGACCGCCGTCCGTATCATCTCTCGGATATCCGGCTCCAGTGAATCCCACCTCTCCTTGTTCATTACGACCAGTCCGAGGTTTGGTGTGTAGTTCCATATGGTCAAGTTGGAAGCGAGCTTGAATGTGTTGTGCTCGTATATGTT
>JAAYLV010000085.1 GCA_012521755.1 Bacillota bacterium | reverse complement strand
CACTTTTAGGATTTCGCGGATGGCATTGCTGCTAGCATGCCACATCCGCTTAGCAAATCGATTCTCCGCCACGCTGACTCCTCCATTCTTTATCCAAAAAAAGCCCCCGAAAAAGGGAAATATTAAGTTTGTATTCGCCTTTGATATTAGGACTCCTGCCGGCAGATCGCAAACTACCCATTTTGCCCAGGGGAGCGGAAAGCAGCAGTCCCCTCGATGGCACCCCCAAATTGCCTTGCCCCCTGCTCCGTGTTATCATATTAACACTAGGGGGAGCTAGGAGGTTCAAAGATGATTACCCTCGATGACGTACGCAGAAACGAAAACTTCAGGCTGATGATCCACAAGGCCAACGCTTATCTGGCAGCCCGAGGTTACACCGAACATGGGCCCCGGCATGTCAACTACGTAGCAAAGACCACCGCTTACATCCTCGAAACCCTAGGGTTCGATGAGCGGCTAGTGAACCTAGGTGCCATCGCCGGCTACCTCCACGATATTGGCAATATGCACAACCGCAAGTTCCACGGGCCTACCGGTGCGAACATCGTTTTTTGCGAACTTCGCCTGCTGGGAGTGCCTTTGGAAGAGATTGTCGAGATCACTACCGCCATCGCCAATCACGAAGAGGAGATCGGCCTGCCTATTACCCCCATCACCGCGGCCTTGATCCTGGCCGACAAAAGCGATGCCCATCGCACCAGGGCCAGGAGGCGAAAGCCCAACCCCGACATCCACGATCGGGTGAATCTGGCCATCACCGATTCGGCCCTCACCGTCGACCCGGAGGAGCGCATCATCACCCTGGACATAACCTTCGATACCACCCAATGCCAGGTGATGGACTTTTTTGAAATCTACCTCTCCCGGATGGAAATGTCCAAGCAGGCCGCGGAGATGCTAAACTGCCGCTTCCGCCTGGTCATCAACGGATTAGAAATGCTCGGCAAGATCCATCCCGCCGAGCATCGGGCAAAAGCTGCCGGTGCTTAGAATTTCTCCCAATGGAGCACTTCCTCCAGGGAGCGCTTCCTGGGCCGGGGAGCCTTATCGCTGTAGCCGATGGGGATAAGCGCGACTAGCTTCACCCCATCGGGTGCGCCAAGGAGGCTCCCTACTTCCTCAGCATAGTCCTTCTTGTCCCCCGCCACCCAACAGGCGGCCAGTCCCAGGGCATGGGCAGCCAGGAGGATGCTCATGGTAGCTGCGCTGCCATCCTCAATGTAATACTTAGAGTCCCGGCAAAAAACAGCAACACAGACGGGCGCCTCGGCGATGAAGCGGCCAAAGTCCGTCAGCTGCGCGATCTTGCGGCGACTCTCCTCCTCCGTCACCACCACAAACTCCCACGGCTGGACATTGCGGCCCGATGGCGAGAGCCTAGCGCAGTCGATGATCTGCTCGATCAGATCCCTGGGGACGGGATCCTTCCGGAACGTCCGGACGCTTCGTCGGCTCTTGAGGGCAGAAATGGCATCCATGCATCCAACCTCCTTATTCCTTGATCCCCCGGCAAGCCGCCAGGAAGTTGGCGGCCAATCGGGGGTCCTGGGCAAAATGGATGTGTATTTGACTCGCCAACAAGTTCCCCTGCGCATACCCCTCCATCCTTCCCCCGGGAAGCTCGTAGGCATAGGGGAAGGGGTCTACCTCGGGCACAAGGTAGGAATAGCGGAATTGGTGGCCCCGGACCCGCTCGCCTCGCCTGAGGAGCAAATTGTCCCGCCGGGCAGCCGGCTCCACATAACCCAAGGCACGGAGCCTTTCCCCAAAGCAGGCCTGGGCCGGGATGAGTCCCACCCCCGGGTATTCTTTCCCATCAGCCCCGGTTATCCTCCGACAAAGATAAACTAAGCCGCCATCCTCGGCGTAAATCGGCATCCCGCGAGCGAAGGCCTCGCGTATCGCCTCATACATGGCTCCGTTGGCACTTAGCTCATCCCCATAAAGCTCGGGACATCCCCCGCCGATGTAAAGGCCTGCCGCCCCGGGAGGGAGCCCCTTATCCCGTAGGGGGCTGACATATGCGAGTTTCGCCCCAGCCGCTTGTAGTAGATCGAGATTGTCCTGATAGTAGTGGGAGAAAGCCTCATCCTTGGCTACAGCAAGAAAAACCCGCCGGGGCCCCGCCGGCAAAGGAGCGACCTTCGACAGGGCAGGGGCACCACTGGCGATGGCGAGGAGTTCGTCTAAGTCCAGCCCTTCTTCCATCACCCGGCCCAGTTCTTCGTAGAGGTCCTCTTCTACTTCGGCCAGTCCCAGCTGACGCTCCGGGATCCGAATGCTGTCCCTGGAGGCTAGCCAGCCTAGGCTCCTGACCCCCGCCTCCCTTTCGGCGGCCTCCTTGAGGAGCTGATAGTGCCCAGGGCTTCCCACCCGATTGAAAATCACTCCCCCCAGGGAAGCATCTTCGTCAAAGGTGTTGAAACCGTGGACCAGGGCCCCGATGCTGCGGGCGCATCCCGCCGCATCCACCACCAACAGGATCGGCGCCTCAATGAGAGCCGCGACGTGGGCGGTGCTGGTTTCCCGCCCCGATGATCCTCCGCCGTCGAAGAGCCCCATTACTCCTTCGATAATGGCTATGTCGGCACCTGCCGATCCCCTGATGAAGGAGTCGACAGTCCCTTCGGGGGACATCAAGTAAGGGTCGAGATTGCGGGCCGGT
>JAAYLV010000084.1 GCA_012521755.1 Bacillota bacterium | reverse complement strand
GCAGCGCGTAGATATAGACCATCACCATCAGAGCAAGGCCCATGAGGAGCCCTGGTATGACGCCGCCAACAAAGAGGCCGCCGATGGACACTCCGGCCGTTGCCCCGTAGATAACCGCCGGAATGCTAGGAGGTATGATGGGACCGATGATCGATGATGAACCAGTTATCGCCAAGGTGAAATCATCATCATAGCCAGCATCCCGCATCGCTTTGATCTCAACTAGGCCCAATCCGCCGGCATCAGCTACCGCAGCCCCCGACATGCCGGAGAAGATAACGCTGGCCAACACGTTTACATGGCCGAGACCCCCAGGGATATGGCCAACCAGTACATTGGCAAAGTCAAAAATCCGGCGGGTGATCCCCGAGGTATTCATGACTTGTCCAGCAAAGATGAAGAAAGGTACTGCCAGGAGGGGGAAGGAATCCGGCCCGGCCGCGATCCGTTGGGTGAACAAAAGCAGCGGAATGCGGCCATGGAGCAAAATGTAAATCAGAGAAGTGAGCATCAGGCAGTAGGCAACGGGCATACCGATGAACATCAAACCCAGAAGAACTAACAGGATTTCAGCTATTCCCATCGATGGACCCTCCCCTAGTCTGTTTAGTCTCCTGCAGTATCAAGATCGAGTCCATGACTAGTCGAAACAGCATCAGCAGGATGCCCAGGATGACCGCTAGGTACAAAAAGGCCATGGGAATCTCCAAGGCTGGCGACAAGACACGGTACATACTGAGAGTAAACCTAAGGCCGCTGGGGAAAACGTAAACGAACATGGCAAAGACCAAGACATTGCTCAGTAGCCTCGCAACCTGCTGTCCAAAGGGAGGGAGCTTCTGGACGAAGTAAAGGAGACAGATGTGACTGCGGCGTTTAATGGCATAGGCGCCACCGATGAAGGTGAGCCAAACATAACTGTACCGCGACAGTTCCTCAGTCCACCGCAAGGGAGTGCCGAGCACGTAGCGAAAGAATACCTGACCGAGAACGGCCAGCAGCATAATGAGCAAGAGAAAGCCGATAATGCTTTCCTCGAAATTATCCTGGCGCAACCGTCTCACCTCCACAGATAAAGGGGCCCAAGGGCCCCCGTCTGCTATTTCACTTCCTGGATCTTAGCGAACAATCCCTTGCCCCACACCTCATCATACCGAGCCAGCAGGTTTGCTACCGTTTTCTCTCGAAACGCCTCAACGTCCGGTTCGATGATTTTCATACCATAGCTCGCGAATCTCTCTTGCAGCTCAGCTTCCTCGGCGAGGATCATCTCCGTTACCATATCGGTCACTTCGTAAACCACTTCTACTAGGAGCTCTTGCAGATCAGCGGGCAAAGCCTGAAACGCCTGATCGTTCACATGCAGGAGTCCCGGGTGGATGCAGTGGCCCGTCAAGATCAAGTATTCTTGGACCTCATAGAATTTCATCACATCAATGGAAGGCAGGGGATTTTCTTGTCCCTCGACCACCCCCGTCTGGAGGGCCATGTAAAGCTCCTGATAGGCAACAGGTGTTGCCGTGGGACCCATCGCTTCGATGTTATGAACATGGAAGGGAATATCCATGCTCCGGATCTTTCTGCCCACCAGGTCCTCCGGCTTGTAGACGGGGAAGTTCGAGGTGGTTAGGTGCCGGGTCCCGTAGTACCAAACATCAAGGGTGCGAACCCCCGTTGCCTCCAGGGCCGCCCGGTACAATTCATCACCAATAGGGCCCCTCATCACGGTGAACATATGGTCCAGGTCCCGGAAAACGTAATGGGCCTGGAGAATATTGATCGGTTCGTAGTACCTGCCTAAAGCAGCCGGCCCAACAATCATCAATTCGATGGCTCCCACCATCAGTTGGTCAAAAGTATCGAATTCGCCGCCCAAGATGCCCGCCGGATAGTGGTCGATGATGAATTGTCCCTGACTGCGTTCAGCCACTAGGTCGCAAATCATCTGCGCCCCTTTGCCCCATGGATGCTCTAGCGAGTGGTGATGCCCAAAGGACCAGACGATAGCCTCTGCGCCCGCTGCGGTTCCCGTCACTAGCGTTAACAGCAACAAACCGACCAACAAGGCAACCCCGCGCTTCATTAGCAAACCACTCCTTTCCGGGAACTAGACCGCCCCAGAGATAGTTGATCCCTTCGACTATTCGTGTTTTATTTCCTTCTTTGTCTTTTTTATGGTTCCTTATCACACTATCCGAATATTGCAACGCTTGTCTGCCGGCTAGAGGCTTGAGCTAGGGCCGTCTTTTTCGCAGTACTGCCACAATTCAGCCGCTAATTGCCCTCCAGGCCCTTCCACCGCTGACCACGGTCCTTTTCCTCCCTTTCCCGATGGGGTCCTTAGGGTTATGCTGAAAGAGAGATAGAAGGAGGTCGAAGCCTTGCAGCGAGAGGTAATTGTTCAAAGCCTACTGATTGTCCTTGCAGCCTGCCTAATCGGAGCTGTTACTCAACCAGACCTCATCTTGGACTCACTAACGGGCAAGTTGGCATTAGAGCATTCCGTAGCGGCGGCCCCTATTGCCCCTGTAATCAACTTGGCTAAGGCCAAGGAACTGTTCGATGAAGGCGAGGCCATTTTCTTGGATGCCCGCAGCCGATCGGCCTACGGCGAATCCCACATCGCCGGAGCCTTAAGCGTGCCTTTGTTGGATGTACTCAGGGAGAGGGTAGACCTGGCCGCAATCCTTCCCGACAAGGACGCGATCCTCGTCGCTTACTGCAGCGGCGACGGATGCGACATGGCGGGAGAGCTAGCCGAAGAACTGGCAAGGCAAGGATACCAGCGTTTATATGTTTTCCAAGCCGGTATGCCCGCATGGGAAGCTGCCGGCTATCCGACGGCAGGGACGAAATGAAGCGTATTACAGATAGATATCTATATCTCCTCATTCGTTTTTTCATCGGTGGACTCTTCATCTACGCGGGCTTAGGCAAGATAATGGCGCCCTTTGAGTTTGCCGTCACGATCGGCAGCTACAACCTGGTGCCCACCAGGCTTATTGGCCTCGTCGCGGCGACCTTGCCCTGGATCGAGGTCCTCGCGGGATTGGGAGTCATTCTGGGGGTGAGAACTAAGGCCTGCTCCCTGATTATTTCCTCTTTGCTTGCTGTCTTCATCCTAATACTCATCCTCACCTATCTGCGGGGGATGGACATTGACTGTGGCTGCTTCCGCGGCGTCGATCGAAAAATCGGACCTTTGGTCATCATCGAAGATCTGCTGATGTTCTTTGGCGCCCTCTTCATCTATTCCAAGGCGGAGCCCAGCTGACGCTTAAATATCCTCCCTAAATCGCAAATCCTTGTCACACATTAGCAGGAATTTCGATACCAAATGGTGTAATATTGTATTTGCGTGCACCTTCACCTGTATACTTCGGCCCGAAGTTGTTGCAATTGTCGTGAACATTGGCATCGAGCCGGGTAAGGTGAGGTGCCGGCAGGCCGCTGTATTGTTACAATGTCACACTAAACAGGAGGGAAAGCCATGAAGAGAATCCTGGTGTCCTTGCTTGCGGTGCTACTCATAGCCAGCATGGGAGTAGTTGGACAAGCGGCAGATGTGCCCCTGACCGCTGATGTCATCGTTGTCGGCGGCGGCGGAGCCGGTTTGGCAGCAGCAGTCGAAGCGGCACAGCATGGCGCGTCGGTAATCCTTCTTGAGAAGCTAGCTATGCTCGGTGGCAACACGATCCGCTCCGGTGGAGCCTACAACGCGGTCGACCCCGAAAGACAAGGCCCCCAGGGGATCGAAGACTCTATCGAATGGCACTACTACCAGACCCTCAAGGGCGGAGACTACAAGGGAGATCCGGCCCTAGTCGCCATCCTGGTCGAACGGGCCCTCGAGGGAATCCACTGGCTCGAGTCCTTGGGCATCGAATTCCGGCCCAACGTATTTACCGTCGTCGGGTCCCTCTGGCCCCGGGCCCACCTCATGAAGGAAGTGGCCGGTACAGGCTACATCATGGGTCTTGAGAAGGCCGGGTTAGAAAGAGGAGTCACCATCCTCAAGAACACCAGAGCTACCAATTTGATCACTAAGGGCCGCAGGGTCATCGGCGTTGAAGCCGTTGACAAGGATGGCAACGTGTTGGAGTTTAGGGCAAACAAGGGCGTCGTCCTAGCCAGTGGCGGCTTTAGTGCAAACGTCGGCCTGCGCATGGAGTACAACCCGAAGCTAGATGAGAAGATCGGCACTACCAACAGCCCTGGCGCAACTGGGGACGGCATCATCATGGCCCGGGACATTGGGGCCGCGTTGGTCGGTATGGAATACATTCAGCTCCTGCCCCTGGGCACGCCCGGCGATGGTGCCCTGCACAATTGGGTGGAGGCTGGCGCCGACGAGATGATCTTCGTCAACAAGTATGGCAAGCGCTTCGTGCGGGAGGATGCTCGCCGCGACGATCTGACCAACGCTTTGTTCGAGCAGCCGGACAGCTTGATGTACGTGATCGTCGACTCCAAGTGCCATACCTTGACCCAGGGCTATAACAACTGGGGTCAGACAGCCGATGAGCTGGTTGAGCAAGGCTATGCTTTCCAGGCGGACACCCTCGAGGAGCTGGCCGCGCAGATCGGCGTCCCTGCCGACGCTCTCGTCGAAACCGTCAACAACTACAACTCCTACTACGACGCGGGCGTAGACAAAGAGTTTGGCAAGGAGCTGATGAAGGCCCGGATCGACACGCCGCCCTTCTACGCCTCCCCCCGGGTGCCCACCGTGCACCACACCATGGGCGGAATCAAGATCAACACCGAAGCACAAGTTATTGGCATCGACGGTGAGGTCATCCCCGGCCTCTACGCAGCGGGCGAGGTAACGGGCGGCATCCACGGCACCAACCGCCTCGGCGGCAACGCCATTGCCGACATCATCATCTTCGGCCGCATCGCGGGAGCCAACGCTGCCCAAGGAAAGTAGTAATCGAGCAAGAGAACTTCTGCAAGGGAGCCCCACGGCTCCCTT
>JAAYLV010000083.1 GCA_012521755.1 Bacillota bacterium | reverse complement strand
GGTCCTTCCTTTTCCCTAGCCCCCACTGTGAGGGCGAAGCAAAGAACCACAACCAACACCAGCGCCAGCTTCTTCAACGCCCACACCTCCAGAAATTAAGATTTGTTGACGCTCCCCAGGCCCTCCCCATTGCACTTGACTAGTCATATATATATTACCATGTCTTCACTGTTTTGTCTATTTTCGGAATTCACTCCGCGTAATATTTTCCCCTAGGACCCACCGGAGCTAGGCATCAAGGGCTCTAGCGTCGCTGGTATTTCGCAAATCGGTAGGAGTCCCGCTCCTCCCAATCATCGCCAATCAGGCGGAAATAACGGCTGGGCAACCGAACCTTGCCGTCATGGCTGCCATGGCCCGTCAGGATCAGGTGCTCTTTGGCCCGGGTCACCGCCACATAGAAAACCCGCCGTTCTTCCAACTCCCGCCCTTCTTTGCACGCTCCATAGTTGGGAAACTCATTCTCCGCCAGTCCCGCAATGACCACCAGATCAAACTCCAGGCCTTTGGCTTGATGGACAGTGAGCACCTTGACCCGGTTGTCCTCCTCATCCAGCCGGTCCACGTTCCGGGCCAAAGCGGCAAAGGACATGATCCCCTCGAGGGAGGAGCGGGGGTCCTTGTCTGCTTCGTCCCGGTCTTTGAAGATGTTCCTTAGTTCAGCCAGGTTCGCGGTGCGATGGGGCTCTTTGCTGTAAAATGCAGCAAGTCCCGAGCGTTCAAGGACGGCGTCAAGCAACTGCCAAGGCCGCAGGGAATCCACCTTTGTCCTGAGGGATTCCACCTCTGCGACCACCGGGGCAAAAAGAGGTGCAGCGCTGCCCACCACGGTCCGCCTAGCAGAGCTGTCTTTTTCAACTAGGGGGATAAGATGCTCAAGGAGGGCCCGGGTGGTGCGTACATCGTCCATTGCCCGATGGCTGGGCAGGTCGGCAAGCCCTAAATGCTGCTTAAGATACTCTAGTCGATAGTCATCCAAATCAAGGAAACGCCTGGCGATCTCTAAGGTGTCCATGTTCTCACCCAAGTCCAGGGCCACCCCTAACCGCCTGCCAAATGCCCGGAGCATCCGCAAATCGAAGGAGATATTATGGCCAACGACGGGGGCATCCTGGCAAAAAGCTTCAAGCTCCGCCAAGACCGTGGCGGGATCCTCCCCCTCGGCCTTTAAGAACTCATCGGTGAGCCCATGGATAGCCACGGAATCCCCTACGCTTTTTGTGTTCCGCAGGTACCGGTGGAAACACTCTGCCTCTTGGCCTTTCACAAGGCGCAGCGCGGCCAGTTCAATGACTTCATCCCGGCTAGGATCAAGACCGGTTGTCTCCACATCGAGGATGATGAGCTCCCCGTAGCGGAAGGCATTCATCAGCAAGGCAAAAGGATCCCCCAAGAGGGTTGCCGGCTGAGCCAGATCGACGAGGCGCAGGCCAGTCTGATGGGCCCCGTCGATTTTGGCGATCGTCCGCTCTCCGATGCCCCGCCGGGGACGGCTCAAGATCCGGCGAAAGCTGCGACCATCCCAAGGATTGAGCAGGAACCTGATGTAGGCGATGGCATCTTTGACCTCCTGGCGGCGAAAGAATTCGTAGGTTTCCACCGTCAGATGGGGGACCTCCATGCGGGCTAAAGCCTGAGCTATCGCCAACGCCCGGTGATTGGACCTGGTCAACACCCCGATCTGGAGGTTAGGGCTCGCCTCTAGTTCTGTTTTCAACCGGCAGGCGATCCAATCAGCTTCCTCCAGGCTGGTGCGGGCGAAGTGGACCTCAATGGGCCTTCCTGGAGAGGCCTTCACGGATGGCCTTGGCGGAGCATGGCGGCTGAAGGAAGCAGCCACTTTAGCCGCGGCAACAACTAAAGACCTGGTCGCCCGGTGGTTCTCATCGAAGCTGAACGCCCGCACGCCGGGGAAGTCTTGTTGGAATCGGCCCAGGATCTCCCCTGGGTTTGAGCCTCGCCATTCATAAATGGTCTGGTCAAAGTCTCCGGCTAAGACCAAATTGCCGCAGCCTTTGGCCAAGATCCGCAAGACCCCGTACTCGGACAGGTGGGTATCCTGCATTTCATCCACCTGGATCATGTCGAACTTGCCCTGCCAACGGGCTCGGATCTGGGGGTGTTTCATCAACATGACCCGGGTCTG
>JAAYLV010000082.1 GCA_012521755.1 Bacillota bacterium | reverse complement strand
TCAGGAGGGTCAGTACTTGGCCCTCCTGCCAATTTCCTACCTAGCGCCGGACAGCTGCCTGCGCCGAGGGTGAAGGGCCAGGGAGGAAACCGCCATCATCGAAGGCCTCGGTTAAAAGGCAGCCGATGAATAAAGGGCAGCCTGTTGGTTGCCCTTCTTTGGTCTTAGCTTTCCGGCAGGACACCCATTTGCAAACAAGCCATGGGGTAGATGGCGACGAGGGCTTTAGAACCATGGCGCTTGATGAGATCATCGAGAAGCCCTTGCCACTCGGCATAGAGGGGCCGGGGCGGTCCTGTGAAGAAGGGCCTGATTTGAGCCAAAGACAGGTTCGGCGAATAAATCCAGGTGGTTATACCCGCTAGGGACTGGGGCGGCAGGCTGTTATCATGGGGGGTAAAGAGGGCCATGCCGGGACCTGCTAGGGTATGGAAGCCGGCTCCCTCGGTGGATGCGCTGGTGACGATGATGGTGCTGTCTTGGCCTTTAAGAAGGGCCATGCCGTATTCATCCGCGACATTGAAGGCATTCGTTATCTGCACATACTCCGTATCCTTCGGATAGGCATTGAAAACAACAATATCGGCCTGGGGCACCAGCCGGGTTCGGTAGACCTCTTGGGCTAGCTCTGAGCCGGCCCGGTGGGCCGCCACCAGGTCTCCAGCAAACAGGCCCGCCACTTCCAGTCTTGCATTAAAGACAGCATTAACAATGAATTCCAGTCCAATCTTCCTTGCGATATCCTCCATATCCTGTCGGAGGGGATTGTCGGGATTGCCTACCCAGCGGTGGGCAAAACGCTGACCGTCTTTCTCGTAAAATGCCGGTTTGTGGTTGGCTTCTAAGGTTTCCATCCCCCCGATGCCGGGGATGATGTTTTTTGCTCCCCCACCAAAGCCCGCCGCGGGATGGGGGAGGATGCAGCCAACGGAGATTTTCAGGTCTTTTTCCGCAAATCCCCGGTTGATGGTAATGGGATGGCCCATCTGGGAGGTCCCGAAAGAGACCAGGTCGGCGAAAGGATTATGATTGAGGACCTGGATAGTCGATACTACTTCTTCCCCCAGCTTCTTAATCATGTCCGCCCTAGTCATAGGTCGGTGGGCGCCGAGACTCAAGTAAATCGACATGTCCTCCCGCTTGATGCCGCCTTCTTCCAAGCGGCGGATGATGGGTGGGAGAAGAAGGGCTCCCGGGGTGGGGCGGGATATGTCGTCAATGATGATGCCGACGTTTTTCCTTCCCCGGGCCAGTTCCTGAAGGGGAGGACTGTCGATTGGGTTGTCGAGGGCCATCTCGACAGCCTTTTCGTCGATGCTGGGTGCTCCTTCCATTTCGGCCACTACCACTTCCCATTCATCGGGAAACCAAAGGGGATGCTCCCCATTGCCGTACCAACAAGCCCAAGGGATCCGGACAGTCTGCATAATGTCAGCTCTCCCTTCGCAAGTCTCTCTCCAGGATTCTCATGGCAGATCCTGATTGGAGCATGGAGTGGCCGTCAACACATCAAGCGGAAATCCACTGTTTACTGGGGAGCGCGTAGTGACAAGCCACGTAGTGACCATCATCAATTGCCACCAGTGGTGGTTCCACAAGGCACGCATCGCCCTTGGCCGGATGGAAGCAGCGAGTCCGGAAGCGGCACCCTGAGGGTGGGTTCACAGGGGAAGGAACGCTCCCCCGCAGAATGATCCGCTGGCGGCGCCGTCGTCCATCAAGTCGTGGTATGGCCGAAAGCAAAGCCTGGGTGTAAGGGTGGTGAGGATTGGCAAAAATTGCCTTCGTCGAGGCCAGCTCAACAATTCTACCCAGATACATCACCGCGATCCGGTCGCTGACGTAGTTGACCACACTGAGATCGTGGGTGATGAACAAATAGGTCAAGCCCATCTCCCGTTGCAATTGCTGCAACAGGATAATGATTTGGGCCTGGATGGACACATCTAGGGAAGAGACGGGCTCATCGGCGACGATGAAGCGGGGGCCGACCGCAAGGGCCCGGGCGATGCCGATCCTTTGCCGCTGTCCGCCGCTGAATTGATGGGGAAAGCGATCGATATGGCTTTCCTGCAGGCCGACCTTGGGCAGCAGAGCCTTGACCCGCTCCCGGATCTCCCGCTGGGGCACTCCCTGGAGGGCTAAAGGCAGTCCGATTATTTGACCGACCGTCCGCCGGGGGTTGAGGGAAGCGTAAGGGTCTTGAAAGACGATCTGCATCTCCCGGCGTATCTCTTTCATCTCCTGGGGAGACAGGTCAAAGATGCTTTTCCCATCGAAGTGGACCTCTCCCGCGGTCGGCTCACAAAGCCGGAGAATGGCTCTCCCCAGGGTTGACTTGCCGCAGCCTGATTCGCCTACAAGACCAAGGGTCTCCCCTGGATAGATGTCCAAGCTGACCCCATCGACGGCTCTGACGGGGTTGTCTTCTCCGTAGTACACTTTCAGGTCTCTAATCTTGACCAAGGGTGTAAACAAGGCGCAACCTCCTTTACTCAGGGAATCATTAGGCAGCTGACCAGGCGGCCCGGGGCTGCCTCCCGCAAGGAAGGCTCCCATTTGGCGCACCTTTTGTCCGCCAACGGGCAGCGGTCATGGAAGGAGCAGCCCGGAGGGAGCAGGTGCAGTTCCGGAACCAATCCCTCAATAGGTTCGATCCGGTGGCGAGTCTCCTGCAAGCGGGGAATGGACTTCAGCAATCCCCTGGTATAAGGATGGAGGGGGTAGGTGAGGACCTGCCGGACATCACCGACCTCCACCACTTTCCCCGCATACATCACCGCCACCCGGTCACAAAACTCGGCCACCACACCCAAATCATGGGTAATGAACAGGATCCCCATATTCAACTCCTGCTGCAGCCTGGCCATGAGGTCGAGGATCTGGGCCTGGATAGTCACATCCAGGGCCGTCGTCGGCTCATCGGCAATGAGGAGAGCCGGATGACACGACAGGGCAATGGCAATCATCACCCGCTGACGCATCCCGCCGCTCAGCTGATGGGGATACTCCATCATCCTCCGCTCAGGGGATGATATGCCCACCAGCTCCAACATCCGCACGGCCTTCTCCCATGCCTTTTCTTTACCCTGGTGGATGGCAATGGCCTCGATGATCTGGTCCCCCACCCGGATGACGGGGTTCAGGGTCGTCAGGGGGTCCTGGAAGATCATCGCGATCCGTCCTCCCCGAAGCCTTTGCATTTCCTGTTCAGGAAGGCTGACGAGATCCTTCCCCTGGAACAGGATCTGACCGTCGACAATCTTGCCAGGCGGCCTGATGAGCCCCATGATGCTGAGGGCGGTGACGCTCTTGCCGCAGCCTGATTCGCCAACAAGCCCCATAACCTCACCGGGGGCAATAGTCAGGTTGACTCCGTCGACAGCTCTGGCCACACCAGCATCGGTATGAAAATGAACTTTTAAGTTTCTTATCTCCAGCAATGGTCCCTTCATAGTAACTACCTCATGCGCGGATCTAAGGCGTCTCGCAAGCCTTCACCAATAAGATTGATTCCTAACGCGGTCAGCAGCACGGCGATGCCAGGGAAGGTGGATATCCACCACTGGGTATTGATGAATCGCCGTCCTTCACTGATGATGGTTCCCCAAGCGGGGGCCGGGGGCTCAACGCCTAGTCCCAGGAAGCTTAAGGAGGCCTCCATCAGGATGACCCAAGCCACCCGCAAGGTGGCAACTACGATGACTGACCCGAAGACATTAGGGAGGATTTCCCTGAACATGATATGCAAATCCCCTGCCCCCGCGGCTTTCGCCGCCTCCACATACTCCTTGTTCTTTGCGGCCAGAACCTCGCTCCTGACCACCCGGCAAGGATAGATCCATTCCTTGTAGGCCAAGGCCACCAGCATATTCTGCAGCCCCGGCCCCAGGACGGCAACTAAAGCTGTTGCCAGGATCAAGTAGGGGAAGGACAACAAAGTATCGACGATGCGCTGGATGACGGCATCGATGCGGCCTCCGTAATAACCTGAGATGAGGCCCAAGATGGTGCCGACGCTAGTGGCAAAGAAGATCACCACCAGCCCAACGGTTAAAGATATGCGGCCGCCGTGAATGATGCGAGTCAGCATATCCCTCCCCAAGTGGTCTGTCCCTAAAGGATGGGCCAGGCTCCCGCCGGGCATCCAGAAGGGCGGCTTGCGCAAGGCGGTAAAATCCGGCTTTTCCGGGTGGTAGGGAGTAAGGTATGGGGCGAAGATCGCGGCAATTACCATGATGGCGATGACCGCCAGGCCCCAAACAGCCAGACGGTTCTTCCGGTAAAGCCGCCAGAAGTCCCGCAAAGCGGACCACATCGGGGATTCCTGGTACAATACCTGCTCAAGCTCCATGCCTTTCCTCCTTTTCACAGCTTCACCCGGGGATCCAGCCGTGTATAGACAAGATCGGCCGCCAGGTTCATCGCCACATAAGTCAACGCATACAACATCACCGAAGCCTGAACGACGGGGTAGTCGTAGGTACGGATGGAGTCGACCACCAGCTGCCCCAGGCCCGGCCAGCTGAAAATCCTCTCGATGATCATGTTGCCCCCCAGGAGCGTGCCCATGTTCAGCGCAATGACGGTGATGGTGGGGATCAAAGCATTGCGCAGAGCGTGCTTGATGATGACCACAGCCTCCTTCAGGCCCTTCGCCCGCGCGAAGGTGATGTAGTCTTGTTTGACCACATCGAGCATGCTCGAGCGGGTAATCCGCATAGTGAGGGCAGCCAAAGGAGCTCCCAAAGCCAGGGAGGGCAAAAGCAAGTGCTTCATCGCCGCCCACAGGGCCTCCCAATTCCGAGCCAGGAGGGAGTCCACCAGCAAGAGCCCAGTCACCGTCGGGGGCGCCGTCACCTCAAAGCCGAGCCGGAGGCCCCCCGGCAGCCACCCCAGTCCCACAGAGAAAATGAGGATCAAGACCAGGCCTAGCCAGAAATCCGGCAGGGACACGCCGATCAAAGACACCAGCGTACTCACCTGATCCACGATGGAATATCGACGGATTGCCGCTACGACCCCCGCCGGAATGGCGATCAGCAAGGAAACCGCCATGGCTGCCAGGGTTAATTCTAGGGTTGCCGGGAGGCGCTCCCGGATGAGGTCCTTAACAGGCACCCCATAGCGCAGGGAGACGCCCCAATCACCCCGTACTATTCCTCCCAAGAACCCCAGGTACTGCTTCCACAGGGGTTGGTCAAGGCCCAGCTCCTGGCGGATGAGCTCGATGTCCTCCTGGCTGATATGGCCGACCGACCCCAACATTGTCTCCACCGGGTCCCCTGGAGTCAGGTGCATGAGGGAAAAGACGACCAAGGTGATTCCCAGCACCACCGGAATTGTCTGCAGCATGCGATGGAACAAGAACTTCTTAGACATCAGTGTGCCAACTCAACCTCTTTCAAGTGGATGCGGCTGTCGGGACTGGGACGCCAGTTTTTCACCCTACTGCGCACACCGTAGATTTCATGGGCTACGAACTCGAAGACCATGGGCACCTGGGCGTGGATGATCTCTTGGGCCTGGCGAAACAGCATCAGCCGCTCTTCGTTATTGTCTGATTCCAAGGATGCCTCTAGGAGCCGATCAACTTCGGGGTCGGCAAACCCGGAGAAGTTGCCTCGGCCAAGGCCCCGATGGTCCGAATGGAACTTGGGGATTAGGATATCGAAGGGGTCAAGCGATGCATTTCCCCAATCGTTGAGGAAGGCATCCCGTTGTTCCGCTACCGGTTTGTCCTTCATCTGCATCCAGGCTTCCCGGACGGCTCCCCAGGTTGGCCAGGTGCGGATCTTGACATCGATTCCAACCTCGGCCAGCATCGCCTGGTAAATCTCCGCCCTGGCCCGGTGCGCATCGACTGTGTCCAGCTCGAAGGAAAACCCGTTGGGGTAACCTGCCTCGGCCAGGAGGCGGCGGGCTTTCTCCGGGTCGTAATCAAACATCGGCAGTCCGTCGTGATAGGCGAAGGCCTGGGGCGAGAGGATGAAGGGTATTCTGGTAGCCCTACCTTCATAAATGACGTTAATGATCGTATCCATGTCGACGGCATGGTTCATGGCCTGCCGCACCCTGATATCGTTGAAGGGCGGCTTATTGACATTCATCTCGAGGAAGTAGCTGCGCGTCCCCAGCACCGAGACCACGTCGATCTCCGGGTGGTTTTCCAGAGAGCTGATTTCATGGACGGGGATGAAGGTAGCGATGTCGACTTCACCGGACCTCAACGCCGAGACGCGAGCTGACTCATCGCCAATGACTCTGAAGACTACCCGGTCCACTTTCGGGGGATCGCCCCAGTATTCTGGATTCCTCACTACGCTGAAATGACTGTCGCGAACCCACTCCTCGAAAACGAAGGGTCCTGTGCCCACAGGTTTGTCGATGTAGCTGTCGCCCACGGACTTGGGTACAATCATCTGCCAGGGAATGAAGCGTGGAAACAAAGGCCAGGGATTGGCCAGCTCCACATGGACTGTGTACTCATCCACCGCCACCGCACCTTTAGTCGGTCCCATGAGGCCCCTGCGCTGGGAGGTCCTGCCGGCCATGGCCCCTTCCTTCACGAGGCGGTTGATGCTAAAGGCCACATCCTCCGCGGTTAGGGGACTGCCGTCATGGAACTTGACGCCCGGTCGAACTTTGATCTCATAGAGAGTCGGTTCGATGGCTGTGATCGACAGGGCCAGCTCGGGGACGATCTCCCGATCGGGAGTATAAGTTGAGAGTCCCTCGTAGACTTGGCGAAGCATAGCTTCCGTTTGGCGGTGGCTAAAATCCGCCGGATCGAGGGTGACGAGATCGTCATCAAACCCGATGACCAGCGTCTTGGCGCAAACGAGCCCAGACAGCAGCAAAACCAACACAACAGCCGTGATACCTTTTTTCATGGATATTCCCCCCTTTGAGTAACAAAAAACCACAATCAAGTATTGTGGTTTCTCATCGATGCAAGTACGCAATGAGCTACCACATACTCTCTTTCACGCTGACGAGGTTAGCTGGCGGGTTCGGATCAAGAGTAACCCTACCCGATGTCGCCACCGGGATTCACCCCAAAAAGTTGGTTCCCCCGCTCCGCCACAAGCGGATTGAGCGCTCTAGTACATGTAGCCTTGCCATATTCAGTTATCAGGTATGTGCAGCCAACACCCTTTGTGCGTTTAATATACCACAGGGTGGGTTTGATGTCAAATCGGGCAAAGGAGGGCAGAATCAACAGATTCCTTCCCGGATTGCCCGTTTTCCCCATATTTCCGCCTGCAAGACGGTTTTAATACTGGGGGACGAGATGGCTGGGATCTGGCTCCAAGACCACCATGTTCCGATCCTTCTTGGCCAAAAGAAGGGCCCGATCGGCGTTCGCGAGGAGTTCCTCCTTGCCTCCAGCATGGGTGGGAAAGATGGAAACGCCTACGGAGATGGTGATGGGCAACGATGCCTTTTTTTCCACATGCATGCGCAGACGCTCCGCTAGGACCAAGGCTCCTGCCGCCGAAGTATCTAGCAAGGCTAAGGCAAACTCATCGCCCCCCCACCGGGCGGAGACGTCAGCCGCCCGGCAAGTCTCCTTGATCAGCCTAGCCACCTGGCAGAGAACTTGATCCCCATAGAGGTGGCCGAAGCTGTCATTGATGGACTTAAAACCGTCAATGTCCACGATGGCCACCGATAGGGGGATTCTAAGCCTTTCCGCTTGGGCTAGATGCTGATCCAGGTAGAAGATGAACCCACGCCGGTTGTATAGACCTGTCAATTCGTCGATGAAGCTTCGTTTGTGCAGCTTTTCAAAGAGGAAGCCGTTGATCAAGGAAAAGATGCTGATTATAACAAGGGGGCCTGTCCCATGGAACGGCCCGGATAAGGCAGTGAAGATAGCTAAGACCCAGCTGGCGGCAACCAGCAGCAAGGCCCCCCGTGCGCCCCTGTAAAACCCAAAGATCTGGGCCGGAACAAGATGGAGCAGCCAAAGGTTGGCGTGTCCTCTTATCACGGGTAGGAACAAAGCTGCAATGGCAACGCCGGCGAGAACAAGGGGAACCCTCTGCTTGAGCATGGCCATCCCTCAAATACATAGGTGTTAATTCTAATATTCCCTATGGTGTCGACAAACCCTTCGTCATCTTTCCCTTAAAGGAAAAACTATGCCTTCTACAGAAAAAAGAGCCAACAGCTGTTAGGAGGCGGTGTCAGGATGCTGCGCATCAGTAGAGACAAAGTTTGCTACGAATTAAGTCCCCATCTCGAGCCTGTTGCCTACGTCGATCCGGGTGAGCGGGTAGTCCTTGAGACCCATGATTCCCGCACCGGTCGACTGCAAAGGCCCGAGGACGTCCTTACCAGTGTACCTGAACCAAAAAACGGCAATCCGATGGTCAATCCGGCGACAGGTCCCCTCTACATCCGGGGGGCCGAGCCTGGCGACACGCTCACCGTCGATATCCTGGACATCAAGCTGGGAAGCCAGGGCTACCTCCTGGCAAAGCAGGGAGTCGGCCTTCTCGGTGATACGGTCCGGGAGACAACGGCCTGGATCATTCCCGTGTCCGAAGGCCAGGCCCGTTTTTCCGACCGCATCTCCCTGCCCGTCCGGCCCATGATCGGGGTGATCGGCACCGCTCCCGCGGGGACGCCTGTCCCCACCATGCACGCCGGTGACACAGGGGGCAACATGGACAACGCCCGGATCACTACGGGGACCCGGGTCTTCCTCCCCGTCCAAGTTCCCGGCGCCCTCCTTGCCCTGGGGGACGTCCACGGGATGATGGGGGATGGGGAGCTCAACGGCACCGCCCTTGAGATGCCCGCGGAGGTCCTCATTGAGGTCGGCTTGATCAAGGGTCAAAGGACCGCCTTGCCTTATCTGGAAACGGCCGATCTAATGATTACCACCGGCTACGGCGACGACTTCCTCGCCGCCGCCCGACGGGCAGTGCGGGAGATGGCCGAGAGGCTGATTGCTGCCCACAACCTGACTTGGGAAGAGGCCGGCATGCTCCTCAGCGCCGCGGGTGATCTGCGGATTTGCCAGTCCTATGGCGGGCAGGAGATTATCGTCCGGCTCGAGTTTCCCAAGCTGCCGCGGACCGGGGAGTAAGGACGATAGACAGGAAAGACAGGCGAGCATCAGGGGCCAATTGGCCTCGAGGGAAATAGGCAACGCCCCCGGTGGGGCGTTGTTCTCTTACGGGGCTTGGGGAGCGGCTAGACCCACACCAGTCCAAAGATGAGAGTCACCATAAGGAGCACCCCCGTTGGCAGCCAAGCAAGGCGCCATGTGGCCGCCAGATCCCCTTTTAAATACTCGATGGTGCCGATGAGGCAGACATGGGCGGGTGACATGAGGTAACCCCCAAGGGAAGCCATGTACAGCAGGGCGACTAACCGATGGCCATTGGGCTGACCGGCGAGGAGGGGCAGGAGAATGGGGAGCACAATGCCGATGGCCCCTTGATGGGATCCAGTGATGAAGCCAACGAGAAAGGGTACGGCCAAAGCCAGCATCAGGAGCGAGGAGGCCTTGAGGGAGAACCTGGCGGCAAGGACGGTCACAGCCCCCGAATTAACCACGACGCGGCTGAAAAAGACGATCCCCGCCACCGCGCTGACGATGTGCCAGTCGATGCCGGCGAGGACTCCTTCCCTGAGGCGCTTCCCGAGATTATCCGTGTTGAGGCCTTGTCCCGGCACAATTAGCAGGGCAAGGACGATGCCGATGAGGACTGCCAAGGGGAAGCTAAGGCCGGCGCCTAATGACAGTCCAAGGACGGCAACTAAGGGCAAAACCGAACTGATGAAGGCAGGGAGGGCTTCTCGGGCATGGCTTTCTTGATGCTCAACGGGGTTCGCCGCGCCGCGAAAGGACACGTAGGCCGCGGTCGCAAAGCTGGCCGCCATAGCAATCAGTCCAGGGAAAAGGAGGGCTTGATAAGGAATCCCCGACATTTGCTGAAGAAGGATAAAGGGAGGATACAGGGGGTAGACCAGATACCAAAGGTGACGAAAATAGACATTGGCAACTGCCCGTTGCTCAGTGCTCATGCCTAGCTGCCGGCCAGATGCGTCAACCATTGGGGCAGAGAAGATGGAAGCGCCAGGTACGCTGAGGAAACCAACTAACGCCGGCAACACAAAAATCGTCCCCTTTGGCGTGCGAAAAAGCTTCTGGGTGCTGTCGGCCAAGGTCGTCATCGCCCCCGATACTTGCATCGTCTTGCCGAGGGCAGTAATGAGGGCGATGGCCAGGAGCAACGTCCGGTTGCTGGGGGCAAGGAGCGTGTCGACAAGGGATACTGTTAAGACCGTCCATGCCTGGCCGCTGAAAAGGCTGAGAATTACCGCGGCGACGACGGACGTCAACCCGATATGGAACTTGCGCTTCACCCCCGTCAGAATAATCGTGACCCCCGCGACTAGGCCTAATGCTGTTACCATGGTCTGCCTCCTTGAGCTAGACGATTACTACCAATAGTTCTCGCCGAAGGGCCGGTTTGCCTGCATGAAAGGTTAGGTGGCGGGAGCTATCTGGGCCCTGATCAAAGCAGGCCTTTCTTCCAGGATGTTGAGGAGGGCATTGACCACCTGGGCGCTGAACTGGGTCCCCCGATTCTCCTTCATCACCTGGAGGGCTTGCTCAACAGACATGGCTTTGCGATAGGGACGATCGGAGGTCATGGCATCCCAAGCATCGGCGACGGCGAGAATCTGGGTCAACAAGGGGATGTCCCGGAGGGTTAGTCCGCTGGGATAGCCGCAGCCGTCGGGCCGCTCGTGGTGATGTTTGACAATAGGGATGATTGGCTGCAGAACGCTGATCCCCTTGATGATCTCTGCGCTTTTCTGGGGATGGAGCTTGACGATTTCGTACTCCGTTCGCGTGAGGGCCTCCGGCTTATTCAAGATAGCTTCCGGAATGGCTATCTTGCCCACATCATGGAGGACTGCCGCCAACCGCAATTTGTTCAGCTCCTCTTCGGGAAGATTCATCTCCTGACCAATGAGTACCGCTAAGTTGCTCACCCGCAGGGAGTGGCCCTGGGTGTAGCGGTCCTTTTGCTCAAGGGCAGTCACCAAGGCCGCGATGGTCTCCAGGTAGCTGTCCTGGAGCTGAAAGCTCATCTGCTCTAAGGAGCCTTTCAATGCTTGAAACTCCAGTAAGGGGGACTTGATGCTCATCCTGGTCGGGAACTCGCCATTGGCGATTCTGGTCGCATAAGTCGATAGTTGACTGACTAATCGGGTAATGGAGCGAGCTATAACGAGGGCCATTAGACAAGAGACCCCTATGCTGAGGGCAGCGATCAGCAAAGACCGATTGCGCAGCACCCGCAGCAAGCGCGTGGCATCAACATGGTATTGGGCCAGCCCCAACCACCAAGTTGTCCCCGGGATAGGGGTGAGGACCGTCTCCCGGGCTTTGCCCTGCCACATGTATCGGACCACCTGCGTCTCCGGCTGGGCCATTATGTCGGTAATGGACAGGGGTGTTTTGCTGTCCGTCCTCGTCATATCGATCCCGGTCAGATTAATTCCGACAAAACTTGGCTCCGAATGGGAGATAACGTTAGCCTTGGCATCGAGCAAGAACACGTCTGTATCCGTTATCGCCACCGGCCAGGACAAGATGCTGCAGCAGATGTTCGATGCAACGAGGGCGCCGATGCCTTGGCCCTCTCCCATAATGGGTACGATCAAGGAGAGGCTTCCCGTACCGTCTTTGAAGAGGACTTCCGTCGAAAGGGGCTGGCCAGTCCGGAAGACTTGCCCCAAGAGCTCTGTCGGGAAGGTGAGGGCTTTGTCGGAAGGAACGGCGGCGATGACGTTGAACTCGGCATCGAGGAGGATCAGCTCTTCGAGGAGGGATCTGTCGATGGTGGACCGCAGGATCTCATGGACGATGGGTGAGGAAAGCTCGACGTAGCGAAGGAGGGCGGCCGTTTGCTCCATATGGTGGACAAGGTTGCGAACGTCATGGGAAATGCTCTCCGCTATGTTTACCGCCAGGCGGGTATTGCCCTGGGTCAAGTACTCGCAACTGGTCATGACGCCATGACGGAACATGAAGAACCAATTGAGGGTTAATCCCAACAACGCGACGAAAATGATGCTGAGGAACAGCTGATGAAACAGCGAGTGATGTCGAAGAATAGCGAACAAGGGATCAACCCCCCACATATTCCGCCGTTTGTAACAATTTCTGTTCAACCTCGAGGAATCCTGCCATTTTTCTCGCTAAATAGCGGTGAAACATTTCGCGATGGCGGTTTTCCAGCAAGGATTTCATTTCACGATGAAGAAATCACTACGATAGTCACTTTGCCAATAGTTGTCAACGCACGATAATCGTCGAAAACAGCAGCGGAGGGCTGAATCTTGATGGAACAGCCAAGGAGACTAACCAGCTATTTTGTAAGCGTCTTTAATTTCATGGCCCAGGGACTCTTCGCGTCCCTGATCGTCGGCCTCATCTTAGAGCAACTAGGCCGTTTGACCAACTTAGGTTTACTGACCAGCTTCGGTCAGATGGCCAAGCTGCTAATGGGGCCCGCCATCGGAGTGGCGGTGGCGGCAGGGATCAACGCCCAGCCCTTGGTCATCTTCGCCTCGGCAGTCAGCGGTGCGATCGGTGCGGGCAGCATTTCCCTCCCCGCCGGGACCCTCCAGATTGGCGAGCCGGTGGGGGCGCTGATTGCCGCGTTGGCCGGCGCTGAAACGGGGCGGCGGCTGGCAGGCAGGACAAGGGTCGACATCGTCATCCTGCCAGCTTCGGTGATCGTGGTGGGAGGTTTGGTCGGGGTCTGTGTCGGTCCCCCCGTCGCCTGGTTGATGAAGTCCTTGGGTGCCATTATCAATAGGGCAACCTTGCTCCATCCCATCCCCATGGGGATTATCGTGTCGACCATCATGGGTATGATCCTGACTTTGCCCATCAGCAGCGCGGCTATTGCCATCAGCCTCGGTCTGGAAGGATTGGCGGCCGGTGCAGCCACCGTCGGGTGCTGCGCCCAAATGGTGGGCTTTGCCGTGGCGAGCTACAGAGAAAATGGACCAGGCGGGCTCATCGCCCAAGGGCTTGGGACCTCCATGCTGCAGATGCCCAACATCATCAAGAATCCTCGGATCTGGATCCCTCCCACCTTGACTAGCGCCATCCTCGGCCCCCTGGCGACCCGGGTCTTTCACATGGAAAACACTCCTGTGGGTGCAGGCATGGGCACTAGCGGGCTGGTGGGACAGATCGGCACCATAGCAGCCATGGGTCCCAGGGCCATCCCCTCCATCATCTTGCTGCACTTTCTGTTGCCGGCTCTGCTGACATTGGTCTTTGCCAACTGGCTGCGTCGACGGGGCTGGATCAAGGCGGGGGATATGGGTTTAGATCTCTAGAGAGACGGCAAATCAGAGGAAGGGTGGTTGCGAATGGTTCGGTCAGAGCAGGAGATGGTTCGGGAGTTGAGGAGCAACTTGCGGGGCGGGGAGGGAGAGGTCGAGTTCATTCATCTATTCACTCAGGAGGAGATGGGCAGCAAAACGAGGCTGTTTGCGAAGATCATCATCCCTCCGGGGGCTTCTATTGGATTCCACGAGCACCACGGGGAAGAGGAAATCTATTTCATCCTCCAAGGGTCCGGGCTGGTGAATGATGACGGTCGGGAAGTGAAGGTGGGTCCGGGGGATGCGGTTCTCACCGGCGGCGGCGCGGGGCACTCCATTGCCAATGTTGGTGATGGACCTTTGACGATGGTGGCTGCCGTCCTGTTGTATTAGAAACACCCCAACTAAAGCTAAAACAAGGGTGCTTTTCTGCCTTGAAAAGCACCCTTGTTTGACCGCCGGAGAAGGGAGACTTTCGTCTCCCTTTGCCCGTTCTATTTGCTTGCTGCTTCCAGAGCAGCCGTGATGGCGGCGATGACGCCCTTGGAGCTGCCGGTGGCACCGGTGACGGTGTCCACGTCGACGCTCTGGGTCTCAATGACCGCGGGAATGATGTTCTCGAAAGCCGCATCGGAAATGCCGGGGGTGTCTCCCGAGTCCACTACCTCGATGTCAACGATGGCGCCGTTTTCGATTGTGACGGCAACGGTGATGATGCTGGAGAATCCACGCCCTGTACCCTCGAAGGTGCCGTCATTCCAACTGCCTGCGGCAGCAACGAGGGGCAGGCACATGGCTACCAGGACCAGTAGCGTGATTAGACCTTTGTTCTTGCGCATTACCTTGTTCCTCCTTCAAGAAGTTGACTATTAGTCTGGACTTCGACGACCCCAGATGTGAGGGATTGTCCGCGAAACCCAGAACCTGAACGAGATAACCACTTCAACTTTGATCCTGCGATCTCCTTCTCTTTGTGAGCAAGAGCCCTTATGATTTTTTCAAAGCCCTGGGCGCCCTCTGCCGAGCAGGTGGACCCTTCGTCCATACCGAACTTAAGGGGTGGAAAGGGGGAAGGGAAAGTGGGAGAGAATCCCTTCGGTTTGACAGGCAAAGTTGCTTTGGTCACAGGCGGGGCCCAGGGATTAGGCCTGTCCATCGCCCATGCCTTGGCCGAGGCGGGGGCGTCGGTTGTGCTCGCGGACATCAACGGCCCGGGAGCGGAAAAGGCCGCTCGGGAGCTCATGTCCCTCGGCAGGAAAGCCTTAGGTTTAGCCGCCGATGTCACCAGCGCGGCAGAAATTGCGGGGATGGTCCAAAGGACCCTGGAAGAATTTGGCCAGATCGATATCCTCGTCAACAACGCGGGGATCAATCGCCGCATACCGGCCTTGGAAATGTCGGAAGAGGATTGGCGGGCTGTCATCGATTTGAACCTAACCGGCGTTTTCCTCTGCTGCCAGGCCGTGGGCCGACACATGGTGGAGCGCAGGCAGGGGCGGATTATCAATATGGCCTCGATGAACGCCTTCATCGTCGCCAGGGACCGCTCCCTCTCCGCCTATTGCGCCTCGAAAGGCGGCGTCGTCATGCTCACCAAGAGCTTAGCCGCCGAATGGGCTCCCTATGGGATCAATGTCAACGCTATCGCCCCAGGCTATTTCCGCACTCCCCTCAACGAGCCTTGGATTCGCGATCCGGTAGTCTGCCAGCGGTCCATCGACCTGACTCCCCAAAGGCGGATCGCCGCTCCCCAGGAGATAGGTCCAACTGCCGTCTACCTGGCATCGGCCGCTTCTAGCTTCGTGACGGGGCAGGTAATCGTCATCGATGGAGGTTACACCATCTGGTAGATCACCCCATGGGCTGCCTGATTAATGTCCGCATCTTCTCAGGGGCGGTTCGGCTCGGATCGCTTAGGTAGATCTCGTGGTGCCTGCCCCTGAGAGCGCGGCCTTGGGCCGCGATAAACTCGTGCAAAGCCGCAATCGCGGGCCCTTCCGCGGAATAGGGACCGATATGCATCACCTGGGCGGCCAGACCCTCGTGGAAGCGTTCCAACCTGGTTGAGGCGGGGACTAGGGTGCCCTTCTTGGCCACCTTGGCCATTGCCTCCTCGACCATTTCTTGGGTGATGACCTCTGGCTGCATGATCATCAATGTCCACCGCCAGTCGGTCCTCTTTCCTTCGGTGAAGGCGGCCATGTCCTCAGCCCACCACAGGCCTTCCAGGGGCATGACGACGTAGTCCAGGGTCCCTTTCACCATCGCCCGTAAAGTGTAAGACAATCCGTACAATGCTTTGATGGCTGTTTGAAACTCCTCGGAACTGTTTGGATCGCCTTTGCCGTCCACCATGAGAAAAGACATCTCCGGCACGTCGACTTCCACCGGAGTTTTCGGGGCATGGTAGAGGTGCTTCAGGGACTTCTTAAAGTCAATCCTGGCCATGGTCGGGCCTCCTCCCTTGATCGGTAAACTGCAAGCAAGCGACAAAATGTCCCGCCTCCACCTCTTCTAGCAGAGGCTCGATTTCCCTGCATCTTGGCTGGGCCTGTCGGCAGCGGGTGTGGAACCGGCACCCGGCCGGGGGATGCAGGGGACTTGGCACATCGCCTGCAAGGATAATCCGCTGTCTCTTGACCGCTGGGTCGGCGACGGGGATCGCCGACAGCAGGGCTTGGGTGTAGGGATGTTTGGCCGCAGCATACAGCCGGTCTTTCGGGGCAATTTCTACTATCTTGCCCAAGTACATCACCCCGATGCGGTCGCTTACATGCTTGACCACACTTAAGTTATGGGCGATGAAAAGATAAGTGAGATTGAACTTTTCCTGCAAGTCCTGGAGGAGATTGAGGACCTGGGCCTGGATGGAGACATCCAAGGCGGAGACTGGCTCATCGCAGATGATCAACTGGGGATTTAGGGCCAAGGCTCTGGCGATGCCCACCCGCTGGCGCTGGCCGCCGCTGAACTCGTGGGGATACCGCTTGGCATGGTAGGGGCCAAGGCCCACTACCTCCAGGAGCTGCTGGACCCTCCGGTCCTTTTCTTGCCCGTGGGCTAGACCGTGGATGACTAGTGGTTCCCCGACTATCTCGCCGATGGTCATCCGCGGATTGAGGGAGGAATAGGGGTCCTGGAAGATCAGCTGGATTTCTTTGCGCAGGGAGCGAAGCTCCCTTCGGTCGACCTGCAAGATATCCAGGCCGGCAAACTTGATGGCCCCTGAGGTTGGCTCCATCAGCCGGGTGATGAGCCTTGCGGTGGTTGATTTGCCGCAGCCGCTCTCCCCGACCAGTCCGAAGGTCTCTCCCTTGCGGATATGGAAGCTGACGCCGTCGACGGCTTTGATGGCCCCCACCTCGCGTCCAAACAGTCCTCGTCTGATGGGAAAATGCTTCTTCAGATCGTGTACTTCCAGAATAGGAGCGTCCACTCTTAAACCTCCCTCCAGCATTGGACCAGGTGATCCCCCGGCAGCCTGGTCGTGGGGGGCTCTTCTTCACGACAAATAGCCTCGACAAAGGGGCACCTTGGGTGGAACCGGCATCCCCCCGGCATATGCAGCGGATCGGGCACTAACCCTTCGATGACTTGCAGGCGTTCCCTATCTTCATGGAGCTTGGGGATAGAGCCCAGAAGACCAATGGTGTAGGGGTGGCGGGGATTAGCGAAGAGCTCATTGACCTCCGCCTGTTCCACGATGCGGCCAAGATACATGACCGCAACTTCTTCCACCGTCTCCGCCACCACTCCCAAATCGTGGGTGATGAGGAGGATCGCGGTCTTGAGCTCTTCCTGCAGTGCCTTCATCAAGTCGAGGATTTGGGCCTGAATGGTCACATCGAGGGCCGTGGTCGGTTCATCGGCGATTAAGAGTTTAGGGTTGCAGGATAGGGCCATGGCGATCATCACCCGCTGCCTCATTCCCCCGCTCATTTGATGAGGGTAATCATCCACCCGCCGTTCAGGGGAAGGAATGCCCACCAGCCGGAGCATCTCGATAGCTTTCTGCCGCGCCTCCCCCTTGCTCAGGCCTTGGTGGAGGATGATGGCTTCGCTGATCTGCCTGCCGACGGTAAAGACGGGATTGAGGGCAGTCATCGGTTCCTGAAAGATCATGGAGATTTCATTTCCCCGGATGGCCCGCATCTCGCTTTCCGTTTTCTCCAGGAGGTTCTCGCCGTTGAAGATGATCCGGCCCCCCGCAATCTTGCCCGGGGGCATCGGGATCAGGCGCATGATGGAAAGGGCGGTGACGCTCTTCCCGCAGCCCGACTCTCCCACCAGGGCCAAAGTCCCCCCCGGCCTGATGGCGAGATTGACGCCGTCAACGGCAGGAACGACTCCCTCCCTGATGTAGAAATGGGTCCTCAGATCCTCGATGGCGAGGAGGTGTTCTGTCACTTAAACTCCCCCTCCTCGTCGGTGACTTTGGTGGGGGATGCGGGGCCTGATAGGCCGCTCCTTCAGTTCTTGAATGATTTCCGCCAGCTCCCTGGCCGCCGCTTCGATAATGATCCTGCCCTTCGCGGCGGTGGCCTTGGTCGGATCACCCTTCACCCCGTTTTCCGTCACAGTGCTCCAATACTCCGTGAGGCGGACAGGATTCTTAAAATCCGATCTCGGCTTGCCGCCGGCCAGGTCACTGTAGAAATGGGGCGACATGGGGACGCTGATGTCTTCATCAGCCTTATCCATCTGCACCCACTCAGGATCGATAGCCAGGTACAGGGAAGTCTCCAGTTCACAAGCATGGCTTGCCACCGTCGACTCCCGAAACGCGGCGACGGCCTTGCGGACATCGGCCAGCTCCCACCAGGAGACGAAAGCGCACTGGGCCTCCGGGTGTTCAACGACCCCCAGTCTTGCGGCCATTTCCCCTAAAGGGCCATTGCTGCCGTGGCCGTTGACGATGAGGATCTTCCTGAAGCCGTGGTAGATGAGGCTGCGCAGAATATCCAGCAGGTACTCGACAAAAGTCGACCACCCGATGGTCACCGTTCCGGGGAAATCCAAATGGTGGGGGCTGTAGCCATACTGAACCGTCGGCATCAGCAGCACCTCGTCCGGGATGAGTTTAGCCGTCTCGAGGCAGATCGCGGTGGTGATAGCCACATCTGTATCCACCGGCAAATGAAGACCATGGTCCTCGATGGTGGCAATAGGCAGGAGAATGAGCTTCCCAGCCTGGGCGGCGGCATCAATTTCGGGCCAAGACAGTTTCGCAAACAAGAATTGATCTGATGGCAATGATAATACCCCCTTCAAGCTCAATTAGCGCAGCCGCGGATCGAGGACATCGCGCAGACCATCCCCAGCTAGATTCAAACCCAGGACCGTGATGGCGATGGCCATGCCGGGAAACAATGTGATCCAAGGGGCAACCCGCATGTAAGAGCGGCCTTCACTGAGGATGTTGCCCCAGCTGGGGGTGGGAGGGGGAGGTCCAGCTCCGACGAAGCTCAGCCCCGCCTCGGCCAGGATGGCATAGGCGAAAATGAAAGTGGCCTGGACGATCAGAGGCGAAAGACAATTGGGCAAGATGTGCAGCAGCAGAATGCGGCCATCTCCCGCGCCGGCGCTCCGGGCTGCTTCGATGAAGTCCTGGTCCTTGAGGGCCAAGACCGACCCCCGGACAACCCGGGAGGTGCGGGGTGTGTAAACGATCCCTAAGGCGATGACCACGTTCAATTCGCTTGGGCCCAAGGCGGCCATGATGGCGATGGCCAGCAAAATGGCGGGAAAAGCCATCAGGGCATCCATTACCCGCATGATCACGTTGTCGAGGCGGGGGTAGTAACCCGCGATGAGGCCGATGAGAGTCCCAAAGAAGCTGGTGAATGCCACAACATAGGCACCCACCTTGAGGGATAGGCGCGCCCCCAACAGGACGCGGCTGAGAAGATCCCGCCCGAAATTGTCCGTTCCGAAGGGGTGCAGGGAGCTGGGCCCTTGCAAGCGATGGGCAATACTGATGGCCAGTGGATCGTAGGGAGCAAGGACGGGGGCCAGGATGGCGAACAGCACCATCATCCCCGTCAAGATTATGCCTAAGACTGCCAACCGGCTCTCTAGCAACCGTCTAAGGAATTCTCGCCGAGGGCTGGAGGGCCCGTCGGCTCTTTCGAGGGCAAGTGTTTGTTCGTTCAGGGTTGGCAAAGCTACCCCCCCTAATTGTACTTAATGCGCGGATCGATTAAGGTGTACAAAACATCAACTAAGAGATTCACCAGAACGTAAATTGCTGAGATCAGCAGCAGGGCCCCTTGAATGACTGGATAATCCCGCCTTTGTACCGCCGAGACCACTAGTCTTCCGATCCCCGGGTAAGCAAAGACCGTCTCGACGATGACTGCGCCCCCCAAGAGCACGCCGAAGGCGGTGCCGATGACGGTCAAGATGGGGATCATCGCATTCTTCAGGGCGTGCAGACCCACCACTACCTGCTCCGATAGGCCCTTGGAGCGGGCGGTGCGGATGTAGTCCTGCCGGAGGACTTCCAGCATGCTCGACCGGGTCATCCGGGCGATGAGGGCGGCTTGCATGAAGCCTAGGGCGAAGGCGGGCATCAGCAAGCAGCGCAGTCCATCGATGAAGTTTTCCGTCAGGGGAACGTAGCCTCCCGAAGGCAGCCAGCGCAGATTGACGGAAAAGACCAAGATCAGATTCAGCCCGATCCAAAAACTCGGGAGGGATACTCCGATGAGGGCGATGACCATGACCAATTGGTCGATGACGGAACCTTGCTTGACTGCCGCGATAATCCCCGCGGGCATCCCGATGAGGATGGCGAAAAAGAGGGCTGCCACTGCCAGCAGGATGGTGGCCGGGAGCCTTTCCATCAGGGCGACGGCCACCGGCCGACCCATGAAGAAGGAATCGCCCAAGTCGCCCCGGAGGACTCTGGATATCCAGCGGTAGAATTGGACGTGCAAAGGTTCGTTGAGGCCCAAGTCCTCCCGGAGCTTCTCTATCTCCTGGGGGGTGGCATCGGTCCCCAGCATCACCGCCGCTGGATCGCCGGGAATAATGTGGATGAGGAGAAAGGAGACCACCGCAACCAGGACTAGAACTGGAATTAAGCTTAAGACCCGTCGGATGATGTATGCTCCCACTTTGTCCTTACTCCTTAATAGTCATTTCGGCGGGCGACCGTCCATCGCCCGCCGGCTAGTCTCATTTGTCCAACCAAACGTTGTTGAAGTTGATCATGACCCAAGGTCGATAGCCTTTCACGTATTCTTGCCAGCCCTGCCAGATGCCAAGGTCATAGAGCTTGATCATGGCCACATCCTCGTAGAAGATGCGCTGGGCCTGTTCATAGGCTCGATAGCGATCCTCGAAGGAGGTGGAAGCCATGCCTTGCTGGAGGTACTTGACCATTTCCGGGTTGTCGTAGGCAAAGAAGGTAGTCCCCGGCATGAAGTAAAAGTCATTGGCGCTTGGATCGAAGCGGGTGGAGTGGCTGGAGAAGAAGATGTCCCACTTGGTTAGATCGCTTCGCAGATCCAAGGATCCCGGCCAGTCGAGGACCACCAGTTTGACGTTGAAGCCCATTTTCTTCAGCTGCTGCTCCAAGACGATGGCCGCTTTGTACATGTACTCATAGTCGGTGTTGGTGACGACGATGATCTCCTCGCCCCCGTAGCCTGCCTCCTTCATTAACGCCTTGGCCTTCTCCAGGTTCTTTTGGTTGTAAAGCTCTGCGCCTACGTTGGAGTGCCAGACCTGCTCCTGGAAGTACATCCCCGGGTCCAACCGGCCGGCGCCGTCACTGCTGGCGATCATGATCTCCTCCAGGTCTAGACCGGCCTGCACTGCCTGGCGCAGTCTTAGGTCCCCGAAGTGGCGGGCGAAGTTGAAGTAGATGACCGGCCACGTATAGGGCATCAAGCTGTCGAGGACTAGGTCGGGCCGGTCCATCAAATCGGGGACGCTAATGGCCGGTAAAAAGTCGGCAAAGTCGTAGTCGCCGGCTTCCAGCCCCGCGACCCTGGCACCAGGCTCGGGGACAGGAATGAAGAGGATTTCATCGATGTAGGCGGCCTTGTCGCCGGCGAAGCCGCTGCTTGGCATGGCGATGGGCTTGTAGTCCTCGAAGCGGACCACCTTCACATGGCGGTCGGGGATCCATTCAACGAACTTGTAAGGACCGGTGCCGATAATCTCCGCCTGCCGTGCCGGCTTGCCCTCCACAGCTTCCCTGGGCATGATCGCCAGCTGGGCGATGGGGTTGGCCAGGGCCGCGAGGAAGGGTCCTGTCGGTTGGGAAAGTCGAAACTCCACGGTGTAGTCGTCGATGACCTTGACTTCTTCCAAGTTGGCCAGTTCTCCCTTGCGGGGGGATACCTCCAGGAAGCGGACCACCGAGGCCCAAACATCCTCGGCTTTCATTTCCTTGCCGTTGTGGAAAGGAACCCCTTTGCGCAGGTAGAAGGTGTAAACCAACCCATCGGGGGAGATGTCCCACGATTCGGCCAGCATGGGGACGACAGCAAAATTCTCATCGAAGGTAACTAGGCTCTCGAAGATGTGCATACCCACCTCCCGGGTGGCAACGTGGGTGACGACCATAGGGTCGAGGGTAGGCACGCTCGTTGTGGTTGCGACCCTGAGGGTGCCGCCGTATTTGGGCTCCTCAGCACCCAGCGCGACTGGGGTGACCAGCAAAACGACAACTAAGGCCAAAAGGAGCAAACGTCCTAATCGTTTTCGCATCAGCATCTCTCCTCCAATCGTTAGCATCGAATCGAGTTCCGCCTAGTTCAAGGTATCGCTGCCTCGACCTCCTTTCGCCCAAAGGATCTGTCCTTCTTTGATGACCCAGACAGGCCGCTCTAAAGCCTGCCAGTCCTTTAAGGGGTTGCCTTCCACGATCAAAATGTCGGCCTTGTTTCCCGGCTCAATCGTCCCCACATCGGGCAGACCCAGAGCCTCGGCCGCATGCTTCGTCGCCCCTTGCAGGGCCTCCATGGGGGACATGCCGAGATACTCACTCAGCAATCGGATGGCCAAGGGCAGGAGATCGAAGCCCACTTGGGGACAGCCCCCATCGGTCCCGGCGATCATCTTAACGCCCTGGCGGTAAGCTAGCCGCAAAAGTCCAAGGCGCCCCTCCTTCATCCGCTCCCGCTCCTCGGCATCGCGGACCTTCCGGGACAAGAACTGATACATTGCGGGGAAGCAGGGATTCACATAGACTCCCTTCTCAACCATCAGTTCCACTGCCCTTTCATCGTAGCGGAAGCCTTCCCTTTCATCGAACCAGGCGCAGTGTTCGATGGTGTCCACCCCGGCCTCGGCGCAGGCGAGGATGCCCTCTGTCGCCAGGGCATGGGCGGCAACCCGTTTGCCTAGCCGGTGGGCATCGTCGACTGCGGCCTTAAGCTCCTGAAGGCTGTACTGGGCCCGGCGGGGGTTGCTTCCCGGAGTCAAGTTGCCCCCCGTGGCCATGATTTTGATAAAATCCACTCCCTCTTTGACGAGGGTCCTGACTGCTTTGCGGATCTCAAACTCCCCATCGGCCTCCAGCCCGAAGTAGTGACAGTGGCCCGCCGTAGTTGTAATTGGCGGGCCGGAAATGAGGAGTCTCGGTCCGGGAATGATGCCCCGTTCCACAGCTTCCCGTAAGATGAAAGGAATGACCCGGGCATTCCCACAGTCCCGCATGGTGGTGACCCCAGTGGCCAGCGCCTCTCTCATGAAGTTGGCCGCCTTCAAGAGGAGGATCTCTTCCCGATCTTGGTCCTCCCGCGTCCAGGGGAGGTGTGGATCCATATGCAGATGGACATGGGTGTCGATGAGACCTGGCAGCAC
>JAAYLV010000081.1 GCA_012521755.1 Bacillota bacterium | reverse complement strand
GGCCCCTTGGAACCGGGGCGGCTGATATTACTATCCCGGTTTGCCCCCAGGCTGGAGAAATTAAGGGCTCGCAGGGTTCTTTGCGGGAAGGAATAGGCCCCTTGATGGGGTATACACTATATGTAATGCAACCTAGGAGGGTTTAATGTGTCAACTGATGGCAAACAAATACTCCTGCGCAAACATGCCGAAGACGAGACCAATGCCCCTGGGCTGGACCTGGTTTTCATCCATGGTCTAGGAGCAAGTGCCAACGTTTGGCAGAATCAAGTAAAGCATTTCGGCGATGATCACCGGATCTGGCTCGTTGAGCTTTCGGGACACGGCCAAGCACCGCCCCTCCGTCGCTCCCTCATCCAACTGCCTTTTTTCCCCCAGAACGAATGTTCCGTAGCTCAGATGGCGGCGGAGACCGCTGAGGATTTAGAGAAAAACAACGTAAATGGCGCCGTCTTAATCGGCCACAGTTTGGGGGGAGCCATTGCCGTCAAGCTTGCCGCCGATTACCCGGATAAGGCTAGGGCCCTGGTGCTCATCGACACCCCCGTCGTCCAGAAGGCCAAGTGGATCCAAAAGCGTCTTGCAATGAATGTCTTCCGGCGGCAGTATAAGCGCACGGTCCAACAGGTCTACTCCTTAATGTGCGAAAGGGCGGACACAGCTCAGCAGGTCATTGCCGACGCACTGAAGGCTGACAAGAACTCCTTTGTTAGCCTAGTCAAACAGGTAATGGACATGGATTTGGCTGAGGAGCTAAAGAAAATCACTATCCCTACCCTGCTTGTTTTGGGCTCCCGCATGGCCAAGGACGAGGACAGGCTGCCGGTTTTCCTGTCGGCGCAAGGCTACGATGGACTGCCCGATAAGACTGTCGAATACCGCTCCGATGTGGGGCATTTCATCATGCTCGAAAAGCCCGAGTGGCTGAATAAACTGATGGACGACTTCTTGGATAAGCTGACTGTTTCCGCCTAGAGTCCAGGCCTGCTCCCGGAGGTTCAGTCGATAGGAGCATTAAGTGCTCCTATTTTAGTATGTCTGAAAACCATCAACTGGTAGAGAGGGGGAAGGTGCGCCCTGCACCGATCGCAATGACCCAAACAGCACAACTCCAATCAGAGCGACAAGCTCTGCGCCGACTAGACATCGCAGCCTTTCTCATGGACACTGGTCTGGGAACAGTCTCCTTGGCTTTGCCCCTCTGGGGCCTGCATCTAGCCGCGTCTTCCTCCCAACTAGGTCTCCTTGGTTCCGCCATGCGCCTTCCTAATATGCTGTTGGCCTTAACCTTCGGGCGGCTTTCTGACACTCTGGGACGGAAAGTGCCGGCCATCACCTCGTGCCTGCTCCTCTTCATCATTTACGCCATTACGCCCATGGCCAGCAGCGTGATGACCCTAGCTCTTTTCGCAGCCCTGATCGGGGCCTCTGTAGCCTTGTTTTGGCCATCGATGCAGGCCTGGGTTGGGGACCTGCGGCCATCGAGCGGGTCCTTGGGCGTTTCCACCAGCAGCTTCAACGCGGCCTGGAGTGCAGGATCGATGATGGGCAATCTGCTTGCTGGAGCCCTTTTCCAAGTCCATATGGGCCTCCCCTTTTGGTCAAGTTCACTCCTTGTCCTGTTGATTGCCGTCTTCTTGTTCCGCACGCCCACCACTGCACCTGTCCGACCCCAGGAGGATGCGGCCGCTGTTAACGCGGCCCATCCAGACCACGACTCATTTCTACGAGCCGCCTGGATCGGCAACTTTTCTGCTTACTGCACCTTCGGCATCATCATGAATCTTTTCCCCGAGCTGGGCCATGCAGAGTTTAATCTATCACCCTTTGCCATCGGCTGCTTGATTATGCTCTTGGGCCTTGCCCGCACCATCACCTTTTGGTACATGGGCAGGTGGATCGCTTGGCCCTATCAGACTCGCTTCATGTTCCGCAGCCTGCCGGCGGCCGCCTTGGGCCTGCTTCTCATTGCCTTCGCACCCACACCTTGGCTTCTCGTCCCCGGCTTTGTAATCCTCGGAAGCGTCATGGGCTTCTCCTTTAACAGCAGTCTTCTTTACTCTTTGAGTTCCCCGGAAAATGTAGGGGCAAAGACAGGCAGGCATGAGACAATGGCCGTAGGGGGGATCATGACCGGCTCCCTGCTGGGAGGGATTCTGGCCGAAACCTTCGGCCTGCGCACACCCTATTTAGTTGCAGCTCTTTTTGTCAGCCTCGTTTCCCTGCGGCAGCGACAATTATTAAAGGGCCTGTGATCCTCCACAGGCCCCATTGGTCTCACACCACAGGCTATCGGGCTCGCTTCATCTACCCATTCAATTGGCCGCCATCGGCAACGATCACTTGACCAGTCACCCAACTGAATTTGGCCGTGGCAACGATGACTTCCGCGATGTCTTCCGGGGTGCCCAGTCTTTTCAAAGGGAGTGCCTCTGCCGTCGCCTTCTTCACCTCGTCACGACCCGCGTGCCAGCGGGTGTCGATGAAGCCGGGGGCAACAGCGTTGACCCGGATGTTGGGAGCCAGGACGCTGGCTAGAGATTTGGTCAAAGAAATCATCGCTGCTTTGGAGGCGCAATAAGCGATGGAGCTTCCTTTGCCTGTGATCCCGGCGATGGAAGCGACGTTGACGATGGAGCCCGATTCCATCAGTTTAGCCCCTTCCCGGCATACGTAGAAGGCGCCCTTGAGATTGATGTTTAGGACTTGGTCCCAGTGTTCGTCGGTGAGGGCGTCCAAATCAGCCATATCCACGAACGTGGTCACGCCAGCGTTGTTGACCAGAACATCTAAGCTTCCCCACTCCCTCTTTATCTTGGCCATCATGTCCTTCACGGCAGCAGCATCAGCCACATCCGCCTGACACAACAGCCCATCGCCGCCAGCTTCCTTCACGGCCGCTAGGGTCTCTTTGGCCTCCGCTTCCGAACGGGAATAATTGACGGCCACCTTGGCCCCTTCCCGGGCAAAAGCAATGGCCGCAGCCCTACCGATTCCTGTACCGCCGCCGGTGATCAAGACCTTTAGCAATTGGAACCCTCCCCCAGTTAGTTTTCCCGCCAGGTGATGGCAATATTATACAGGATCACAGCGGACATGTCACACACTAGGGGGAGCCGCACATGGTCTATTCCTTCCGGCAGGCCAGGAGCTGTCCTTCTCCCTCCCATCGAACAGGAGCTTTTCCTCTACACATTGGTGACAGCCCGCAACCCGCTCTACATCGATGCTTAGGACTGCTTTTTCTCTTTCTTGCTGTAAAATAGGGAAGGGCCTGTGACTTGTCACAGGCCCAAGAAGCTTCCCGGCAACGACCTACTCTCCCACCCCGTCACCAGGGCAGTACCATGGGCGCTGGAGGGCTTAACTGCTGTGTTCGGAATGGGAACAGGTGTGACCCCTCCGCTATC
>JAAYLV010000080.1 GCA_012521755.1 Bacillota bacterium | reverse complement strand
CCCGGGGTGACTCGAACACCCGACACATGGTTTAGGAAACCATTGCTCTATCCACTGAGCTACGGGGCCCCTTTGCAAAGATATCTTAGCACGAAGGATGGGCAACGTCAAGTCGAAGGGGCGCTATCCTCAAAAGGCAAAACCAGTCCCCAGATATACTCGCCAAGGATCCTCCTCGTTGTCGAGAGCCCGCCCTAGTCCCACCCGCCATTGGCTGGGGAACTGATTATACCACACCTGCCGGACCACCACTTCCACCCCCAGGGACCGTTTCCAGGCGGGCTCCTCCTGCCCATTCCACGCGGCCCCGGCTTCAGCGAAGAGGACCAGGGTGACCCGGTCCCAGATGCCCCGGTGGATCTCCCATAGGAGCTGACGCCATTCCAGGCTCGCCCGGAGCACCTTCTCGCCGGAGGCAAAGTCTTCCGGGTAGGCCCTCAGGGAATAATCCCGCATGTCTCCCCATTCAGGTCCTCCCAGGGAGAAAAAGTCTTCCCGGTCGGCCAAGGCTCCTCCGATCCGCAAAGCAAGGTCGGTTCCCCTTGGCAGATCGAGAACCCAGCTAGTCTCTCCGGCCCCAAAGATGACATCCCCGTCCATCACGGCCTTTCCTCCGTAAAGGCCAACAGATTGCTCCAAACGCCAGCTTCTCCCGCCGGCAAGAGAAGAGCTGGCTAGCCCCCCAAAAAACAATGATGACCTGTCGGTCGCAGTATCCGTGATCTCCCATAGGCACCTGCCTCCAACCAGGAGGCTTTCGCGGAGTAATGGTTCAACCACCAAAGGGATCTCCAGGTCCGCCCTAAACTCCCGCTCCCGCGGCGCATCCTCTTCCGCAGATGAGTAGCCGTCGTTTAAGGCCAGGCCCAGGGTGGGACTTCCTTCCGGCCCGAAAGACCGGACATACTGGAGGGAGTAGCCAATGGGGACATCGCCAAAGCCAACCCGCCAGCTAAGGGCATAATGCTGCCGGTACAAAGGATCAGAAGCTGCAGTGCTCAATCCTACCTGGGTCCCCCCAGGAGCGGCGGCGACAGTGGGCCACCAGAAGGGAGGCATCATCCACCGCCACGGATTGTAAGGGGCTGCGGGCAGCTCCGCCGCCTCCTCTCCGGGGCCAAAGGTCTTCCCCTGGCCTGCCAGCCGCAGGGGCATGGAACCGGCCTTGCGGCCTGGGGACGGCTCAAGCCGATAAAGGTCATAACCGCCGACATGATAGCCCCGGTAAATGATCTGGCCCGAAGGCGACCGGGCCGCCTCAAAGGCGCCGGTCAAAGTGTTCGTCAGCTGCCAAAGCTCTCCCGTAGCCGGGTCTAGAGTATAGAGATTATAGACTCCATCCCGGTCGGAGCTGAAGAGGATTCCATCTTCTGACCAAGTGGGACTCAGACAGACCCCTTTGTCTCCAAGAAGGTGCCAGCTTCCCCCATGAAGGTCGATAAGTAAGATGCCGCCGCCCTCACTCGTCCAAACCCCAGCGATCAGCCCAGCCCCCGTTGGACTCCAGTCCAGTCCAGAAAAGACATGGTCCCTTCTTCCTTGGAAGACCACTTCCTGCTCTTTAGTCGCCAGGTCCATGACCACGATGGCTGGGCCCTCACCGGGGGCATAGCTAATAAAGGCCAGTTTGTCACCGTGCCAAGCCGGATCGTCAGCCCTTGCGCCCCAAGTCAGACGGGTCGTCTTGCCCGACCGGACATCGTAAGTGTAAAGATCGGTGACCAGCCGTCCTTCGTGGCGGTTGAACTTGGCCAAAGCAAGCATGCTGCCATCGGGGCTCCAGCAAACCCCAGACCCCATTCCTTTGAGTAGAAGCCGCTCCCTGTCCCCCTTGAGCCAAAGGCCCGGGATGCCATCGCCGCCACTGGCAAAGAAGGCAATTTGCCCCTGGGAAGAAACCGCGGGTCGGCCGACCCGAAAGCCCCGCCGGGTGATCTGCTCCCCGTCAACAAGGCCCTGCCTGACGATCGCCTCCCCTTGGCTGAGCATCTTCTCTTTCAGCCAAGCTTGCCAGTCCCCCCACAGCTGGCCAAGGGTAACGCCCAGACAGTCTTCGAGGACGCCGCCAAAGCCTAAGAGGGGCGTCTCGCTGAAGGCCCGGCTCAGGCCCCAAAGGGCTTCCTCTCCATAGATGCCGGCTATGTAGGTGACCAGGGAAACTCCATAAATGTATGCCGCTTGCAGCCCCGGCCAGCTTTCCATGAGATACTGGCTGCTGATCTCGTCGATGGTGTAGAACTCATCCTGCAAGGCCGCAGTCCGCAAGTACATGTCGTAGATGCTGCTTCGGCCCCGGCCAGCCTGGGTGAGGCGGGTCTCGTAGTAGACGGCTAATCCTTCCAGGAACCAGAAGGGAAGAAGCATGTTGGGGCTGGTAAGGACCGGCACTTTGCCGAAGGCGCGGTAGATCGATTCTGCCTGCCCGCCTTTCATGTCCATTTGGAAAATGTGGGTTAGTTCATGCGCGATGACTGTTCTCAGCCAGCTCTCCCCCGGGGGGAAAAGCTCCGAGCCGCCCCGGGGAGGTCGAATCCCCATCCCTAACCGGTTAAGGGGCAAGGGTGTGGCAAACCCGTTGGCTTCATCCCCTTCATCGAGGATCAACAAGTGGGTCATTTCCGCAGGGGCGACGGAAGCTGCGTCCGCCAGCTCATCGAAGAGCTCTTCGGCCAGGCGAGCCGCTTCTTGGGCATCTTTCGCCGCGCTTTCGGGGAAATGGACAAAAAAGTGATCCCCTTCGAGGGTGAAATAACTCTCTTGGGCGCTGGCTGCTGCTGGGCCAAATAGTAAGACCAGGCATACAAGCCCGGATAATAACCGCATCTGCAGGCCCCCCTAGTCCATGGGCATTGCCGACAACTGTTACTTCTTGATCAAAACCGAGGTTCCTGCCAAAATTGCGCGAAGGCTCTTGGAGCTTCCCTCCATGGTAATTTTTCCGGGCGAGGAATATGGGCTTTGGGGGCGAAGTCTGTTATGGAGGGAGGTGAAGCTGATGAGGCAGAAATGGCTGGGAAGGATCACCCTTTTGTGCTTGCTCCTTGTCAGCGTCCTTTTCGGCTGGACCGGATGGTCACGGGTGCAAGGAGCTCAAGACAATCCCGTTCCGCCGCGGACAATCCTCGTCCAAGGGGAAGGCGAGATCGAGATAGAGCCTGATTTCGCCCTATTGTACATCGGTGTGGAAACCCATCAACAAAACGTCCAGGCGGCCCAAAAGGAAAACAATGAACTGATGAATAACGTCTTGACTGAACTGGGCAAGCTCGGCGTGCCTTCGGAGGACATACGCACTTCGCGGTTCGATGTGGTGCCGGTCAGGCAGTATGACAGGCGCCCCGAATACCCTGAAATCATCGGCTACCGGGTGACCAACGAACTGGTGATCACCGTCAAGGACCTATCTATGGTCGGCCCCATCTTGGACACGGCCGTGAAAGCCGGTGCCAACACGGTGCAGAACCTGGTCTTCTCCGTCCAGGCCGCCGATGAATGGAAGCTCCAGGCACTCCAGAAAGCAGTGGCCGATGCCAAACGAAAAGCGGAGACCATCGCCCACACCCTTGGTTTAGAGATCAAAGGGATTGCCAACGTCACTGAACAGGTCGGCTTCCAAGCCTTTGAAACCCGTCAAGCTGTGATGGATATGAGTTGGAGCGAGACACCCGTAAGCCCGCGGAATATCAAGTTCACCGCCCGAGTAAGCATCAACTTCGAAATTTAGGGGCAAGAATCGAGGTTGGGGACTGCCATTAGTTGAGCAGCCCCCAACCTCGTTTTTGCCCCCATTCACCCTTGTGCCTCGCTGTCGTTATTCGCACCCCGACTCTCTTTAAGACCACGTCCAATAGCGGAGATTATGCACCATGGTTCTGTTGGCGTCAGGCAACAGCTGTGATCACGGGAGCAGATAAAGAGCAGGATATCGGACAACATCCTGCCACAGGATTCCTCTAGAAGGAATTCAAAGCACAATGGGACAAGTTAGGGCTTGCGAGAAGCAAGTCTCCTCGACGAATAGGCGGCACAGTAGTCGGTGATTGAACTAGGGGGTGACTCGTGACTCCATTGTTCGATGTATATGAGTCTCAATCCAGTAGAAGAACCCGAGACGCATTTATCTTCCCTGCAGCTTCGGGAAGCGCCATCGGCCCGAATGTCCTCTCATTCCAAGTGAATCCAGATGGCCTGTTCGATGCCATGGCCGAAGGGGATGTCAACGTCAGTCAAGAGAGGCCTTCTCGTCCGCTCTCTCGTAAGCCGAAAGGCTCCAAACGGATCAGAATTGGGATTATTCTTGTGGTCCTGTTGACATTCACCGCCGGGTTTACCCTCCATTACACATCAGAAGAGCAAAAAGCCAGGCGCGCCGTTGAGGCGCATCTCAAAGCCATAGAGACTGGAAGGGGAAACCCTTATGAAACAAGCAACGTTCTTGAGGTTTTTATCAACGTGCTTGGTTTTCGCTATCTGAGAACAATACGTGCGGAAAGGGTGCCAGACCCGCCTGGCATCTATGAGCGAGAATTCATCGAACGCCTGCGGGGTGATTCTCCCGATTCCTACGAGGAATACTTGGAAAAGTTCATGACCATGTTCGGGGGACGAGCCATCCGGGACGGGGATAGAGTCATCGTTCCGCAAGACACGACCCACTACGAGTTTGCATTCTTGTACGACCTCGAACTGACAAACCGCATCGGTCATAGGCTGTACAAGAAGTACGTGTTTGAGGTTCATCCCTCCAGCCTTAATCGCTACGGATACAAGATTGTTGACTTCTACGAGTGGTAACAAGGCGGCAGGGACTCGTCATGGGGTTTTTCTGCCGATCCTGTTCCTGGATATGCTCATAGACGACACAGAGGCTGAATGGTGAAGATTTTGGACGAAGCACAGGAAGGCGCGGCTTCGCATAAAGGAGAAGACCAGCTAAAGCCCGTCGCCTTGCGGCAACACCACTGCGAGGGCGCTTGACACAGAGATAAAAAAATAGGCCAAAATGGCCCTACCCTCAAAGAAAAGAACTGGCACGCCCGAGAGGATTCGAACCTCTGACCTTTGGCTCCGCAAACCAACGCTCTATCCAACTGAGCTACGGGCGCGCGTAGTAGGAAACGTACATGGCGGAGGGAGCGGGATTCGAACCCGCGCTAGAGCTTACACCCTACTAACGGTTTAGCAAACCGTCCCCTTCAGCCGACTTGGGTATCCCTCCGCAAATCGACTAGCAGTTGAAATTATAGCATAGGCCCCTGGCCCTGTCAAACTCCTGAAAACCGTTGCTCACAGTCAAATTATCCCCGATCCTCGCCATGGAGGCAATGGCTAGTCTTCCTGCTGCTCTAGGGATCTTTTCGCCTCGGCCAAATCCGCGATGGTTGTTCCATCGAGGACTTCCAGCATCCGGGCCTGGGCTTTGGCCCAAAGTCCCCGCAGGACGCATTTGCTTTCATTGCTGCAGGTGCCGTCGGAAACGAGGCACTTGGTCAAGGCAATCGGACCTTCCATCAGTTCGATGACCTGGGTAATGTTTATCTCCTCCGGCGGAACCCGCAGGCGCACTCCGCCCCCCGAACCCCGGACTCCCTCCACCCAGCCCTTGCGACTTAAAGTAGCCATGATCTGGGGAATGAAATTGGAAGGAATGCGCTGCCTTTTGGCGATCTCCCTCGACAGGGTGAAGGCGCCCTTCTCCTGGGAGGCCAAATCAACTAGTGCTGCTATCGCATACTCCGCTTTGCGGGTAAGTTCCATCTCCCCGCCCCCAATATTACTTCTATAATCAGTAATATCATAACGACCCTTGCCCCCTTTGTCAATCGGTAGCCTGCCCAATCAATCCGTCTTTATGTCGATTCCCATGGACATGATGGACTTCCCGGGGGAATACTAGATACGACTATCACTGAAAAGTAGGGAACGCCCTTGCGAACTGCCGCTTTGATCATCCTCGCCCTAGCCCTCTTGCTCATTTTCGCCCTGGTCATCAGACCTTTGGTGTTGGTCAAGGAACGACGACCCCAACTGCCCGAGTTCCCCTACTATGTCATCGTTGACTTGGAGACGGACACTCCCCTCGCCTACATCTCCAGCATCCCCGTTACCGTGGGCGATGAACTCATCACCCGGGAAAACAAATTGTACCGGGTCGTCGCGGTGGAAGGAAACACCGCCTACGCCCGGTTTGTCAAGAAGGTGGATTTGATTCCATCAGGGTAACGTCCTGCTCCGCTGCATGGCTTTGCCCGCTATGATAAATCCCCTCTCCGCTGATGAGAGGGGACCTCATTTCTAGTACAAACACCTAATTACAAGATGAGTGAGCGCTGGAACGCCTCATTCGCTTTCCTTCGCTGTCTCGCGCGTTGGTATCTGGAAGAATGATTTCTCCGCCAACCGGAACTGGCTGAAGAGCATAGCGATCCAAAAGACCGTCAGGACCACGGCGATCGGCCGGGTGAACATGGCAAATAGATTGTCCTGATAGGTCAATATCGCCCGACGCAGGGAATAGTCGGCGATGGGGCCGACCAGCACGCCTAGGACCATGGGCGCCATCGGATAGCCCCGCAGGCGCATGAGATACCCGACTACACCGACGATGAACATGACGCCAACATCGAAGGTGGTAAAGCCCGTACCCCAGGCACCAACTACGCCAAGGGCAACGGCGATGGGCAATATGACTTCTCGTTTGATGGACAAGACGCGGATGACAAACGAGGAAAGGTACCAAGATAGAAGCCGGAAAACAACCGCCGACATCCAGAAAAGGAAGATGGTCTTGGCAATGAACCCAGGGTGCTCAACGATTAAGAGGGGCCCCGGGCGCACGCCGTACATGAACAAGGCGGCCATGAGCACAGCCGTGGTGCCGCTCCCCGGAATGCCGAGGACGAACATGGGGATCAAGGCTCCGCCCGATGTTGCGTTGTTGGCAACTTCTGGAGCGATGATGCCCGGGATATAGCCGGTGCCAAATTTCTCCGGCTCCTTCGATGTCCGCTTAGCTGTATCATAGGCCACCCACGGTGAAACAGACTCGCCGACCCCCGGCACGATGCCGATGCCGATGCCAATCACGATAGAGCGAAGGACTACGTCAAAATGTTTTCTAAGGACACCTTTAGGCCAAATCATGCGGCCGGGATCTTCCACCAGCTGATAAGGCACCTTCTCCCTGAGGACCCAAAAGACCTCGGTGAGTCCAAAAAGACCGATGAGAACGGGGATGAACTCGATGCCCCGCATGAGTTCCGGTGTATAACCGTACCGGAAAACGCCCCAGATGGGGTCGGTGCCGATCATGGCGATGAGAAAACCGACGAAGGCAGAGATCCAGCCCTTAAGGGGCGTCTTGGCCCCCAGGGCTCCCGCCAGGGTAATGCCCATCAAGGAAACCAAGAAGACCTCCCAGTCGCCTAGCTTCAAAGCCACGACGGCGACGAAGGGCAGGAGCAAGAAAGTGCCTATTTCACCTCCGACCTCGCCGACGAAGCTCGCCCACGTAGCAGCCCCGATGGCCTCCCGCGCCTGTCCCTTCCTCGCCATGGGATGTCCATCGAGGACCGTGGCCGCGGCGGCCGGGGTGCCCGGAATATTGAGCAAGATGGCAGTGAGGCTGCCTCCATAGATCGCCGCGGAATAGATACCGATCAACAGGCCCATGCCCGCATCAACCGGCAGTCGGAATACTAGGCCGAGCATGAGAGTCATGGCCATTACCGCCGAGACGCCCGGCAATATTCCCCCTATTAGTCCCAGGAAGCCTCCGACAACCAGGGAAATGAGGGTGAGGGGGCTGGTCAGGACCGACCAGGCCATTTGGGGAAGCAGCGACCATTCCTGGGTGAGGATATCCCAATTCATGAACCGTCCCTCCCGCTAGAATCTAAATTCCCCATGCCAAGACCCCCCTAGGGCACAGGCAGGGCAAACAGCCACGGGACTATGATGGCAACAATGACTGAGCTGACGACTGTGTACAAGACGATCTGCCCCCTGTTGCCAGCACGCATATAAGAAAAGACGACGGCAAAGAAGATGGCGTTGGCAAGGACGAAAGGCACCCGTCCAACCATCAGTACATAACCGCCTATGATCAAGGTCAGGACAAACCAGCGCCTGGTGAGTTCATCTTGCATCCAGCTTCTCGCCCATCCTATCACCGAACGGTACCCGTAACCTTTAAGGATCAGGTACATCAAGAGCAGGTTGAGCACTATAACGATGCTCCCGAGGAGTACGGGGGTGAAGCCCGCGGCGGTAACGAAGCCGCTTGCTCCCCGGGTCGGCATCCTCAGCCCGCCGACGATGAAGAAGATGGCCATGGCTATAAACAAGATGGGACCGACAAAGTCTCCTACTGGCCAATAATAATCATCATTGCGCTCCTTCTGAGACGTGGGCTGTTGGGCCATCAATCGCTCCCCTTTCTTGCCATGGTTCGCACAACAAGGGTGGAAGGGACGGCCCACGGGCCGTCCCGGGTGTCTGCGGACTAGACTGGGCTATTCGTTGTATTTGGCCAGCTCCTTTGCATACAGCTCTTCCGCGATGGCCGGCCACGGCCTTACATTGGCCGCTTTCTCGTGGGGAGGCCAAGTCCACTCGGTAATGGGCGGAATACCCCAATTGGCCGGGCTGTTTTCGGTGATGCCCAGCTCATACTGGGGCCAGCCTCGGGCTG